>PWFS01000093.1 GCA_003554145.1 Halobacteroidaceae bacterium | reverse complement strand
TACCGGTTTCCATCACTTATTTTTCACCAGTCGGAAACCCAGGATCCGGCAGTCTCCTTCTTTACCGGTCCAATCGGCTTTGCTGTCCCAGTTCCTGCTTACCTGGACCCAGACGGGCTCGCTTTCCACGCTGCCCCCCCGAATAATTCTCCATTCCAGATTTTTGGACCTGGGGGAAAAGCACCACTCCCATACATTACCGCTCATATCAAATAAGCCCAGATCATTACCATTCTGGGGTTTTTGTCCCACCTGCTGGGTCTGTCCGGCAGAGTTAACCTGGTGCCAGGCGGCTTCCCGGGTGGCCTGGCTGTTTTCAATACTGTCCCGGGCCCCACTGGCATAATTACCAGGGGTCCAGTACAAACCTTCCACAAAAACTGCCTGTTCCCGGCGGGGAGAATCTGAGGGCTGCTGAGGACCAATAAAGCGGGCAGCGAGTTCCCATTCTTCAACGGTGGGAAGGCGAAAACCATCCTGAGAAGTTTGTTTTACCTGTTGATAATCAATGGCAGAAGCATCTTTAATTACTTCACCCTGCTCATAATAAACCGGTTGATATTCCAGATGCTCCGACAGGGCATTACACCAGACCAGAACATCATACCAGCTCACTGCAGTAACCGGCTGCTCATTCCCTGGAGTTGGATCTGCCCCTTGATGGCCCTGATTACCTTCCCGACCCGGATTCATAAACCTATAACCGTGCTCTTCAGCCCATTCTTTAACCTCATGCCAGAGCTGATAGGTGACCGGCAGTTCAGCTATATAATAGTCCTGCTCCACTACACCGAACAGCTCATCCCCGTTCACTTCCAGGCTGGTTCCGCCCCGGGGGAATTTTGCCCCTGGAGCCAGCCGCATATTAAAATGCAGGCCGCTTCCTGTTCGAAAATCTTTCTGATCTCCAATCCCAGCGCCCTCTATCCCGATAAATTGAACCCCGTCACTTTCCTCGCTTAATCTTTTGTTAAACGGGCTGAAGTTCCATCCCGTTTTTAAGGGGGTTGCCAGCACCGTTCCAGTTAAACCGGTTATGGTCCAGGCCCCCTGTTCATCGGTGGTTACTGCTCCGAACCCCCGGTTGAAAGCAATAGTTACCCCCTCTACTCCCTCTCCGTTCTTATCAACAATCCGGCCAGTTACATTATAGGGTTCCTGATCTACTTCAAAAAAATCGCAACCCGCAAAAAAAATAAGCAGAGCTACCATCAGAAAAAAGACAGGGCTTTTTTTTTGATTAAACCCAACTAACACCAGCAGCACTCCTTCATTTTTGGAAATACTTAGCTGAAAAGTCTCCTGAAGCGCAGAGCAACAGGTCGAGAATCCAGGTGTAAATTGTTCAAATACCGCCTGTCCCTGGGCCCGGACGGGAAATACAGTCCATTGCCCCAGCGGTTAATCTGAACCCTGTTCAGGTTTTAACCCGGTTTAATTTGCGGTCAGGGCAAACGGGTTTTCGCAAGTTATCCTTCCTTTTAATCAGAGGACAGGGATGATTCAATTTCTCCTTCTTCTTCCAGGGTTTTCACCAGTTCCCGGACCAACTCCGGGTCAAACTGGGTCCCCGCATTTTTCTCCAGCTCAGCAATTACTTCGGGCTTACTTCGCGCCGGCCGGTACGGCCGTCCCCTGAGCATGACCTCATAGGCATCTACTAACCCAATAATTCGAGCCAGGAGCGGGATATCTTCTCCTTTCAGCCCCTGGGGATAACCCATTCCATCCCAGCGTTCGTGGTGAGTCAGGATATATTCGGCAACCTGGGAAAATTCCGGGGAGGATTCAGCAATACGGTAGCCAATCTCCGGATGGCGCTTAACCATCTCCCATTCCTTGCGGTTAAGGGGACCAGGTTTTTTTATTGTCTCCACCGGGATGGCCACCTTGCCAATATCATGAATGCCGGCCAGGATGTCCAGTTTTTCTAGTTCCCCTTCATCCAGGTTCAACCTTTCGCCCAGGCTCCGGGCCAGCTTGCGAACCCGGTCCATATGCTCTTCGTCCTCGAAGGTATGGCGGATCAGGGCCTGCTGCAGAGAGGAAATGATGTTGTTGCGGATATTACGGCTTTCGGTCAGCTTGTTGGTGTACATCTGATTTTCAGCGGCCTTAAGAACTTCCTCCAGGTCTTCGTGCTTGACTTCTTTGCTGGCCACCCCCAGGGATATACTGGGCTGAATGGGAACATGCTTCCGGTCCTGACAGGCCTTCCTTATCCTCCAGCAGACTTTCTGGGCTGTTTGATTATCAGTCCCCGGCAGGAGAACGGCAAACTCATCGCCACCCCAGCGGGCAATAATATCCTCCTCCCGGCAGCTTTCCTGCAGAACAGCCGCTATCTCCTGGAGCAGGCGGTCTCCCTCCCTATGCCCAAAAACATCATTGGTCAGCTTGAGGCCGTTGGCATCAGCAATAATTATGCTCAGGGGCATCTGCCGTTCGGTATCCAGCCTATTCAGTTCTTCCTCGAAATATGCCCGGTTATAAAGGCCGGTGAGGCTGTCGTGAAAGCTGATATAGCGAATTTTTTTCTCAGAACGGACCCGCTTCAGGGCCTCTGCCGTGTGGGAGATTAAAAGCTCAGCCAGGTCTTTATCCTCCTGCCCGAAGGCCCCGATTTCTTCCGATATAACCTGGAAAATCCCCAGGTCAGCAATGGGCATACTCATGGCCGACCGATATATTGATTTTACCGGGCGAGCTCCCGCATCCTTTTGAATATCCTCCAGGATAATGGTCTTTCCTTCCTGAAAAGTACGGCCGGCCAGCCCTTCATCGCAGCGCATGGTGGCGGATCCATCCACTGGAACACCGGAGGACTTGGCTTTGGGAACAAAATAACCATCTTCCACTATATCCAGGGTGCACATATTAAAGCGCAGGATTTCTTCCGCGGCCTCCACCGTCAACCTGTACAATTCCTCTTCACTCTGGCTGCGCTCCATCTTTATGGCCACATCATGTAGTTTCTCAATTTTATTCTTATTGTCCAGGAGGGCATCTTCCATCTCTTTTTGCTCGGTAATGTCCCGGAAAACCAGGACTGCCCCTTCAATATTACCCCGGGCATCCTTAATTGGGGCCGCACTATCATCAATGGGAATGCGCTTCCCCCGACGGGTAAGGAGCATGGTGTGCTGATCCAGTCCCATCACCTTTCCCTGAGTAATGGCCTTAACCGTGGGACTTTCCAGTTCCTCACCGGTTTGATCATTTATAATTTTAAAAACCCTCTCCATGGGTTGATTACGGGCTTCCTGACTGGTCCAGCCGGTAAGCCTTTCCGCCACCGGGTTCATCAGCTGGATAAAGCCTCCCACATCACAGGCAATTACCGCATCTCCTATACTATTAAGGGTAGTTCCCAGCCATTCTTCGTTTTCCTGCAGGGCCCTTTCCCGGGCCCGAATGGCATTGGACATGACCTTAATATGCTCGGAGAGTTCATTAAACTCCCGGTAACTGCCGGGAACCATGGCCAGGTCATAATCGCCCCCGGCCACCTTTTTGACTTTGGCCGCCAGGTTGTTAAAAGCAGCAACAAACTGCTGGATATTGATCAGGGCCAGGAACAGGGCGAGACCCAGGCCCGCCAGGCCCCAGATCCAGAAAACCTGGTTGATGCGGGCAACGGGAGCAAAAGCTTCTCCGGCGTGGCGGGCCACAATAACCGGCCAGCCGGTTTTTCCGGTATTGGTAACGCTGGCCAGGACATGTTGATCCTCAAAGGGGCCATGATAGCTTCCTTCTTCCCTCCGCAGTCCCTGGCGAATGATCTCCATTCCCGCCAGGTTAACCCGCTGCAGGGTCATCTGGGGGTTGGAATGCCCGATAAAGGTGCCCCGGGTATCGGTTATTCCCACAAAGAAATATTCAGGCAGGTGGACCCGGTGGACAATATTATTAAGTTCCGCCAGATTCAGATAGCCAACTACCATCCGTTCCTCCACCGCCCGGCTGACGGTAAGGGTTGGTTCTCCAGTCCGGGGGGAAATGAAGGTTTCGGACCAGAACACTTCCTCCTGGCCCCGGGTGGCCTCATAAAAAGGCTGCCGGCTCATATCCAGGCCCAGGTCCTGGGGAGCCTGGGGCGCTATGTATTCTACCCGGCCGCTTTCATCCAGGACCTGAACCAGCTCAAAAAAGGGGCAATTGTTGCTCACAGTTTGCAGGTACAGGTTAAACTGGGCCGGAGATAATTCTTCGCTGGCGGCCAGATCACCCACCTGCCCCAGAATATTTTCCGGTTCCTCCAGGAATTTTTCCCCCTCCCCGGCCAGGGACCGGGCCAGCTGCAGGTTCCGGGTAGTTATTTCCTCCTCCAGGGAACCGGTTAAAATGTTCATGGCGGAAAATGCCACCGCGAGCAGGGGGACTCCGGCCACCAGGATACAGGTGGCAATTAATATGGTTTTTATGCTCCGCCCCATTTTGCGCATCAGAAATCAACCCTTTGATAGGCGCCGTCCCGCACCTGGAATATGTGGGCTTCTCTTACACAATCTCCAAAGCGATCTATAAAGAAATCCCCCTGCAGACCGGAAAAATGACCTTCCCCAATAATTATTTCCCGCAGGCCCGAACCGCTCCAATCATCGGTATTTTCCAGGGCCCAGAGCAGGACCCGGGTTGCTTCATAGCTGAACAATGCGCCAAAATCGGGTTCATGTCCGAAGCGATCCAGGTATTCCCGGCGAAAGTTTTGATAATCCTCCTGCTCACTATCGGAGTCAAAAAAATGGGCCACAGCCAGCCCCTCCACCCCGGTTCCTCCCTGAGCGATTAATTCCCTGGTTTTGGCCCAGGCACCAGTAAAAACCGGGAGATCGCTGTCAAGAAGGCGCAGGGCCTGGACCAGGCGGGCAGTATCCCCTCCTCCGGCCAGGATTAAAATTCCTTCGGCCTCGGGGGACAGAATCCGCTGCAGGACTTCCTCATGGCTAAAATCTGTGCCTGAAGTAAAAGCAGCTGAATGTAAGATGGTGCCTCCCTGTTCATTGAAAAACCGTCGAAATGAAGTATACCAGTCTACAGTGTATTCGTGGTTGGAAAGGTCGTACACCCCCACCATATTTTCAACCCCTTTTTCCTGGAAGATATAGCGGCTCAGCAGGTCAATCTGCTCCTGATGGCTGGGATATACCCGGAGGAAAAAGTCATCACGGCCGGCCAGATAGCTGGTGCTGGTGGTGGGACTGATCATGAGCATTTCTTCGTTATTAATCAAAGAAATGGTGGCCCTGCTCATGGAACTGGTCATGTGCCCGATTATGGCCACCACTTCATCGTCAATTAGCCCCGATACTGCCTGGCGGGCCTCCGCCCGATTATGACCGTCATCCCGACTGAGCAAATGAACCGGGCGCCCTTCCAGGCCACCCCCGGCATTGAACTGCTCTACCGCCAGGGTAGCACCCTCCCGCCCGGATACGGACAAATCGGAAACCCTGCCGCTTAAAGTGCCGACAAAACCCACCCGGATGGGTTCCTGCTCCCGCTCACAGCCCCCGGAAAGCATTAACCCCAGTAATAGCAGTACCCCGATCAGAACCCGCAAGGACATCAGGTTCTCCTCCTAATTGACTCTTTTTCCCAATTTATTTTATCCTGCCTCATATTTCGACATCTCCAGGAAAAAAACCTGCAGTACCCTGTATACTATTTAATAATTTATCCTATTAAATCTCCCCTGCTCCACCCGGTACATAAATTCCTCCCGCTGACAGTCTCCATAGGAGTCAATGAAAAAATCACCCTGTAACCCGGGGTAATAACCCCGGTTAATTATTACCTGTCGTAAGCCCTTACCGCTCCAGCTTTCAGTATTTTCCAGCGCATAGAGCAGGACCTGAAGGGCTTCATAGCTGAAAAAAGCGCCGAATTCCGGTTTTTTGCCGAATCGATCCCGGTATTCCTCCTGGAAAGTCAGGTATTCAGAAGCTTTACTCTGGGGATCAAAAAAGTGAGCCCCCATTAACCCTTCTACAGCAGTTCCCCCCTGCTGGATCAATTCATCAGTTTTGGCCCAGGCCGGAACAAATACCGGGAGATCGCTGCCCAGATTGCGCAGCTGCTGGGTCAAACGGGCAGTATCCACCGCTCCGGCGATGAATACCAATCCCTCCGGGTCATGATCCAGGACCCTTTGCAGCAGGTCCTGATGGTTAAAATGCCGGCCCGAGGTAAAAGGACTGGCAACCAAAATCTCGCCTCCCTGATTGATAAAGGGCATGCGGAAGCGGGAATACCAGTCCACCGTATACTCGTGGTTGGACAGGTCATAAATAACCCCCAGGGTCTCCAGTTCCTTTTCCTCAATGATATAGCGGCTGAGCAGGGCAGTTTTTTCCCAGTGACCGGGATAAACCCGGATGAAAAAATCATGGCTCCTTTCCAGGTAGCTGGTACTGGTGGTGGGGCTGATCATCAGGACTTCCTCTCTATTGATCACCGGCACCATGGCCCGGGCCATGGAACTGGTCATGGGACCGATAATGGCTACAGTTTCTGCCGCAATCAGTTCTGCCACTACTTCCCGGGCCTGAGAGCGATCATGCCCGTCATCCCGGGTAACTAGCTGGATGGGGCGCCCTTCCAGCCCTCCTGCTTTATTAAACTGTTCAATAGCCAGAACTGCTCCATCCCGGCCAGAAACACTCAAATCAGATATGGGCCCGCTTAAAGACCCAACAAATCCCACTTTAATCGGCTCCGGATCCCCGGCACAGCCTCCCATTATATAAGCAAGGATCATCAGCAGCAAAAAAATGAAGCTCCACCTGAACATTAACCGGCCCTCCCCTAAATCCTGGCTGGGTTCTTTTTTCCATTTCTTCTTTTTTCCATTTCTCCTTTTTTCGACACGATCAACAAATCCCCTTCTTCTCCTCAGCAGGTTAAATCAAAAACCTTTTGCTTTATTAAAACCTTTATGTTATCCTGAAAATACAGAAAGCAGCAGTAATCGAGGAGGTGGAAGGGTTATGAACCGTAGTTTCACCCCATCTTTATTAATAACCATTATTATTTTTGTTTCCCTATTTGTTTTTTCCCTGCCCGGCCAGGCCCAGGGCAACGAACCCACCTATTATATGATCCCCATTCAGGAAACCATTACCTCAGGCACCGCTTCCTTTGTGGAGCGGCAGTTGCAGCTGGCTGAAGCTGAAGGAGCTGCAGGTGTAATAATTCACCTGGACACCCCAGGGGGGCTGGTTGATGCCACCCTGAAACTTAACCGGTTGTTCAAGGCCTATCCCAACCCGGTTATTGTCCTGGTAGCTCCTTCCGGAGCCATGGCTGCTTCTGCCGGTGCTTTTTTAGTCCTGGCCGCAGATATTGCGGTTATGGCTCCCGGAACCTCGGTGGGAGCAGCTCAGCCCATGATGGTAACCCCGGCTGGAACCCAGGAAGCAGATGAAAAAACAATGGAGTTCATGGCTTCTCATTTGCGCAGTCTGGCCCGGGAAAGTGACCGGCCCGCTGATATTGCCGAGAGATTCGTCACCGAAAATCTAACCCTGGACGCCTGGGAAGCCCTGGAAAAAGGGGTCATTGACCTCATGGCTGCCAACACCGATCAAATGATGACTGAACTGGAGGGCTATACCCTGGAAAAAGGGGCGCAGACCTTTACCCTGCAGACCAGGGAGGCCCGCGTGGTGGAAGTGGAAATGAATCTGCGGGAAAGGATTCAAAATATGGTCAGCAACCCTCAGATTGCATTTTTGCTACTGATGCTGGGAGGCCTGGCCGTTTACCTGGGGCTAAGCGCCCCGGGGACTTTTGTCCCGGAAATCCTGGGGTCCCTGGCCCTGATTATGGCTGTTTACGGCCTGGGGCTTTTTTCCACCAATGCCGCCGGTATTATTCTCCTTCTGGCCGGTATCGGCCTGATAATTGCCGAAGCTGTTACCGCGGGTTTTGGTGTACTGGGCGTATCCGGCGCGGCCAGCCTGGTTATTGGAGCAATTTTGCTGCCCCATGAACCCCTGATGGATCCGGATTGGTACCAGGCTTTCCGGGTTACGGTCCTGGGAGTCGGGATCGCAGTATCCTTATTACTGCTGACCGCAATTCAGAGGGGGGTCAGCTCCCGCCTCCGCCGCAAGAGAAAAAGGACCTTCATGATCCCGGAAAAGGCCCTGGTTACCCGCACCCTCAATCCCCGGGGAACTGTCCGAGCCCAGGGGGAACTGTGGAATGCCCGGGAGGTTGAAGGAAAAGTCGTGGAAGAAGGCGAAGAAGTACAGGTAGTGGGACAGGACGGACTGGAAATAGTGGTTAAAAAAGAGGAGCATACTACAAGAGGGGGGAATACCTGATGCCCATACAGGTTCTTGGTATTGTGGTTGCAATTGTCATTGTGGTCCTGATCTATGCCATCCGGATTGCCAAGGAATATGAAAGGCTGGTTATTTTCCGCCTGGGTCATCTCATTTCCGAAAAAGGACCAGGCCTGGTAATTATTATCCCCATTATTGACCGGGCCGTCCGCATTTCCCTGCGGATTGTTACCCTTGACGTCCCAACCCAGGAAGTGATAACCCGGGATAATGTAACCTGCAGCGTCAATGCCGTCATTTATTACCGGGTGGTAGACCCCAATCGGGCCGTAGTTAATGTGGAGGAGTACCGCATGGCCACTGCCCAGCTGGCCCAGACCACACTGCGCAGTGTGGCCGGACAGGCCGAACTGGATGAACTGCTGTCGGAACGGGACAAGCTCAATCAGAAAATTCAGCAGATCCTGGACGAAGCTACCGATCCCTGGGG
>PWFS01000120.1 GCA_003554145.1 Halobacteroidaceae bacterium | reverse complement strand
CTTAAATTGTTTCTGCTCCTGCCTGAACAGAAAAACCATGTTCAGATCAGCTACACCCTTTTCCCTACCCCGCAGGAACACGCGAATACTACCTCGGTCCCTGGGCCCCAGTTCAATATCCGTTTCCGGAACAGTTATTTCCAGCCGGGAACAACCCAGGATTTGTAATTCTCCTACCAGATCCTGATCAAGGCAGTTTTCCAGGTCAAACCATACTTCTTTTTTCTCCCCCGGTTTTATTTCCATTAATTCTTCCGGCGCGGTTACCCGGAGTACCGGGTTTAGTTCCAACCCAACTCCCATTTCCATTTGATGGTTATGCCATAGGACCCGGGCCTTAAGCAGCGCTGTTTTATCTCCCCCAGGGGGTAATTCTATCTCCGGGCCCGGTTTAAATTTTTCTTTATCAGTCCATTCTCTGATCATTACCGGAAACTGTCCCCGGGGCCAGAAGTCTTCTTCTCCCTGATAGCTGATAAACACAGGGGTTTCCTCCCGGTCTTTTTTTACTTCCCAGCTGAGGTGATTTTCTACGTTTAAGGGACTTTTTTGCCGCTCCAGGTGTAGTCCAAGGGCAAAGGAAGGGCTCGAAATATTAACAATTTGCTCTCCCTTGCGGTCCACCCGAACCAGAAGATGATCATCCTCCCAGCTCCAGCGATAATTAAAAACCTCCAGCCCCTGCCAGGTTTCTTCATCCTCAGAAAGGTTGAGGGGCCTCTGCAGAAATCCATACCATTCCCTGGAATCAATGAATTCACGGACCAGGGGATTCTGCAGGATCAGGGGTAGATAATTTACCATATGAACAGAGGTTTCCGGATTCCAGAAAAACCCCATCTTCTTATAAAGGGGGATGGCCTTAAGGTTGGCGGGCCAGGTATGAAGATCGAGTCGATTATACCGATCTTCAATAGCCCGCTGAACACATTTATAGAGGAGCTGCCGGCCTATTCCCCGGCCATGAAATTCCGGGTCCACATTGAGCAGCGGAATATAGGCGGTTTTCTTTTTACTGTCAATACAGGTCAGGGTAGAATAGCCCGCTACTTGGCCCTTTTCCCAGGCCAGGTAAATTTCCCAGTCAGTACTTTCCAGCCATTCCTGTACATATTCCCCGGTCAGGGGCACCCCGTGGATAAATCCACTGCCCGGCCACCCGGAATCACTGCGGTTAATATGTTCGGCTACTTCATCAGAATCTTCCCGTCTAAAACGTCTGATCTCCAATTCAGACCCTCCCTCCAGGGTTACAATTAAGTCTATTTTTCGTCGGGAGCAGGTTAAATACCTTTTCCTAACTTTGCATTCCCGGGTAGTTTTATGATATATTTTTATAGTATTAAGGGGAAAGGAGCGTATCAGAATGGAGAGATTAAAAAAGATTCTTAATCGGATTGATAACAAGGGATACAAAGCATATAAGGATCTTCAGGGTGAAACTTTTCATTTTCCGGACTTTGACCTGATTTTTTATTATGTGCAGGGGGATCCCTTTGCCGGGCCCTCTCAGATAGCAGTTAAAGTTGATCAAAAAAGAGCCCAGTTTCCCCAGGCCACCTTTAGCCCTTTTATCCGCAATATCGGTCTCAATGATTATTTAACCAGGATAATTCACCAGCAAATCCGAAAAATATGCCGGGGGAACCGGGGGACCGGAAAAAGCGGCCTGATAGCAGTGGATAATCCGGGCCAGGAGGTCCTGGAAAGGAGCAGCGTCCGAGTAACAGAGAACATGGTTGAGGCCCGCCTTTTTATTGGCCTTCCCGCCCGGGGACGCCGGGTTCTGGGCCGGCAGGCAGAGGAAATGCTTATCGACGAAATCCCCCGCCTGGTTCAGGCCTCCCTGTTTTTTCCTTCTCTGCAGCGTAACCCCCTTATCCAACACCTCCAGGTAGTGGAAGATCAGGAAGTAATGCGAAGCCAGTTAAGAGAAAAAGGCCTGATTGCCTTTATTGCCAATAACTCAATTCTGCCCAGACGAAGTGGGGTTGATCAACGTCCCCTTCCCGCCCGGGAGGCAGTTCCCTTCCAATCTCCTTCTTCCCTGGAAGTAGAACTGGAAGCCCCCCATGCGGGAACCATAAAAGGAATGGGAATTCCCACGGGGATCAACCTGATCGTGGGAGGCGGTTATCATGGCAAATCAACACTCCTGCGGGCCCTGGAACGCAGCGTCTATAATCATATTCCCGGTGATGGTCGGGAAAGAGTGGTGGCCTCTCCCACTGCGTTAAAAATCAGGGCCGAAGACGGACGCCGGGTGGAAAAAGTAAATATTACCCCCTTTATCAACAATCTTCCTTATGGGCAGGACACCGGTAATTTTTGTTCCGAGGAAGCCAGCGGCAGTACCTCCCAGGCAGCAAATATTCTGGAAGGCCTGGAGGCGGGAGCAGAAGTTTTATTGATGGACGAAGACACTTCAGCAACCAACTTTATGATCAGGGATATGCGCATGCAACAACTGGTAGCCAAGAATAAAGAACCGATAACCCCGTTCATTGATAAGGTGGGCCATTTATATACTGACCGCAAAGTATCAACGATTCTGGTTATCGGTGGTTCCGGTGATTACTTTGATGTTGCCGATACGGTGATCATGATGGATGAATATCAGGCCCGCGACGTTTCCCGGGAAGCCAGGAATATTGCCAGTGATTATCAGACCCTTCGCCAGAAAGAGGGGGGAGAAAAATTTGGCGATGTTCTGCAGCGAAAACCCCAGCCCCAGAGCTTAAATCCCCGAAAAGGGAAAAAAGTCAAAATAAAATCCCGGGCGGATGAAGCCATCCAGTTTGGCCGGGAAAATATCAACCTGCACAATGTTGAACAGATTGTTGATCCCAGCCAGACCCGGGCCATTGGCGATCTAATCTTCTATGCTCTCCGGGAAAAAATAATTGACGGGGAAAAAACAATCGATCAGATCCTATCCATAATTGAAGAACGTCTCCAAAAAGAAGGAGTGGAAATAGCTTCCCCGTTTAAAAATCAGCCCCAGGGCAATTATGCCCGACCCCGTTCTCTGGAAATTGCTGCGGCTTTAAACCGCCTGCGAACTCTCCAGGTTAAAACTTAACCCGGTCCTCACCAGCATAGAGATTAAAACGGCCGCCCCGGCAGAATCCAATCAGGGTCAGGTTAAACTCCCGGGCCTGTTCCACCCCCGCAGTGGTTGGGGCCGAACGGGAGAGGATCACGGGAACTCCAGGTACCAGGGCTTTACCGACCATCTCTGCTGATATTCTGCCACTACAGATCAATATCTTATCCTTAAAAGCCATACCCTGCTGATGAACCCAACCCAGAACTTTATCCACCGCATTGTGCCGGCCAATATCCTCACAGGCAAAAATTATGCCCTGCCGGGCATCAGCAACAGCAGCGGCATGGGTACCACCGGTAAGGGAAAAGATGTTTCCCGCTTTTTCCAGGCCCTCCATCAACTGCGGGAAAAGCTCCGCCTCATATTCCGGGCCGGGAGAAAGTTCCCTTATTCTTTCCCGCTGTTTAATGCCTAAATGGGAAAAGCCTCGACCACAACCACTGGCCAGAACCCGCGGCCCCATTCGGGTAAAATCGGGAGGCTTTCCCTCCCGGGTTATTATCTCAATCACCCTCCGGTCAACAGTTAGCCTGAACTCCCTGATATCCTGATATTTTTCAATAAAGCCCTCCCCCACCAAAAACCCGGTAGCCAGTTCCTTTTCCAGCTGCGGTGTCATCTGCAGGGTTAATATTTCCACACCATTGAGGACAATGGTCAGATAACTTTCTACCACAACCTCGTCCTCCTGCTGCCGGAGAACTCCACCTTTAAAACTCTTGATCAATATTTTTTTGTACAGGGGCCCTGCCAATTTTTAGCCCTCCCTAAAAAAATAGTTCCTGCAGGACAGGAACTAGGCCGATTTATCTTTGGAACTACCTTTTTTTTCCCCTTTATTATTACCGGAATAATCCGTGCAATAAAAGCCAGAACCGTTAAAAATCACGGCAGGCTTACTGATCAGTCTTCGCACCGGATTTCCACACTCGGGGCACTCGGTTAAAGCATCTTCGTTCATGGACTGAATTATTTCAAAATCTCCACACTGCGAACAGCGGTAATCGTAAGCTGGCATCTTTTCCCCTCCAAAAAAATATGATATCTATATTACCCATACACAATATTTATATCCTAATTCCTCCTTATTGTCAAGTATATTGCGGTTTTATCTGCCAGGTGCTGATAAAATGAAAAACAGGGTTCCCTTTTTTGAAAGAACCTTCAATCCCCGGTCCCAGTCCCGTTCCATCAGGGATAAAAACAGCTTCTCCAGCACCCAAACGGTATCAATAAAAGCAAGATTCCTCCCTTATTGTCCTGTAAAAAAACATTCCCTGTTCAGTTTGTTACTTCCTTTTAATAACAATTATATTTTTCGCCATTTGCCTTTTATAATTTGATAAAGTATTATATAATAGGTAGGTATGGATAAATATTTTCAAGGGGCGTCAAGACATGAAAACTTTTTTCCGACTCAAGGAATTCTTCCGAGAAAATAAGAAATACTATATCCTGGGTATCCTGGCCTTAATCGGAACCAATACCCTGCAGTTAATCATTCCCCAGTTACTGGGCCGATTTGCCGACATGATCGCTGACCGGCAGGTCGATCAGCAGGGGATTTTAATTTTTATTCTGGTGCTCATGGGGCTGGCCCTTTTTATTGCTTTTTTCCGCTTCTTATGGCGAATGTACGTTATGGGCAATGCCCGCCGCATGGAATATACTCTGCGCAATATGCTTTTCCGCCACCTGCAAAATCTATCCACTGAATTTTTTAATCGCCATAAAACAGGCGATTTGATGGCCCACGCCACCAATGATATCCGGGCAGTTCGCATGGCCCTTGGTCCCGGTATTGTTCTTTCCATCGACGCCCTGTTCTTAACCTCCATTATTATTATTATGATGATAACTACTATTGACTGGCGTTTAACCGTAGTTGCCCTTTTACCACTGCCCTTCATGGCTGCCATTGTTACCCGCTTCGGCCAGCTAATCCATTCCCGTTTTAAAAAAGTTCAGGAAGCCTTTTCTGACCTGACCGACCGCACCCAGGAAAATTTTTCCGGGATCCGGGTAGTTAAGGGGTTTGCCCAGGAAAATGAAGAAAAAGAAAAATTCAGCCAGGTCAATCAAAAAAATGTGGATACCAATATGCACCTGATACGGGTCTGGGGCTTTTTTATGCCCCTGGTCCAGTTTATTTCCGCTTTGAGTTTCATAATTGTCCTGGGGTATGGTGGTGTTCTGGTCATTAATGGGACCATTACCCTGGGTAATTTTGTTACCTTTAACAGCTACCTGGGAATGTTAACCTGGCCAATGATGGCCATCGGCTGGGTTTTCAATATGATCCAGCGAGGTAAGGCCTCCATGGACCGTTTGAACACCCTCCTGGATAATAAACCTGATATAACGGATGAACCTGATGCAGTACCCCTGGAAAATCTGCAGGGTAAAATTGAATTCCGCAACCTATCATTTGCCTATCCCGGAGCCGAAGAACCAGTCCTGAAAAACATTACCTTCAGTATTGCTCCCGGGCAAACCGTAGGCATTCTGGGTCGAACCGGTTCCGGCAAAACCACCCTGATGAATCTCCTCCTGCGGCTTTACAATCCACCCCGGGGAACTGTTTTCATTGACGACACCGATATTCATCAGATCCCCCTGGAAACCCTGCGTAACTCTATTGGTTATGTTCCCCAGGATAATTTTCTCTTTTCAGCTACCATAAAAGAAAACGTTGACTTTGCCTCCACCGGACGTTCTTTGAAGGAAATTGAAGACTATTCCAAAATGGCCCAGGTTTATGATAACATTATTGATTTTCCTCAGAAATATGAAACCCTGGTTGGGGAGCGGGGGGTTACCCTTTCTGGAGGTCAGAAACAGCGGATTTCCCTGGCCCGAGCCCTTATAAAAGATCCTGGGATTTTAATTCTTGATGACAGCCTTTCTGCAGTTGATACCCAGACTGAAGAGGCCATTCTGCAGAATTTAAAACAGGTTATGGCTGATCGGACCTCTCTCCTTATTGCCCACCGCATTTCCACTCTGAAAGCTGCAGATAATATTATTGTTATTGAAGAAGGAGAGATTACCCAGGAAGGTAAACATGAAGATCTGCTGAAAGAAGATGGACTTTACCGTCAGCTCTATCAAAAACAACTCCTGGAAGAAAAAATTGACAGTGTAAGCTGATTGGGAGTGAACTGCCTTGCAATATTTCCATGAAGAAGAAAAACTGGGAAAAGCATATGATGCTCGCCTGATGAAAAGGCTTCTGGCCTATGCTCGTCCGTACTGGGCCCTGGTTTTAATTTCCATTCTTATGTTGCTATTAATAACCGGTACCGAGCTGGCCCGACCCCTGCTGGTTCAAATGGCCATTGATAATCATATTAATGCCTATGATATCCCCTATGTGGAAATTCCTGCCCATCAGGCCCCCGAGGAAGCCATTGAATTTAACAACAGGTATCTCTATCGCCAGGACTGGTTTGAAGAAGAACCACCCCCGGGGGATAAATTCCAGGTAATCCGGGCCGAAGGGGACTATTTCCTCATCCCCGGGGTAATCACCCGGGAAACCACCCGGGAAGTTGCAGAGGTTAATGGAACATTTACCATAATTACCCCGGATGAAAATTTTTCTGCCACCCTCCTGGAGGGGGAACAACTGCAGCAATTTAGAAGCCGGGATATCTCCTCGGTTATTCGCCTGGGTTTAATTTTCCTGCTGATAATCAGCCTGGGGTTCGTATTGAATTACGGTCAGATATATATGCTCCAGTACACCGGTCAGAAAATCGTTTACGATATCCGCCAGGAACTTTTCAGTCACATGGAACGGCTACCCTTATCCTTTTTTGATGGTAACCCGGTCGGAAGACTGGTAACCAGGGTCACCAATGATACCCAGACCCTGCATGAAATGTATACTGCCATCCTGGTAAATCTTTTCCGGGACGTTTTTATGTTGATCGGGATAGTAATTGTAATGCTCCGCCTAAACTGGCAGCTGGCCCTGATCTCCTTTGCGGTTTTACCCCTGATCTTTTTTGTTACAGCTATCTTTCGTATCAAGGCCCGGGAGGCTTACCGCCAGGTTCGGGTAAAACTGGCCCGGATTAACGCTTCCTTTGCCGAAAATATCTCGGGAATGCGGATAGTTCAGATTTTTAAGCAGGAAGATCGCAAATTCAGCGAATTCGATAATATCAATCAGGATCATTTCCGGGCTTCCATGCAGGAATTAAAAGTCTTTGCCATTTTCCGCCCGTCCATGGAAGTTCTTTATGCCCTGGGAGTTGCCCTGATCCTGTGGTTTGGGGGAGGCAGCGTTTTACGGGGTGTCCTGGAATTTGGAGTCCTTTATGCCTTCATCAATTACATGGAGCAGTTTTTCCGGCCCATTAATGACCTGACTGAAAAATATAATATCCTGCAGTCGGCCATGGCCTCCGCGGAAAGAATCTTTCTAATCCGGGATCGGGAACCGGATATCAAAGATCCGGAAAAACCACGTCCTCTGCCTTCAGCCCGGGGGCATATCCAGTTTAAAAATGTGTGGTTTGCCTATAATGAAGGAGAGTGGGTCTTACGAGACATTAGTTTTTCCATTGAACCCGGTGAAACCGTGGCCCTGGTTGGTGCTACCGGGGCAGGGAAGAGTTCCATAATTAACCTCCTGAGCCGCTTTTATGATATTCAAAAAGGACAGATCCTGCTGGATGGATACGATATCCGGGAATACTCTACCCAGGAATTGCGAAAAAATATTGGCCTGGTTTTACAGGACGTCTTTATTTTCTCGGGAACCATCAGGGATAATATTCGGCTTAATAATAAGAATATCGCCGATCAAAGAATTGAAGAAGTTGCCCGCCTGGTCAATGCCCATACCTTTATTGAGAAATTACCCCAGAAATATGATGAGGAGGTCATGGAAAGAGGATCTACTTTTTCCTCCGGTCAGCGACAGCTCCTGGCCTTTGCCCGGGCCCTGGCTTTTGATCCTGCAGTTCTGGTCCTGGACGAAGCCACCGCCAACATTGATACCGAAACTGAAATCCTGATCCAGGATGCCCTGCCCCGGCTCATGGCCGGAAGGACCAATATAGTTGTGGCTCATCGCCTTTCCACCATCCAAAATGCTGATAAAATTATTGTCATGCATAAGGGGAAAATTCGAGAAATGGGCAATCATCAAGAGCTTCTGGAACAGAAAGGTTTTTATCACAATCTCTATCTTCTCCAGTATAAAGAAGATTTCCACGACGAATTGGATCAGGTCTCATCTTAACTAAAAAAACAGGTCCGGTTGATCAAACCGGGCCTGTTTTTAATATTAGGGCGGAAAGTATTCAGCTACAGTTCTTCTATAGCTTCTGTGGGGCAAACTTCAATCTGTTCCCGGGCACATTCCTCTTCTCCAGCAGGGACTTCTTCCTTAATAGCCCGAGCCTTGCCTTCATCATCCCATTCAAATACCTCCGGGCAGGCATCAATGCAAAGTCCGCAGCCAATACACTCCTCCGCGTCAACCCTTATTTTCATGGAAATCCCCCTTCTGTTTTCTCCTATATATTTCTATATTCTCTCTAATTTTCCTGCAATAAAACCCGTTTTAGTAAGTACGGGAAAAGAGGTGTGGCTTATCCCGGTCCAAATAATTACCCCCTGGGGTGATTTTTTACTTGCATTACTTTGCTATAATATATTATAAAGGGATCGGCCCGGGAAAAAACCGCCTCCTTCCCGGAGGTTTTCCAGGCCAGAAACATCTCCAGCACCACAGTTTTCCTCCTTCTTTTCTT
>PWFS01000021.1 GCA_003554145.1 Halobacteroidaceae bacterium | reverse complement strand
CTTTTCCCCTCCAATTTTCCCGGGATAAGATTATTATCAGGTTGCGCGGCCCACCTCGGGAACTAACATTTACCCCTTTTTGCGGCAGAACCTGCCCCTATTATTTCTCCTCCTCCCATTTCCAGGCCTAAAAATTTTCCCTTCTAAATCCTCCTGGGCTGATTTTTATGCTACAGCCCTTTTATTCTCTAAGGCAAAAAAGGAGCAGCATATTTACAACCGCTCCAATCATTCCGAGAATAGACAGGTTCATAGACATCAGAAAAAAACTCAGGACCAAATTAAAAATTGCCCCCAGGTTAAAAGTTAAAGGATTTCCTGCCAAATCAACATAAAAGGATATCCCTTTGGGGTCCAATAAAAGCAAAAAAGAATTTACTTTGGGGCAACTCCCCGGCCACCCCAAAATTCAATTTCTCATACACCAAGCAGCCATCATTGCTAAATTATAAACAAAAAAAATGATTATTTTTAAACAAGGCCGGATAATTTGGTTTTCATTTTCTAAAACCGAATAATTATACTCCCCCCCAGGTCCCAACCCGAAAAATCAACCGGTTGTCCTGCCTGCTCAAACCTGAGTAATCTATATTTCCCGTGGAATCCAATATCTATTCCCGGGCGGAGATTAATCCCAGTATCGAGGCCAAACTCCCAACCCAATTCAGCAAAATCCTCCCCTATATTACCCAGGAAATAACCGGGTCCAACATCAAGAGAAGCTTTTAAATAACCGGTTCCGGGGGGGTTATATGATAACAGGCCAATTAATCCCGTTAAGCCTGATTCTCCAAACTTTCTCATAACCCTGCCTTTAATACTAAACTGATTAAAAAGCTGGTAAGAACCGGTTAAGAACATTCCCCAACCACTTTGCTCCTGATCAGCAATTGTGGTGAAAAAACTCCCACTTTTGATTCTAACCTCGCCAGGAGGGCGGGCGGCAGGAATATAGCTAGTATATTCCGGGAACTCCTTGTATTCTGGAGGACATTCCCAGGGTGGAGGAACAAATCTATATTCCTTACGTTCCTGATAAATTGGGTTATAATTTTCTCGAGGAAAAGTTTGGGGTATGCCCAGGTATGAAACAAGGCTTTTTCGATAATTGGTAAACGGAGGGGCAGTTTTTCCGGTAAAAGTTGCCACAGAAAAAATACCACTCTGAATTTCCAGGTAATATTCAAGAAATGATCCCAGATCTTCGGTCTGATGTAAAGGAGCAAAGTTTTCCTCAATATGATAATCAGAAATATCGCCGCTTTCTACTCCAACCTGGCCTGCCAAAATATAGGGTTCGGGATTGATTATGTAATAACATCCCTCGTGTTTAATATAGTTAAGGAAAAAAGGCCTGGTGTTTGCTCCCAGAAGCCGAGGACTGGCCCAGAAAAAACCAATTTCTTCATAATTTCCCTGAAGCAAATAGTTGATTATATTAGTCATAGCAGCAGGGCTAACTATTTTTTCCTCCAGAGAATATTGGGCGGGAGCAACATGATTCCATATACTCCCCCCATCCGCCCAGCTGACCCAAAATTGGGAAGTGTTCAAAAATTTATAGTCTGGTCTCAGGCCTGAGATCTGCAAATAATGAATTGCATCATATAAATTGCTGATGCTCTCCTGGAGTTCTTCGGGCTTATCTCTTAACTCTTTTAACTCACTTCTGGTCAGTTCTGGTTTTCCTAAAATACTTAAGGGAACCCAGAAAACATCATCTCTTATTTCTTTTTTAAAATCTGCATCATGCCTTAAAGAATGGGTATCAAAATCACCAGCCAGAGAAGTTAATGGAAAGAAAAATATTATAAAACCAATTGCCAGCAAAACCGTCCCCTTTTTACCCAACTTTTTCCCTCTCATAAAAACCTCCTTATCCAATAAAATTAAGAACTTCACGCCTCATTTCCCACCCATCAGGGGAGACACCAATTAATAAACAAGCCCCAGAAATTCAAAAAACCGATTAAAACTGTTTTTCAATAAAATAGCAGTGAGAAACTGCATGGCCTGCAGGGGAAAATTCTCAGGGGGGCACTACCTCTCCACCTTATTGATTGCAACTTAACTTTAACAGGATTAACAGAGCTTTCGGGATATAATAACCTTTAACCCCCAAAGATAGCTTGGAAAGGGCAGAGTAATTATCCGGGTTGGGCTCAAAACCGGGGGCAATTAACCACCCTTGGACATAGTAGGGAAATGTTTTTTCCTTTTATCAGCAAGAGAAACTTTGGGGGAACAGTTTTTTCCATATGGGAAAAAAATTACCACTATTTTTAAAGGCTTCCGTTCAGTTAAACTATGGACCTGATAAAAAATTGGATATCTCCCAGGTGGCAAGTTTAATTGGATAATAACAGGACAATATTTACCTGAATATCCATTCCAGAAATATGGGTTGGGTGCTGGATTAAACTTCTGGGGAAATTTTTCCCTTTTTTCAACCGCATCCGGTCCCCGACCAGAATTATTTTTTGGAAATGAATATTTTCAAGAGCCTGCAAAGCAAATGATTAAATCAGGTCCAATTTGTTCCTTAATAAGCTCTAACCCTGTTCCTGCATCTCCCGCAAACGAAAACCCTTCATGATATCAGTCCTGGTTATGATTCCCACCAGTTGATCCTCTCGCATTACCATTAAACGACCCAGATCATCCTGGGATAATTTACGCAGGGCAATGAAAATATCCTCATCGGGATCAACTTTAACTATGTCCCGGGACATTATTTCCCTGACCCTGGTTTGGGAATGACGTTCCGGATCTATTTTACGAACATCCCCCATAGTTACGCAACCTGTAACCTCTCCATTGCTAACCACGGGATACCCGGAATGCCTTTCCACAAACATTCTATCCAAAAGCTCTGAAACAAGGGTATCCTCATCTACCACCCGCACATCATGAGTCATTAAATCCGAAACACTAAAATCAGCAAGGGTATTTTTTATGAATATAGTCTGATATTCCTGGGAGGCGGCAATGTATATAAAAAAGGCAACAAAAATCATAATAAAATTTACAGTTAAAAGCCCCAGGATACCAAGAAAAAAGGCAAAAACCTTACCAATATTGGCTGCAATTTTAGTTGCCTTTAAAAAAGACATTTTCCTGGCCAGAAGAGCCCTTAAAACCCGCCCTCCATCCGTGGGGAAAGCAGGGATCATGTTGAAAACTGCCAGGAATAAATTCAGCCAGCCCAGGTACATAAATAAAAGCTGAATATCCGCAACCAGAACTCCCCCCAGAATTGCTGTTCCTCCAATCAAAAGTCCTCCCAGAACCAGGCTCAACATAGGCCCAGCAAAAGCAATCATGGCTTCATCCCGGGGGTCCTCTGGAATATGGTCCATCTGGGCCACTCCCCCAAATAACATCAGGTTAATACTGTGAATTTTAACCCCCTTACCCCGGGCAACAATCGAATGAGCAAGCTCATGCAGAGCTACACTGGCAAAAAGAGCCAGGGCCATAAAAAACCCCAGTAAATAGGGATTGGCCCCCAGGCTGGTTAAAGGAATTTCCACCATTTCCGCTAACAACTGGATGTTATTCCCAAAAGCCCAGGCCAAAAAAGGAAGTATTATTAAAAAGCTGTAATGGATTTTCAAGGGAATGCCCCATATTTTTCCTATCTGTATCGAATTTTTAAACACTTCTTAATCCTCCTTTCCATTCCCCTTTTAATTAATTACTTCTGGTCGAGAAAAGGAAATTCCTTCTTATATGAAGTAGAGGCCTGTTGACACAGGCCTCTAGTCAATATCGATGGTCCGACCTTCACCGGCCCCTTTTTGTTTTTTGGGAAGCTTTAGCTTGAGAATTCCATTTTCAAACTGGGCCTCAACCTGATCCTGATCTACATTTTCATCAATGGTAAAGCATCTTTGAATTGTTCCCCTTCTACGCTCGCGATGAATATAGTTTTGCTTTTTTTCCTCTTCTTCTTCATCTTTTTGGCCGGTGATTTTTAACATATTATTTTTTAACTCCAGGTCCAGGTCCTCTTTTTTGTAACCGGGGAGTTCAATCTCCATCCAATAGGCATCCTCAGTTTCCTGAATGTCGGTTCGCATTCCCTTATTCCAGAAATCAGGAGCAAACATTTCATCGAAGAAATCCAGCCAGCCTTCCCTTTCACGACGAGGCCTCATTCTTCCCCGAAATGGCATCATTTCACGCATTGCTTTCACCTCCCTTTCAGTTTGCAATTAAATTTTAACAGGAAAGTCAAAGAAGGTCAATGTTCTTTATTCCCCTTTGTTTCTATTTATTTGCAATTATTGCCTATTAACTCTTTTTAAATCTTCCATTTTCCTCGAAAAAAACATTTTTTACCAACAAACCCTTATAATCACATTCTAATTCCACTTGCTCCGCCACTTTCCAATTTTTATCCTGGTTTTCCTATCCGTCCCAGGCTCCATCCTATTATTGGCCCATTCTCCCTATTGAAGAATTCGGTAAAATGTGCTGCCGGCCCTTATTGAACTACCACCTTATTTCTTCAGAGGGAATTTTTACTTCCAGGTATTCCTCTCCTTCTTTCCAGATAATAATTACCATCACTAATCGGGCCAGGTCTGTTACCTTTTCCTTTTCTCCTTCTTCAATTTTTAAAATTCGCTGTTCTTCTATTTTAAGTTCGCCATCCTGTCCGGTTACTTCCCGCAACCAGGCGGGGAAAACCTTTTCCCCGGCATAATATTCTTCAATTTGCATCGGCAGCAGCCCATAAACCTCCAGCTCGGATAATTCTTCCCGGGTTTCAACCTCCAGGACCCAATTGAAATCATATAAACTCTCCTCTTTTTCCCCGACAAAAAGCTCCAGGTCCAGGCTGAAGTTTTCACTCTGTTCCGGGACTATTAATTCTTTCCCCGGTTCTAAATCAGGAGGGATAAAAACACCTTCTGGTTCAAAACCCCGGTCCCAGAGAAATACAATCAGAAAAAAGACTACCAGGACCAGTAATAATAATTTAGGGTTCTGCACCACTTTTTGCCACATTTTAATCACTTCTTTCTATACCCCAGGCCCACCAGACCAGCTTTTCCCGGGATTAACTATTTACCATGCATTTTTTATGAAGGAAAGGAGGCAATCATCTTGAATGTTTAGTTGAAGGAACTATTGACAATTGTGAGGTGCCAGTTGATGTCCCAAAAAGATCCCGTAGCGATATTTGCAGCAATTGGAATGGCTTTCTTTTTCGGTTTTTCCTTTATCTTCACCCGCAGCGCCCTGGAATATATTGAACCCATCCATTTTCTGGGCTTCAGGTTTTTACTGGCCGCTCTGGTGGTCAATTTTTTACGCCTGATTGGAATTATTAAAATCAATATACCCCTTCGCCGCTGGAAAGAAATAATGATCCTGGCTTTTTTCCAGCCGGTATTATACTTTATCTGCGAAACAATTGGTATTCAGATGACCAGCGCCTCCGAGGGCGGAATGATGGTAGCCTTGATCCCCATTTTTACCGTGACCATGGCAGCTATTTTTCTCGGAGAAAAAACTCCCTGGCCCCAGGTTTTTTCTATCATTCTCTCAGTGACCGGAGTCCTTATTATTGGTTTTATGCAGGCTACTCAGGAAATTGGACAGAATTTCTTTGGTCTTTTGGTTTTACTGGGGGCTCCTTTTTCCGGTGGGGCCTTCAGCAACCTTTCCCGCTATTTTTCCCGAAACTTTAAACCCATTGAATTAACCTATATAATGATGAATGTGGGAGCAGTTTTTTTCCTGGGATTGAGCCTTGTCCAACACCTATATCGAGGCCAGTGGTCAGATTTCCTGCAGCCTTTAGAAGAACCAGTTGTCCTGGCTGCAATTTTTTACCTGGCTATTTTTTCTTCGGTGGTTGCCTTTTTCCTTATTAACTTTGCTCTATCTCGTCTTCCCGCTTCGCAGGTAAGCGCTTTTCCCAGCCTTACAACTCTAATCGCAGTTAGCTCCGGAGTTTTAATCCTGGGAGAAAATCTTTACTGGTTCCACCTGCTGGGAGCAGTGCTTATAATTTTTGGAGTCTGGGGAACCAACTATTTTACCCCCCGGCAGTTTGAAAAAAGACCAGTTCCAAAATAATTTTCCCTTGAATTATACTGGCTTTCTATTCTATTTTAACACAATTATTGCTTTATGTTTACTTCATCCGCTACAGGCCATAAATCCTCTATTCTCTCATGATAATAATTCAAAAAAGAGGGTTCAGGCATCAAAAACATGAAAATAATGTTCAGCAAAAAACCATTCAGGAGGAAAATATAATGGCAAAAGTTGGCATCCCCCGAACCCTGGGTTATTATACTTTTTTCTCCCTGTGGAAAACATTCCTGGAGGAACTGGGCCTGGAAGTAATTATTTCCCCACCCACCAATAAAAAGACACTGGACCTGGGAGTGCAGGAAACTGTTAATGATGCCTGTGTCCCTATAAAGCTTTTTCACGGCCATGTAATGGCCCTGAAAAATAAAGTGGATTACCTCTTTATTCCCCGTCTGGTCAGTGCCGACGGGCAGAGCACCTTCTGCCCCAAGTTCCTGGGACTTCCAGATATGGTTCGTTTTTCACGGGAAGACCTGCCTCCAATAATTGATAACACTTTTCGAATCCAGAAAGGCCGACCCTCCTGGTTTAACTTTTTATATAGTATTGGAAAAGAGCTCCAGGCAACCCCCCAGGCTATAATACGCGGGTACTGGCAGGCCATAAAAAAACATAAAAAATATCATTCTCTTCTAAACCGGGGGCTTTTCCCGGAACAGGCCATGGAAAACCTGGATCAACCCTACTCCAGCATTAGTTTCCCCAAGTCTTCTACCTCCCCGATTAATCTGGCTGTAGTTGGTTACCCCTATTCCATTTTTGACCCCTACATCAGCGGTAATCTATTACACAATCTGCGGGCGATGAATATCGGGATTATTACTCCAGAAAATATTTCCTGGGCTGCAATGAAAAAAATGTCTTCTCGTTTGCCGCAAAACTTTTTCTGGTTTTATAGCAACCGGGTGGCCTGGTCTGTTCTCCACCTTTTGGAAAAAACCCGTAACATTGATGGTGTAATCCATGTTACGGCCTTTGGATGTGGGCCTGATGCCATGCTCAATAAGCTGTTGGAACTGGAAGCAAAGGATCACAATCAGACACCATTTCTTTCTCTGAGTATTGACGAACACTCCGGAGAAGCTGGAATTATTACTCGCCTGGAAGCTTTCGTAGACATGCTTTCCTATCAGAATAAGAAATAGGGGGTGTTTCCCGGTGCAGGGTTATCTGGGATTAGATGTTGGTTCAGTCAGCACCAACCTGGTTATAATTGATGAGAACGATAATCTTCTTGCTTCTTCTTATCTCCGAACCAGGGGGCAACCTATAAGAGCAGTTCAGGAGGCTATGAAAAAAACCGGAAAAGAAATCCCCAGTGATCTCAAAATTGCCGGGGTTGGTTCGACCGGAAGCGCCCGCCGCCTGGCCGGGGTTATTGCAGGTGCAGACACGGTAAAAAATGAAATAACAGCCCATGCAGTTGCAGCGAATCATGTTGTTCCCGGAGTCCAGACTGTCCTGGAAATTGGTGGTCAGGATTCAAAGATCATTATTCTCCGGGGAGGAATAGTTGTTGATTTTGCTATGAACACTGTTTGTGCAGCAGGAACAGGGTCATTCCTGGACCATCAGTCCCAGCGGCTCAATATTCCCATTGAAGAATTTGGCCACCTGGCCTTAAAAAGCAAACATCCGGTTCGCATAGCGGGCCGCTGTTCGGTATTTGCCGAATCAGATATGATTCATAAACAACAAACCGGACATGATCTGGCAGATATAATTGCGGGTTTGAGTGAAGCCCTGGTTAGAAATTATCTCAATAATGTTGGCAAGGGCAAGGATATTCAGGCTCCCATAGTCTTTCAGGGTGGAGTTGCTGCCAATCAAGGGATAAAAGCTGCCTTTGCCCGGGCCTTACAAAAAGATATTACTGTCCCTCCCCATTATGGTGTAATGGGAGCTCTGGGAGCAGCCCTCATTGCCAAAAGACTTATGGCTGGAAATAATCAGCCCAGTCGTTTTCTCGGCTTTGAACTGGGAGATTTTAAATACGATGCCACCAGTTTTGAATGCCAGGATTGTCCAAACAGCTGTGAAATTGTTAATATTATGGTAGAAGGTGAACTGCTGGCTCGATGGGGTAGTCGTTGCGGGCAATGGGATCAACTGGAAGAAAAAAGAACCGGAACATAGCCCGAGGGGTCCTGTAAGGGCCCAAGCAGGTCTTCTAACTCTTAACAACCACATTACTCCTGATCATAAAACCCTGAAGCACTCCTTCCCTTCCCAGGCCGTCACCGGAAATTAAAAGGTCAGGGTCAGGGGGTCTATAAAACAGTGCAGTTAGGAACTGGCGCGGAAGGACGACCCGTAATCTGCTAATTAGCTCCCGGGGTGTATATAAACAGGGGATATGGAAGGACCATGATCATACCAGGCCAATATTAAGGCCGATTTCCCAAGTCAGTGGCAACATGGTCTTAAACCTGCTCGGAAATTCAGGCGCCCACTCCCCAAATCTGATCTATCTACCAGGGCTTTCTCCATCCAAAAAGCAGGCCAGGTTGATAATACCAAGAGAAAGGAGCAGCGGGCTACGCCCGCCGCCGCTATTTTTTCTCCAGTCTGAAGGCGAGAATTTTCAGCGGAGTTGAGGTGAATTATTATGCGAGTAACTTACGCCCATATGGGAACTTCAACTTTTGTTTTTAAAACTATGCTGTCTGAACTGGGTTATGATGTGGTGGTTCCTTCCCGGCCCACTGCCCAGACCCTATCCCTGGGCGTTCAATATGCCCCCGAATTTGCCTGTATACCCTTCAAGCTGGTTCTGGGTACCTACCT
>PWFS01000089.1 GCA_003554145.1 Halobacteroidaceae bacterium | reverse complement strand
GGCCAGGGAGAATGCGGCAGCTGTACAGTAATTATGGATGGTAAAACGGTTAATTCCTGCCTGATCCTTGCACCCCAGGCCGATGGCCGCGACATAATGACTATTGAGGGGCTGGGGACCCCGGAAAAGCTTCATCCCCTGCAGGAATCGTTTATCAGAAAAGGTGCAGTGCAGTGTGGATACTGTACCCCGGGGCTTTTGCTGTCGGCCTATCATCTTCTGCAGATAAATCCCCATCCGGATCGGGAAGAAATAAAGGAAGGTATTGCCGGCAATTTATGCCGCTGCACCGGCTATGTGAAGATCCTGGAAGCCATTGAAGATGTTGCTGAAGGGAGGGGAGAAGATGGCTGATAAGTATGTAGGACAGAGGGTGGATCGGGTTGATGCCCGGGATAAGGTTGCCGGGAAAGCCCTGTATTCCGCCGATTATTACCTGGAGGATATGCTCTATATCAAGGTGCTGCGGGCACCCCATCCCCACGCCCTGATCAAATCGATTGATGTCAGCCGGGCCCGGGAGGTTCCCGGTGTGGTCCGGGTGATTACCGCCGCTGATGTTCCCTGGGTGGGCAATTTTGGTCTGATTTTCAAGGATCAGGAGGTCCTGGTCCGGGAAAAAACCCGCTACATGGGCGATGCTCTTGCGATTGTGGCGGCCGAAACTGAAGATATCGCCCGCCGGGCCCTGGAATATATTGAAGTTGATTATGAACCCCTGCCGGTTATCTCCGATCCCCTCCAGGCCATGAAAAAAGATGCGATCTATATTCATGAACCGCGAGAAGAGAGCTGCGAACCGGGCCTCAACCCCGGTAACCTGCTCTGCTCCCACCGCCTGGAGCGGGGGGATCTGGAGCAGGGTATGGCTGAAGCGGACCTGATTGTGGAGAATGAAATCAGGACTCCCCACGTGGAACACGTGGCCCTGCAGCCAGAGGCAGGGGTAGCTAAATATGATAAGGAAAGCGGGGTCTGCACCATGTGGGCTGCTACCCAGTGGCTGCATGATATTCAGGCTGATGTGGCCCAGTCCCTGCAATTAAACCTGGAACAGGTGCAGATCATTCAGCCGGCCATTGGCGGTGCTTTTGGTAAGCGGGAGGATGTATCAGTGCATATTATCCTGGCTCTGATGGCCATCCTCACCGAGCGCCCGGTGAAAATGGAAATGACCCGGGAAGAGTTGATGATTACCCAGAACAAGCGGCACCCCATTATCTTCCGCTATAAAACGGGGGTGAAAAAGGATGGAACCATTACCGCCTGGGAGGCGGAGGTGATCGGTGATACCGGGGCCTATGCTTCCACCGGCTCAGCGGTTGTTCATCAGGCCCTCTATTTATGCACCGGCCCCTACAATGTTCCCCATCTGCGGGGAGTTTCCCACACCCTCTACACCAATAACACCTATTCTGGAGCCATGCGGGGTTTTGGTGCGACCCAGGCGGCCTTTGCCTATGAGACCCAGATGGACTGTATTGCTGCAGAATTGGACCTGGATCCCCTGGAATTGCGCCGGAAAAATGCCTATGAACTGGGCTCCATAACCCCCAACGGCCAGGTTTTAACCACCAGCGTGGGAATGGGGGAAACCCTGGACCGGGCCGCAGAGGTTTTTGGTTATGAGCCGGGACAGAGGTGCCGACAGGTCAACGGTAAGCTGCGGGGAATAGGGGTGGCTTCTTCCATGTTCGGCTGTGGCTATGGGGAAGGTTTTCCCGATCATTCCATAGTGGACCTGGAGGTCAGCCCTGCAGGAAAAATCCTGATCCGTTCTGCGGCAGCAGATGTGGGCCAGGGGGTTTTAACCGTGATCTCCCAGATTGTGGCCGAGGTCCTGGATATTCCCCTGGACCTGATCGAACTGGCCCCGGGTGATACCCATACTACCCGGAATGCCGGTTCAACCTCGGCTACCCGGCAGACCATTTTTTCGGGTAATGCTGCCCGCATAGCTGCAGAAGAACTCCTGGGCAAAATCTACCACCGTGCTTCTATAGAACTGGTTCGCCACCATCCCCAGTTCCTGGTGCAAAAAGGAAAGGTTATCCTGCAGGGGACAGAGACCAGGCTTTCCCTGGCCGAACTGGCCCGAATTGCCCGGGAAAAAGGTGATCCCCTGCAGGCCGAAGGTTGCTATTTTCCCCGCACTGACTCTCCAGATCCCGCTACCGGCCAGGGCGAACTGCTCTACCTGGCCTATACCTTCAATACCCATATTACCGAAGTAGAGGTGGACCCGGAAACAGGCCTGGTTCGGGTCCTGCGGGTGGTAGCAGTTCCCGACGTGGGCCGGGTAATCAACCGCACCGGGGTAGAGGGACAGAGTGAAGGAGGAACTGTAATGGGCCTGGGTATGGCCCTGATGGAAAAACAGGTGATTGAAGAGGGCATCACCCTTAATGCAGATCTATCCACCTACCTGATCCCCACCGCCATGGATATGCCGGAGATCAAAACCGAAGTGGTTGAAAGTGGCGATGCTGCTGGCCCCTTCGGCGCCAAGGGCATCGGGGAACCGGCCCTTTTACCTGCAGCGCCGGCTATTATCAATGCCATTTACAGTGCTACGGGGATCAGGTTCCGCCATATTCCGGTTACCCCCGATCAGCTTCTCACTGCACTGCAGAATAAAGAGCAACCTGAAGAGGGTGATTGAATTGGGCCGTGATATCAAGCTGAAAATAAACGGGAAAGAACGGGTAATTAAGGAAAGGCTGGAGCGGAATCTCCTGCAATACCTGCGGGAAGAACTGGGCCTGATGGGAACCAAAGATGGTTGTTCCCAGGGGCACTGTGGTGCCTGCACGGTTATTGTTGACGGCAGGGCCCGCCTGGCCTGTCGGCTGCAGCTGGAAAAACTGGCGGGTTCCCAAGTAGAAACAATAGAGAGCCTGGGCCCAGAGGATGAACCCCATCCCCTGCAGGTGGCTTTCCGGGAAGCCGGGGCCATCCAATGCGGCTTCTGCACTCCGGGTATGATTATGGCTGCTAAAGCCCTCCTGGATCGGGAGCCCGATCCAGATGAAGGGCAGATAAAAAAAGCCCTGCAGGCCAACCTGTGCCGCTGTACCGGCTACATCAAAATTGTGGAGGCGGTGCAGCTTGCGGCCCGTTACCTTAAGGGGGAAATGCCCCAGGTGCCTGGGGAAAGCATAGCCCGGATCGGGGCTGAAATTCGAAAAAATGATGCCCTGGAAAAAGCCCGGGGGGAACCAGTTTATGTTGATGATCTGACCCGGGAAAATATGCTGCATGGAAAACTACACTTGAGCTCCGAACCCCATGCCCGAATTCTGCAGGTGGATATTGAACAGGCCCTGCAGGTCCGGGGTGTAGTCCGCATCCTCCTGGCCGGTGATATACCGGGGCGCAATGCCTTCGGGCTGAAAACCCCCCATCAACCGGTTCTGGCGGATGACCGGGTCCGCTATACCGGTGATCCCATTGCCCTGGTCCTGGCCGAAAACAGGGAAGCGGCAGCAGAAGGAGCGGCCCGGATCCAGGTGGAATATGAAAAACTCCCCGCCTATTACACCCCTTCTGCGGCCCTGAAAGAAGGGGCCGAGCCCATCCATTCCGGGGGCAATATTCTGACCGAGTTAAAAATCAATAAGGGGAATGCGGAACGGGCCCTGCAGGAGGCAGATATAGTGCTGGAGGGAGAATATTTTACTCCCGCTGGAGAACATGCCTACCTGGAACCTGATGGGGGCCTGGCTGAATACGGCGAACGGGGAATTACCGTGTGGTGCCCCAATCAGGGGGCTCATCAGTTCCAGGAAATGATTGCAGCCAGCCTGGATCTGCCGGTAGAACAGGTCCGGGTTATAACTACCAGAACCGGTGGGGCCTTTGGCGGTCGGGAAGAACCGACGGTTCAGATTCACTGTGCCCTGGGGGCCATGATAACCGGCAGGCCGGTAAAAATGGTCCTCTCCCGGGAAGAAACCATCCGTATGTCTACCAAGCGCCATGCGGCCAGAATGTTTTACCGCACCGGGGTTAATCGAGATGGCCGGCTGATAGGGGCCCAGGTAAAAATATATAGCGATACCGGGGCTTATGCTTCCCTGGGCGAGCCGGTGGCCCTGCGCCACACTGCCTTTGCCCTGGGGCCCTATGTGGTACCCCATGTCCAGGTAGAAACCTGCTCAGTTTATACCAACAATACTCCGGGTGGAGCTTTCCGGGGCTTTGGCAGCCCCCAGGTCAATTTTGCCGCAGAAGTGCACATGGACCGCCTGGCCCGGGAAATAAACATGGATCCCCTGGAGTTTCGCCTGAAAAATGCCCTGGAGGATGGCAAGGCTACCATTACCGGCCATGTCCTACAGGGGGGCACAGGCTTCAAAGAATGTCTGCAGAAAGTTCAGGCTGCCCTGCAGGAAATCCAAATGCCCGAACCGGAAATTGGCGGGCGAATTGGAATTGGGGTGGCCGGAGGTTATAAGAATGTGGGGCTGGGAACAGGACTTCCGGAGAAAACCGGGGCCGGCCTGGAAATTACCCCCGAGGGAACCATTATTCTCTACGTGGGCTGCGTTGATTCCGGGCAGGGTTCCGACACTGCCATGGCCCAGATAGCCTCCGAGGTCCTGAACTGTTTTTACGAGGATATCCAGGTGATATCCGCAGATTCCCACCGGACTGCCAATGTGGGGGTAACCACTGCTTCCCGCATGGTTTTCTTGAGTGGTAATGCGGTGGCAGGCTGTGCCCGGGGCTTCAGGGAAAAGCTCTTGCAGGAGGCCGCAGGGTTGGGGGGCCGGGGGCCGGAGGACCTGGAATTAGAGGGGCGGCAGATTATCAGTAAATCCAGTGGGGAACAGATAATGACCCTGGCCCAACTGGGCCGGGAAATAGGTGGGTTGCGGTATGATTATGACTATGAGCCTCCCCAGACCCATCCCCTTTCTCCCGACCCCATTCCCGCCTATCCCCGGGATCCGGAAATAAACCACCTGCATTTTGCCTACTGTTTTGGGGCTCATGCTGCAATTGTGGAAATTAATGAAGAAAAGGGTAAGATCAAAGTTCACCGCATCCTGGCTGCCCACGATGTCGGGAAGCAGGTTAATCCCGACGGAGTGGAGAGTCAGATCCAGGGAGGGGTAGCCATGGGGCTGGGGTATGCCCTCAGCGAAAACTACTTCCTTAAAGATGGTTTCCCGGTTCAGGATAACCTGGCCCGCCTCCGCCTGATGCGGGCCCGGGATATGCCCTGGATTGATTCCCTGGTGGTGGAAGAAATTCATCCCCGGGGACCATTCGGGGCCAAGGGTATGGCCGAACTTCCGGGGGGGCCGGTGGCGCCGGCCATTGCCAATGCCGCTTACCATATTACCGGGCGGCTGATTACTGCCCTGCCAATACAGGCGGAGGATTTAAAAAGAGCTTCTGCCGAGGGTGAAAATAATCAGAAGGTGAAGGAGGAATAGTGATGGTGCAGGAAAGGAAGTTGAGCAAAGAAGCTGCACTTTTGGAAGCCGCGGGCTGTTTAAAGTGCTATCAGGCGCCCTGTCAGGAAAACTGCCCGGCAGGAATCGACATTCCCGGCTTTATCTACCGAATTAAAGTAGGGGATATCCGGGGAGCCAAGAAAATTCTCTATGATCAAAATCTGTTTTCCGCGACCTGCGCTGCAGTTTGCCCTGTTGAAGAGCTCTGCCAGGAAAACTGCAATAAGGGGGAGGTAAGCCGGTCAGTTGCCATTGGAGCCCTGCAGGCTTATGCCGCGGCAGAAGGAGGAGAAATTGATCTCCCCTCCGCAGAGAAAACCTCGCAACCACGCAGGATAGCAGTTATTGGGGCCGGGCCCGCGGGAATGAGTGGGGCCTATCACCTGGCCCGGGCCGGTCATCAGGTGGATCTTTTCGAAGCTCAGGATCGACCCGGAGGAACTGCCTTCTGGGGAATTCCCGCCTGGAGGCTTTCCCGGGAAATTCTGGAGAAAGAGTCCCGGGACATAGAAAGGCACCTCCACAGTGTAAATTACAATACCCGGGTAGGAGAAGACATTGCAGCTGAAACAATTCTCCAGGATTACGATGCGGTCCTGATAGGATGCGGTCTGGGAGCTGGAGCCAGCCTTCGTATCGAAGGAGCGGGACTGGAGGGTCTGGTTGATGCTTCCTCTTTTCTCCGCTATCACAATACCGGAGAAAATGGAGTCCCCTCTCCTGATGGTAAAATTGTCCTGATTATTGGGGGTGGCAACACTGCCATGGATGCTGCCCTGGCCGCCCGGGAGGCGGGTGCAGAGAGAAGCATTATTGTTTATCGCCGCTCCTGGAAAGAAATGCCCGCCTGGAAAGAAGAAATCCATAAAGCCCTGGAAGGCGGCGTGGAATTTATTATGCAGACTGCCCCGGTGGAAATAATCGGGCAGGCCCGGGTCGAGGGCCTGAAAATGGTTCCCACCCGGTTGATTGGAGGAGATGAAGACAGCAGGCCCCGCCCGGTGCCCCTGGAGGGACGGGAATTCGCCTTTCCGGCGGATATGATAATAACTGCCCTGGGGCAGATGGAAAATCCCCTGGTGGAGCAATTCCAGGGGCAGGACAAAGTGTTCTTTGCCGGAGATGCCGCCGGGGGTGAAGCCACAGTGGTGCAGGCGGTGGCTGATGGTCGCGAGGCCGCAGAAAAAATTATGGCCTGCTTCCAGGAAGAAAAAGGGGAGGGATGCCAGTCATGACCGATCTAACCCTGGAATTTTGTGGAGTTAAATATCCAAATCCTTTTGTTCTGGCTGCTGCTCCCAGTTCGGATAAAGAGGAAATGGTAGCCCGGGCCTTTGAGGCCGGCTGGGGGGGAGCAGTATTAAAAACTACCTCGGTGGAAAGCGAAGAGGTCAGCCTGGTCTATCCCATGATGACTGGCCAGGACTACGAGGGGAAAAGACTTTCTGCCCTGGAAAATATTGACCTGATTTCTCATCACCATATTGATGAGGTGGAAAAGCGGGTGCGGGCCCTGAAAAAAGAATACCCGGATAATGTGGTGGCCGCCAGTATCATGGGCCAGGAAAAGGAACACTGGCAGGAGCTGGTTCAGCGCCTGGAAGCAGCTGGAGTAGACCTGATTGAATGTAGTTTTTCCTGTCCCCACGGCATGCCGGAAAAGGGTATGGGCAGCACCATTGGTCAGAACCCCGACCTGGTGGAGAGAACCGCCCGCTGGGTAAAAGAGGCGGCCCGCCGGGTCCCGGTTGTTATCAAGCTAACTCCCCAGATAGCAGATATTACCATGGCTGCCGCTGCGGTTAAGAAAAGCGGGGCCGATGGAGTCTGTGCTATCAATACGGTAAAGGGAATAATGGGAGTGGATGTTTATGAGATGGTACCCTATCCCCGGGTAAAGGATAAGTCGGCTATTGGGGGCATATCCGGCCCGGCAATTAAACCGGTAGCCCTGCGCTGTGTGGCCGAAATTTCCCAGAAGGTTGGAATTCCGGTAACCGCCTCCGGAGGTATTACCACCTGGCGGGATGCAGTGGAATTTTTGCTCCTGGGGGCGCGCAACCTGCAGTTATGCACTGCAGTTATGCAGTACGGTTTTGGGATTATCGATGATCTCAAGGAGGGGTTAATCCACTACATGGAAGAAATGGGTTTCTCCTCGCTGGAGGAAATAGTGGGACAGGCCCTGCCCAACCTGGTGGATCATGGAGCCCTTTCCCGGGAGAATGAGGTGGTTTCCACCCTGGATGAGGATAAGTGTATTAAATGCGGCCGCTGTTATGTGGCCTGCAATGATGGGGGGCATCAGGCCATTTCCATCCGCGAGGACCGGCTGCCGGAAATTGACGAGGAAGAATGCGTGGGTTGTGCTTTCTGCACCACCATCTGCCCGGTTTACTGCCTGGAAATGAAACCGCCCCAAAAGAAAGAAGCCTGATTGAAGGAAGCAGGATTGACTTCCGGCCCTGCTTCGGAAACCGGTAGGGGGAGGGAAAAAAATGCTTGCTGCTGTCCTGCTGGCTGCTGGAGAGGCCAACCGCATGGGGCAATTAAAGCAGATTATGCCCTGGAAAGAAGGTCGGACCCTGCTGCAGGCGAGCCTGGATAATTTGCTGGCCTGTTCGGAAATAAGGGGGCCGGTCCGGGTAGTTATCGGGGCCGAAGCGGAAAAAGTGCGGCCGGTGCTGGCCCATTATTCTGATTCCCGCCTGGAATTGCGAGAAAACCCCGATTATCAGCAGGGCATGCTCTCTTCGATTAAGACCGGGCTGGAAGTAATGCCCCGGGCCGTAGATGGTTTTTTCATAGCCCTGGCCGATCAGCCTCTCATTCCCCCCGCCGTTTATTGCCGTATGAGCCGCGCTTTCAGCCAGGAGAGCAAAAAGATTGTGGTCCCCACCTATCGCAGTCGTCGGGGGCATCCCGTTCTCCTGGATCGGTGTTTTTTGGAGGAAATAATGGCTATGCCCGACCGGCAGGGGGGTCTGCGGCCCCTGGTGGATCGCTACCGGGAGCTGCTGCTCCTGCTCAACCTGGAAGAGCCGGGCATCATAATTGATCTGGATAATACCGCTGACTATAAATATTACAGGAGGAGAGCCCATGAGTAACAGGCCAGTTGTGATCAGGGGGGCAGGGGAGATGGCTTCAGGAACTGCTCATCGGCTCCTGGGGGCGGGTTTTGCGGTGGTAATGTCTGAGCTACCCCGACCCCTGGCCGTGCGGCGGCAGGTATCCTTTGCCCAGGCGGTCTTTTGCGGAGAACATACCGTGGAAGGTGTTAAGGGCAGCCGGGTGAAAAATTGGGAACAGGCCCGGAAAGTTTTGCAGCGGGGAGAAATTGCAGTTTTTCCCCATCCCCTGGCCGGAAGGGACCTGGAAGGGCTGAAGCCCCGGGCCCTGGTGGATGCTACCCTGGCCAAGAAAAATACTGGAACTTTTAAAGACGAAGCCCCGGTGGTAATCGGCCTGGGACCGGGTTTTTCCGCTCCGGACGAGGTTCACGCCGTCATTGAAACTCAACGGGGCCATCACCTGGGCCGCATCTATTATCAGGGACAGGCCCGGCCCAATACCGGACAGCCGGGATTGATAGCCGGCTACAGCAGCGAGCGGGTAATGCGGGCTCCTGCCGGGGGTCAATTCAATTCT
>PWFS01000253.1 GCA_003554145.1 Halobacteroidaceae bacterium | reverse complement strand
TGGAAGAGGATGAAACAGCCCGCTGGGTGAGCCTGACCGGGGAGCTGGATGAATGGAATAAAAACTTTCTGGGTGCAGAACCCACCCGGGACAGTCTGCAGGGCCTGACCCCTTTTTTTCCTGTAGAGTATCTGCAGGCCGCTGCCCCGGTAATCGAGCAGGAAAAGCCGGGGGTGGAATTAATGGAGGATCGAATCAGTGGGGAAGAGAGGACATTACGCCTGCGGGTTTTCTCCCCCCGGGAAGCAGAGGTTATCAAGATTTACCTGGATCAGGGCACGGAAATAATTTCTTCTGCTGTTGCGGGACAACGGGTAACAGGCCGCTTTGAAGGAGATTGGTACTGGGGGCTTCGCTTCTGGGGACTACCCCCGGCTGGAATTGAACTGGAACTGGTTGTTCCTGCTCAGCAGGAGGTAGGAATGCTGGTGGTAGATCAGTCTTTTGGACTGGGGTCATTGCAGGAAGCGGGCTGGCAATCCCGGCCCGGGGATTTGATGGCCCATCCTGATTATTATCGGGAAACTGACTCCATAATGGCAGTGAGTACTCATTCTTTTTAAAGGAGGTGAGTGAATTGGAATGGGTTTTCGAGTTTTATAGAAAGCAAAATGCCTGGACATCGGCCTACCGGCAGCAGCCGGGAGAAAATGAGAAATTCAAAACCAGGTTAATTGAAAATAATGTTGGGGGTCCTCCCCTGCAGGTCCTCGAACTGGGGGCAGGAGGAGGGCAATTTGCGGTAACCTGTGCTCGGGCAGGTTATCAGGTGGTAGCGGTGGAACTCTTGCCCGAACTGGCAGACCACATCAAAGAACTGGCCCGGTCCCTTCCCCCGGATAGTCTGGAAGTTATCTGTGGGGATTTCTTCTCCCTGCATATTGAAGAAAGATTCGATACTATCTGTTACTGGGATGGCTTTGGGATAGGAGAGGATAGGGAGCAGAGGGTTCTTTTAAAAAGGATTGCCTCCTGGCTGAAACCGGGAGGGCTGGTTTTTATGGATGTTTACTCCCCCTGGTTCTGGGCCCGGGAAGATGGGAAAAAGCAGCGCTGGGGTGAGTTCTGGAGAGAAACAGGTTTTGATTTTTCCCGGTGCCGTCTGGTGGACACTTTTTGCCACTGCGAGGAGAAGGAGGAGCCTTTCAGCCAGTCCCTTCGCTGTTATACTTTGCCGGACCTGGAGTTATTACTGGAGGGCACCGGTCTGAAAATCGTCAGTATTGAATATCAGGCAGGCTTTGATCCTAACACCGGGGAATTTGGTTATCAGGTTGATTTTTCTGATGCCATAATGTACGGTGTAATCCTGGGTGAGGATGGATAAGGACAGGTATTCTGAAGAAAAAGAGTTAGGTTCTGCTCAATTTTAATATGTTCAAGGAATTATTCTGGAGCTTTAAACTTTCCCCGGGGAGGAGTTGGAGGAGAGGAAACTGGATTTTTGAGTTGATTATGTCAGCAGGGTTGTTCAGCCCTGGCCCGGAAATTATCAGGGAAAAACAGCATGTTTCCAGGATCCACCATGTGATTCTGGGAAAAGCGGGACGCTTTTTTTTCAGTTGAATTCGGGGAAGGCGGAGATTCCCTGCTGAGGGGATAAGCAGTACCCGGGGGTTCTTTTTATTTATCTGCTTTCCCGGGCTCGAGAAACAGAAAAATCCAGGAATAAATTGGGATGGAAATAATAGTTGAGGAATACGGGGAGCTGGAAATTTGAGAGATAGCAGGAGCTGGAGAATTTCATTTTTTTACGGCTGGGTAATGGTCTTTTTGGGAGGATTGGGAGTATTTTTTTCCGGGCCCGGACAGACTTACAGTGTATCTGTTTTTATTGATTCCTATATTGCTGAATTCGGCTGGAGCCGTTCTTTTGTATCCGGGCTTTATTCGGGGGGAACTGTTGCTGCAGGTTTTCTGCTATTTTTTATTGGCCGGCTGATTGATCGGTTGGGACATCGGAAGTTGATTCCCCTGGTTGCAGGAATACTGGCCCTGTCCTGTATCTGGATGAGCCTGGTTTTTCATCCCCTGATGTTATTTTTGGGGTTCTTTTTGGTCCGTTTATTCGGTCAGGGCTCCATGACCCTGGTTTCCAATACCCTTATCCCCCAGTGGTTTGAAAGGAAAAGGGGGCGAGCCCTGAGCTTTACTGTCCTGGGAGGAGTCATCAGTTCTGCTTTACTGCCACCCCTGAACTCCTGGATTATCCATAATTATGGCTGGCGGTTGGGCTGGCAGGTGTGGGCGGTGCTGCTTCTGTTAATTATGGTGCCCCTCGCCGCCCTCTTAGTTCGCAATCGGCCCGAAGATATTGGCCAGCTCACCGATGGGGATCCCCGCAGTAAAAAGGATAATCCGGTAACCCGGGAGAATGAAACAAAAAGCCTTACCCTGATTGAGGCCCGAAAGACCCGGACCTTCTGGCTTTTACTTTTTTGCGTTTTTGTTCCGGCCATGGTCAATACCGGTCTCACTTTTCACCATGTTTCCATATTGGGACAGCGGGGGATTGATCCCCTGCTGGCAGCTTCAATATTGGGGCTGCAGGCCCTCTTTGCCCTACCCTTCAACTTTATCGCCGGTTATTTACTGGACCGCTGGCCGCCCCGCTATATTTTAATGGGGACCTTTATCGGACAGGTTCTGTCCATGCTGTGGATTGCCCTGATTGTAGGTCCGGTGACGGTGGTTTTTTACGGGGTGTTACGGGGAATGGTGCAGGGCTTTGAGAGAATGTCAATCAATGTCATCTGGCCAGCCTATTATGGGCGCAAGCACCTGGGAAGCATCCAGGGATCGGCCATGACTTTTATGGTAATTGGTTCCGCTTTTGGGCCTCTTCCCTTTGGAATCTGGTACGATCAACTGGCCAGCTACCGGGGGGTAATTGTCCTGATGATGGCTTTTTCTGTACTGGCTGCAATTGCCTCTCATCAGGCCCGCCCCCCTCTGCAGGAGGGATCAGAGTGAAAACCGCTTATTTCCGTTTTTATGGAGATTTAAATGATTTTTTGCCACCAACCAGCCGGCAAAAAATTTGTTCCTATCAATTCTGGGGTAACCCGACCCTCCGGGAGGCCTGCGCAGCCCAGGGTATTGCCCCCCCGGAAATCTTTTTTATCCTGATCAATAAAGAGCCAGTAGCCCCTGGTTATAATCTGCAGGGTGGGGAACGGGTTGCAGTCTATCCCCGCTGGCGGTCAATCAGTCTTCCAGAAACTCTGGAGCAGCAGCCGACCATTCCCGATCCACCCTGCTTTCTGGTTGCAGATCACCTTTTTAAACTGGCCCGCTTTTTGCGCATCCTGGGTTTTGATGCCATTTTATTTGAAAAATATGATCCCCAGCGAATTTTATTGACCCGCAAATTGCATGATTTAAAGGCGGGTGCCGTAAGATATGGGTATCTGCCCCGCAGTGAAAACCCCTATCAGCAGCTGCAGGAGGTTATGGATTACTTTGAACTGGCTGCCCGGGTTGAGCCCGGGACCCGCTGCCCGGAATGTAATGGAAAGCTTCAGGAGGTAGATGCCGGGGAGATCTGGGAGCGGCTTGAACCCCTGACAAAAAAATATTATCGCAACTTTAAAATCTGCCCTGATTGTGACAAGATTTACTGGCGGGGATCGCACCTGCGACGACTCAACCGTTGGATTGGTCCTTTTATTCCCGGAGAAGAAAATAATAATCAAAGGTAGAGGGATCTTGATCCCTGTCAGAAAAAATCCCGACCCGGATTTGAACCGGGCCGGGATTTTTACTTTACTTTTTGCGGAAGCGGTTTCTTTCGGCAAAAAGATCAATTTCACCAGAGGAATTTTCTACGAATTCCACCGGGAGTTTTTCTCCCGGTCCAGTAATGGCATAATAACGGTCATTGGCGGCATTATCCTTTTCGGGGATCAGGGGAAAACTGGCCATATCACTTTTATAAAACAGAATTCCTCCCTGCCTTTCCACTTTTATCTCGGTTGTTCCTTTAAAGTTTTCGTAATTTCCAGTTAATCTTTCCATCCTTTTTTCAATTTTCAGGGCCGGGAATTCATCCATATCCCCACCGATTAGTTCCCACAGGGCTGCGTCGAGAACATTTGAAGGCAGCCCCCCAACATTGGCCACTGCTCCGATCCCGGCTTTTTCCCCGGGGATGAAAGCCAGGTAAGCACTGGAGACCGCGGTTGATCCCCCGTGCTCAACCAGGGTGTGGCCGAAGAAGTCTTCAGAAATCGACCAGCCATAGCCGTAGCCCTTGCGGCCAAAGGTACTGTACTTTTGCCGGGAATCTTCAGTTTCACAATGAATGGACTGCATTTTCTGAAGTCGGTCAGGCTCAAGCAAACTTTCTCCCGCAGGGGTTTGTCCTTCCATGGAAAAAAGGAGATAGTGGGCCAGTTCCCGGGTCGAACTGAGCAGGCCTCCTGGTCCATAGACCAATGGATGATAGGGGTGAGGGGCCGGGGTTATTTTTGTTTTCCCCTCGGAACTATCCTGTTTATAGGCGGTCATAATATCCTGTTCCTGCTCCAGGTCTTCCCTGGCAAAACCGGAGCGGTTCATCTGGAGGGGCTGGAGGATGTTTTTTTCCACGAAACGGTGAAATGGTTCTCCACTGACCCGGGTTATGACTTCTGCCAGGAGGGAATAGCCCGAATTAAGATAAAACATGCGCTCTCCCGGATCGGCTGCGATTTCCGATTGGCCTTCATTGATATGCTGCAGCAAATCTTCAATTCCGCTGAGGGGGTTAAATTTATGCGGGCCCCCGGTAAAACGATAAATAATGTTTTCGGCAACTCCCAGGTTGGGCAGTCCGGAGGACATGGACATCAGGTGATGTAGGGTTATGGGGGGCCTGGTTTGGTCCAGGTTCAGAGGCAGGTACTGGTCCACAGGATCATCCAGTTTTAGCAGGCCCCTTTCCCAGAGCTGCATTATGGCCAGGCAGGTAAAGGACTTGGTAACCGATCCAACCCCAAACAGGGTATCAGGGGTTACCGGGGAATTTTTCTCATTGTTTTTCGCACCATAACCTCGATTAAAGATAATTTTTCCGTCTTTAATCATGACCACACTCATTCCAGGAATGTGCATACTGCTCATTTTTTGCCCGATCCAGCGGTTAAACTTTTGTTCCAGAATGGTGATACTATCCGACAAGCCGATCAACTCCTTTATTTACAAATTAATTCATTATTCCATAAAAAGATAATTGTTTCCTGCAGAAAAGGTTTGCAAGCCCGGGAAAATTTGCTTGACAGTTTAAGACATTTAAAATAATATATAATTGCAAATGCAAACTATTTGCAGGTAGAAAGGAGGAGTAAAATTGAAAACAGGTTTAATGCTCATTATTTTTCTGCTTGTTTTTTTGACCGGGGGAATTCAGGCCCAGGAACAGGTTTTTATCAGTGTATTTCCCCTGCGGGATCTGGTGGAGATTGTTGCAGGGGAGGGGCTGGAGGTAAAACAGGTGGTGCCTACAGGTGCTGATGCCCACGGCTATGAACCCTCGCCCCGCAGAATTGCTGAACTGGAACAGGCTGATATTTTTTTCTACATCGGTCTGGGGTTGGAACCCTGGGCAGAGAAAGCGGTGGAAAACCTGGAGCATATTGGAATTCCTGTAGTAGAGTTGAGTTCAGCTGCCCGGCTGCGGAAAATTGACGATCAGCATGAACATGAAAATCAGGAACAAGGACATAACTCCGAATCCCAGGCTGAAGATGACCACCATCACCACCACCATAATCACAGTGGGTACGATCCTCACGTCTGGCTGGATCCGGAAAATATGATCAGGATGGCCGGGCTGGTCAAAAAAGAACTAACAGCCCTGTACCCTGATCAGGAGGAGGTTTTCTCCCAAAATTTTGAGACCTATCAGGAACTGGTCAGGGAACTGGATAAAGAATTTAAAAGGGTCCTGGAAAACCGTCATAGTGATTATATATTGACCTCCCATGCTGCTTTTGGTTATCTTGCCGATAGATATGGATTAAAACAGCTGGCGGTGGCAGGTATTTCACCCCATGCTGAACCCTCGCCCCACGCCCTTATCCGGTTGCTGGGTGAAGTGGAAAAGCACGATCTGCAGTTCATTTTCCTGGAAACACTGGCCAGTCCCGCTACTGCAGAAGTTCTGGCCCGGGAAGCTGATCTGGAAATATTGATTCTTAACCCGCTGGAGGGATTGACCCGGGAAGAGCAGCAGCGGGGTGAGGATTATTTTTCCCTGATGAGAGAAAACCTGGATAATTTGAAAAAGGCACTGGTGAATGGCGGTGAATAAGGTTATTGAAATTGAGGACCTTTATTTTGCCTATGAAGAGGATTGGGTGCTGCAGGCCATTAATCTGGAAGTAGAAGAAGGAGAATTTCTGGCCTTTATTGGCCCCAATGGATCCGGTAAGAGCACCCTTTTAGAATTAATCCTGGGATTTATCAAGCCCCAGCGGGGCCGGGTCCGAATTCTGGGTCAGTCGCCCCAAAATTTTTCTGCCCGGGGACAGGTAGGGTATATTTCCCAGAAAGCCCGGGATTTTAACCCCAACTTTCCCGCAACAGTTGAAGAAATTGTGGGGGCCAACCTTTATCCGGAGATGGGATTTTGGAAAATATTAAATCGGGAACTTAGGAAAAAAATTGACCGGGCTCTGACCCTGGTGGACATGGAAAAATTCAAGAAAAAGCCCATCGGCAGGCTTTCGGGAGGTCAGCAGCAGAGGATTTTTATTGCCCGGACCCTGGTGACTGAACCCCGCCTGATTCTCATGGATGAGCCCCTGATTGGAGTTGATCAGGAGGCCCAGGGGGATTTTTACAGGGTTATTAATCAACTCCACCGGCAGCTGGGCATAACCATAATTCTGGTTTCCCATGATCTCCATGTTATCAGCCGCCAGGTAAACCGGATTATCTGTTTTGCGGGAGGGAAAGTACATCCCCACTGTGCCGGGGAATTTGATTACAATGATTATATCCGTCAGGCCCGGGAAGAGGATAAACTCCTAATACCGCGCCACGAGCACGGGGAGTGAGTGGAATGTGGGAAATATTCAGTTATTCGTTCATGCAGCGGGGTTTAATAGTGGGTAATGTAATAGGCCTGATCGCTCCTTTAATCGGGGTTTTTCTCAACCTGAAAAGATTGTCCCTGATCGGGCATACCATTTCTCACGTAGCACTTGCGGGAGTGGCCCTGGGGATTTTTCTGGGGGTATACCCGGTGCCCCTGGCTCTTTTGGTTGCAGCTGCAGCAGCCCTGGGGATTGAAAAGCTGCGGCAGGTAGGCTATCAGGGATTTGCTGAACTGGCCCTGGCCATTATCCTGGCCAGCGGAATGGGGCTGGCTACCATCCTGATCAGCCTCTCTGACAGCAATGTAGCGGTATACAGTTATCTCTTCGGGAGTATTTCCCTGGTTACCCCAGGGGATCTGCAGATTATCCTGCCCCTGGGGGCAATAATCGGTCTGGGAGTGTTTATTTTTTATTACGGCTTTTTTTTCCTGGCATTTAATGAAAAAGAGGCCCGGCTGGCCGGAGTCCCGGTGGATATTTTTAATATAATTTTCATGCTGATGGTAGCGGCAGTAATAGCTTTTTCCATGAGGATAATTGGGGGACTTTTGATTTCCTCGCTAATTATTCTTCCCGTGGCTGCCGCTCTTCAAGTGGCCCGGAGTTTTAGGGGAACAGTTGTTTTCAGCATGCTCTTTGGGGTTCTGGCAGTTAATTCTGGCCTGATCATTTCCTTTTACCGGGATCTGGCCCCCGGAGGGACCATAATTTTAAGCAGCGTGATAATTTTACTGTTAACTTTTATGATTAAGGGTGGAAGAAGTATCTGGAAGGGTTGGAACTTCCAGCCCGACAAAGAAGGGGGGGTTCGGAATGGATAAGTCCGAAAAGTTCTGGCAGGAAAAAATCAGGGCCAAAGGGCTGCGCCTGACCCGACAGCGAAAAGAAATAATACAGGTGCTGCAGCTGTCTGAGGTTCCGCTGGAAGCCGGAGATATCCATTATGTTCTGCTGGAAAATGATGTTGACCTGGAATTATCCACTGTATACCGCAATCTCCAGTCCTTTTTGCAGCGGGGAATTATCAGGGAAATTGACCTGGGGACCGGGGTCAGGCATTACGAACTCAATACTGGCGAGCATGGGCATCACCTCATCTGTATGGGTTGTCAGGAGATTATTGTTCTCAGCTGCCCCCTGCCCCGGTTGGAAGAACACCTGAGCCAGGAAACCTCCTATGAAATTGTGGAACACAGGTTGAATATTTATGGTTTCTGTCCGGGATGCAGGGAGAAAAGGCAGGTTAAATAAAGGGTTTTTACCCGGGAGAGGGAAGTAGAAATGAGGAGGGAAAAACTATGATCCTGATTATTATTCAGGGAGCTCCTTATGGAAGTGAACGGACGTATAATGGGCTGCGAACCGCTCTGGCCCTGCTTCGAAATAAAAAAAATGCCCAGATAAATGTGTTTTTATTTGCCGATGCAGTGGCCGCTGTTCTGCCCGATCAGAACACCACCCCCGGCTTTTACAATATTGAGCGGATGATAAAATATATAATAAACAAAGGGGGTCAGGTTAGTTACTGCAGGGAATGCGCTGCTTTTCGTGGCCTGGAGAACCTGAACCTCATGGAGGGGTCCCGGGCCGGTGATATGGATATGCTGGCTGAGTGGATAGGAGAAGCTGATCAGGTTTTAACCTTTTGATCCCATTCAAGGGAATGAGAACGCTCGTAAATAACCCACCACTTACGCCGCCCAAAAAGGCATTGAAGTGGGGGCCTGTAAAAGCCAATATAGATTAGCCTGAGCCTTCACTGGCCAGGTTAAGGTTGTCATCATACCAGTGGATGTCAATCCCAGTTTCGGGCTCTATGGCCCGTCGTTAAAGGATCCTGTTGGGTAGGGGCATTGTGGCTGGCTGGGGTGACCAACATCCTTAACCCTGATGAGGGATTCCTTAACTGACTGGTATAATCCAATTAGCGTTAAGTACTAAACATGGAAAGGAGGATGGCCGGGTAAGGAAGAATTTCCTCTCCCATCATTTGAGGTGGGGGTATCCTGGCTAAAAAAACGATGAAAAAAACAGCCCTGGTTACTGACAGCACAGCAGATTTGCCAGCGGATTTTGCCCGGGAACATAATATAAAAATTGTTCCTCTCCGG
>PWFS01000134.1 GCA_003554145.1 Halobacteroidaceae bacterium | reverse complement strand
TTTCTCTTCTTTCTCTTCTTTCTCTTCTTTCTCTTCTTTCTCTTTCTTTATCTCTTCCTCTTTTTCGGCAATAAACTTATCTTCATCTATCCCAATACTATGGACCAGAGTTTCAATCCGCTGAACCTTTATCCCGATTACCTGGGCCATATACTCTTTTAAAGTTTCCTGCATCTGGGTTATCAAGCCCGGAAGATCACGATGGGGGGCAACCCCCAGTTTTAGACGAATAAAAAGACCCTCTTCCATAGGTTTTAGAAAAGTTTTAACTTCCTTAACACCCTCCTGGCGAGCAACAAATCGATAAATCAAACCTTCCACTGCTGGTAGAGAAACCCGAATTTCTCCACTCTCCCCTTGACTAATAGCTGTATCCCGGGGCTCACTGCGGAGAAAAAAGGGCAGAAGGCTCCAGACACCGAGCAAGAACACTATCAGGGCAATAGCTGCTGCCCAGGTATTCTCATACAGGGTTTCCAGGAAATATATATAGGTGTCTGCAGGTACCAGCCCTAAAAAATGGAAGCCCACCATCAAACTGATCAGGGTCAGCAAAGAAATAACAAAAAACTGGATCACCTTTAAAAATATGCCCATATCCAATCCCCCCAGTTAATAGTTACTCTTCTTCCTTCTCTTCTTTTTCCTGAACTCCCTCATTAACCTCTTTTTTTTCCTGTTCGACTTCATCTTTCTCCAGATCATGCGCTTGCTCCTGCGCTTGCTCCTTCTCCTTCTCCTTCTCCTGCCCCTTGCTCTTGGCCTTATCTTTTTCCTTCTTTTTGGCTTTTGCTTCTTTTTTGGCTTTTTCTTTGGCTTCTTTTTCCCTGGCCTCTTTTTCTCTCTCCTCTTCTTTTATCAAATGGGTATCAATTGAGGTTATATATGCATTGACTTCAACAACTTTCAAGCCCGTCATTCCCTCTATGGCTTTTTTTACGTTTTCCTGAACCTTTGTTGCCACTGCATGCACAACAGCCCCATATTCAATTACCAGGTACAGGTCAATTTTTGCTTCTTTTTCTCCAACATCGAGCTTAACGCCCTTGGACAGATTTTTCTTGCCCAAAAGCTCTGCCAGTCCACCTCCAAAGCCACCGGTCATACTCTTAACCCCTTCAATTTCCGTGGCGGCAAGCCCCGCAATTATTCCGATGACTTCATCAGCAATATGAACACTTCCATAATCATGGGCTGGTTGGTACATTCTCTCACCTCCAGTTAAAAGGCTACCTGTTAACTCGGTAATTTAATCTTAAAATTATCTTTCTACAGGGAGCCCGGTTTTCCTCTTAAAAAACCAAATCTACTCCTTAAATCTGGAATTAGGTAGATAAATCTTTACCGGGATACCCGCTCCATATACTCCCCGGAACGAGTATCTACTTTAATAATATCCCCCTCATTGATAAACAGGGGCACATTAACCTCTGCTCCGGTTTCCAGTTTTGCGGGCTTGGTTCCCCCAGAAACAGTATTTCCTTTTACTCCAGGGTCAGTCTGGGTAACCTTCAATTCAACAAAAATAGGTAATTCAATGGTTACTGCTCGTCCCTGATAGTATTTTACCTTAAGGGCCAGGTTTTCTTTTAGGAACTTAATTATATCCTGGCCCAGATCTTCCTCATTAATTGCTGTTTGATCAAAAGTTTCCCGATCCATAAAGAAGAATTGGTCCTCGGATTGATATAAGAATTCCATTTCTTTTTCTTCCAGGTGAGCTTTTTTTACTTTTTCGCCGGCACGAAATGTTTTTTCAAATACTGCTCCGGTTTCGATATTTCTCAGCCGGGTTCGGACAAAAGCACTTCCTTTTCCCGGCTTAACATGTAGAAATTCCATAACCGTGCAAATGCCTTCCTCAATATCTATGGTTAACCCGGTGTGGAAATTATTTGTAGATATCACTTTACCCCTCCCCTTGCTATTTAAATTTTTCCCCGTTGCCAGATAAATAATCCGGGGGAAACTAAATTATTGTTAGCTCCTTTTTTGCACCGGTAAGGATCCGGACCCCTTTTTCTTCCATAACAACTATATCCTCAATTCGAACCCCACCCCAGCCCGGGAGATATATTCCCGGCTCAACGGTAAAAGCCATTCCGGGTTCCAGGGTTGATGTGCTTATTGGGCTCAACCGGGGACTTTCATGTACATCAATTCCAATTCCATGGCCTAAACCATGCCCAAATTTATCTCCATAGCCGTGACCAACAATGACTTCCCGGGCCAACTGATCGGCCTCCTGTCCTGTCATTCCTGGTTCAAGCCCCTCAATTGCTGCCAGCTGAGCTTCCAGAACAGCATTGTAAATTTCCCGCCCCTTATTATCCATCTGGCCCACTGCAAAAGTCCTGGTGACATCAGAAGCATATCCATCCAGACGGGCTCCCATATCAATTACAACCAGTTCTCCTTCTTTTATTTCCTTTTCACTGGCAATACCGTGGGGAAGTGAACCCCGGGGACCAGAGGCAACTATAATATCAAAAGAGCTGCCCTTTGCTCCATTTTTCCGGAGGAAAATTTCCAACTCCAGAGAAACCTCCCTTTCGGTAATACCTGGCTGGATAAAGCTTTGAATATGATGTAGAGCCCTGTCGGCAAGGTCAACTGCCTTCTGCAGGTTTTGGATTTCATCCTGGCTTTTTATTTTCCTTAAATCTTCAACCATATTCTGAGTAGGAACCCATTCCACATCCTTAATTTTGCCCCGGAGTTGCTGCTCTACGGTGGAATAGGTTTCAAAATCTGCTTCAAAACCGGCTCTTTTTACCTTTTCCTGGTGCAAAATTTCCACCAGAGTATCAACTTTTTGGGATCCATGTTCTATTATCTCCAGATGAGGAGCTTGCTCCCCGGCCTGCTCAGTGTAACGAAAATCGGTAATTAAACAGGCTTTTTCCTCTGAAATTAGAACTGTGCCCGCCGAACCGGTAAATCCGCTGGCATAAAATCGGTTGGAGGGGTTGTTAATAATAAGACCGTCCAGTTCCTGTTCCTTAATTTTCTCTTGGAGTCGAGCAATTCTATTTTCCATTTACAGCCTCCCTTTTTTCTAAAATATTTCCTCTACAAACCATTCTTCTTTACAGGTCAGGTTTCTCCTCCCCATCTCCTATTATGTGGGGAGTAATAAAAATAATCAACTCGGTACTCTGTTGATCTTCCTCCTTAGAGGAAAACCAGGAGCCAATCAGGGGCAGATCACTAAGCCAGGGGATAGCTGCATCGGACCGGCGGTCCTGCTGCTGGATCAGGCCTCCAACTGCAAAGGTATCCCCACATTTTACCCGGACTATAGTCTGGGCTTCCCGGGTTCTGACCTGGGGAAACCCCTTATCCAGGTCTTCACCAATGGTACTGACCTGGGGTTGAACCTTAAGAGTAATGTAATCATCCGCCCCAACCCTGGGAGTGAAAGAAATAATTATTCCGGTCTGGAAATAGCTGACCTGTTCTTCTCCATTATCTATTCTTGCTCCTCGGATAGGAATCCTGTCCCCAATAATCATCTGACCTTCTACTCCATCCAGGGTTGTCAGGCGGGGACGGGCGATAGTTTCGGAAACCCCCTTTTCTTCCAGTAGTTGCAACAAGTAATCCAGGTTGAAGGTCAGGGGCTGTTCTCCAGATAAAAAATCTTTATCAAAAAAATTTATTTCCGGACCCCAATCCCAGTTCAGTCCCTGATTTTTCAGAAATTTGCTGGAAATTTCCTCCAGGCGAAATTCAACCATTATCAGCGGTCGGGGTTGATCCATCCGAGGAAGAATTTCCTGGATTTCAATCAAAGTTTCGGGATCCCCCCTGAGAATAAGCTTATTTAATCTATGATCAACCAGAATTCCCGCCTGGGGAAACAATTCCCGGAGGAGCTCACCAGTATAATCAGGGTCTCCATAAGCCAGGCGCTTCATCCTGATTTTTTCCTCGGGATAGGCCTGATCCATATGGGCCAGTAAAGAACGGGCTTCATCAAGGGAGGCCCGGGGTCCTCTCAGGATCAGAATGGATCTCCGGCAATCCTCTTTTACCAGCAGGTCCGGGTGAAAAGTGGCAACTATTTCTGCACCTTCCTCTGGCAGGAGGTGTTCCAACCTGATTATCCGGCTGAGTTCCCCTTCCCCAGGCTGATCCATTCGATTAATAACTTTCTGCAGGTAGACAATTTCCTCTTCTGGTCCACTGCATACCAGACTGTTGCTGAACCCATCACTGGCCATTCTTACTCCTGGAAAAATCACCTCGGCCCAGGTTATTATCTTATCCGGCGGCACATTATCTGTCTGCAAAACAACAATCTTTTCCTGGGATCGCAATTCAGCAATTAATTCCCGGGACCCAACCAGGTAGGTATTATCAGTTTTTATAAAATCCAGCCCCTGGGATAGAATCAGACCCGACCAGGCCTCGGAAAAACTGATGCCCTCCAGGTGAGCAGAAACAGTTCCCTCCAACCGGGAGCAGATCAACAAATTTACCCCGGCAATGTCAGCCAGGGCCCGCAGAGCATCAGCCAGGTCAACATTACTGAAGGAAATATTAATTTCCCCTTCCCCGGCTCCAACGGAAACAGTCAAGAACATAATAATGATAAACAATATTACTATATTATGCAAGTTTAATCACCTTCCAGGGGAAAAAAATAGTATACTCGCTTTTCCCCTTTTTTTAAGATCAGGTATTGCGAAAAGAAGCCCGCGATTTTCCACTGACCAAAAGTAGAATTTTTCCCTGCAAAAATTGTGTCCTTTCCTTTTTTTATTATTGCAAGTTTTTCCTCATCCCGGCTAATAATCCCCTTTAAAACAAGCCCTTCGGGGCGGGGTAACTCCCCCGCAATTTCTTCTTTGCCAGGCAAAAAAGGGTTGGGTGGAATTGTCCTTCTCCCTTCATAAACAAAAAGGGCTACCGATTCTGCTGGAGGGGAGCTGGGACTATCCCCTTTAAATTCACTCCCAATAAGAAATTCTTCTCCTTCTTCTGTTCCACCACTCCAGAATAGAATTCCCGCCCCAATTGCCAGAATAATGAAGATAATCAACTCCAGGTTTTCCCCTACTCTAAAGCTCAAATTCAACCCCCCCTTCCAGCAGGGGAATTCCCATTTTCAATTTTAAGGTTAAGAATTTTTCTCCCTCCAACCTCAGTTCCCTGATCTTTAAAGCCTGGGGCAAATCCTCCACAAACTGCAAAAAACGCATTAAATCCTCATATTCCCCCTGCCAGGAACCCTCAATATCTAATAGGCCTGGCTGATAACAGTAATCCCAGGAATAGGCAGCAGTACCCCTCTTTTCAGCTTCTGTTTCCAGTAATTGCTGGATTTTTTCTGCGTAACCTTCTGATACGGGAAAAAATTTTTCTAGATCCTTTATCTCTTCCTGCAAACCTTTAATTTTTGCCCTCAATAGTCTTTTCCCTTCCATTTTTTCCTGCAGATTTTCTATCAGGATCATCTTTTTTTCAATTTGCACCCGGACCTGTTCGGTTTTTTCCTGCACAGGAAGAATAAAAAAGAAAAAGGATAAGAAGAACCCCAGAATCAGGCCGGAAATTGCCAGGATTTTAACCCTAAATTTCATCGTCTTTTTTAACCAGGATACCCCCACCTCAAGAGGCGGGGGAGGAATGGCTTCCTTACCCAGCCATCCTCCTTTCCATGAGCAATGTGCTTGCGGGTTCTATAAGCTTTAGTTTCTTATGACTGGCACTGGCATGAACCATGATGATGGGCTGTGGGTAGCGGGTTGAATCATACAACACCTGGATGGTAAAGATTTTCTTGACCACTCTGACATTCCCGTCCTTTAAGAGGTGCCTGACCTCACCCTGCCGTTTGATGGGCATGAAGGGTGTTCAATTTTTGGAGAGTACATAAATCATGCAGATTGTCGTTTAGAACATAACGCTGATTTGCTTATATCAGTCAGTTAAGGGACCCCTTTTCAAGGTTAAGGGTGTTTGTCACGGCCACCACACTGCCCCTTCCCAACAGGACTGTTTAATGAAGGACCCTATAGCCCGAGACTGGGCTCATCATCCACGGGTAGGACAACCTCCTTAACCCAGCCAGTGAAGGCTCAGTCCAATCAATATGGGGTTTTACAGACCTCCACCAAAATGGCCGTTAGGGCGAAAGTGCTGGGGTATTGGCCTCCAGAATAAACCACTGTCCCCCGCTTTCCCCACCAGAATAATTCGTTTTCATTGTAAATTTCTGCTCAGAAAAAACCTCCTGGAGGCTGTTTTCAATATAATTATCCTTAAGATTATCAGGTAAATAACCTTCCAGAATCACCTGTTCCTCAGCAATAACCTGGAGCAGGGTAATATATATGTTTTCAGGTATGGCCCTGATTATTTCCCTTGTCTTATCAATAATGTTATTTTTTGGAAACAGGTCTTCCAAAAAAAACACCCTCGCTTCTTTTTTAATTATTTTTTCCCCGAGATATTGTTCTCCACTGGCCTCCTTTTCCTTTTTATTAATTAGCCGCTCCAGACGCAAATCTTCCTGCTGATAATAATTTAACTCTTCTCTCACATTAAAATATTTTCCTCCCAGAAAAAAACCCGTTAAAAGAATTAAACCCAGCATAACCAGAGGCTTCCAGGATACGGACTTCCGTATAAATCGAGCAAAATCAATTCCTTCCATTTCTCTGCCCTCCCAGTCGTGCCAGGCCCAGGGCCGGAGCCAGAAGCGCTTTTTCCTCTTTTCCTTGAGGCCAGCCCTTTTCCGGGGAGGAGACCTTAATCTGAAATCTATTTTCAAGGTTGTTGGCCAGTTGCGGGTGCTGTCCCTGACCTCCGACCAGGACAATTCTTTCTACTTCTGACCTGATATCGATTTCCGGAACATACATTAAGGCCCTTGAGATTTCTCCAACAAGATGGGCCGTTTTATCAACCTCACCTTGTTCCTCCAATAAATCACTCCCCTGCATTGGCCCACCCAACCGCCGCATAAAGAAAGGTTTTCCTTCCCTGAGAAAAAGAAGATCGGTTTTGCTGTTTCCACAGTCAATTACAATTAGATTTTTTTTACCCCCTCCCAGTAGAGCAGAAAGGGCAACAGGGGTCAGGGTTGCCCGCTCGACCCTTATCCAGGGGTTGCGGGGGAGGGCAGCCTGAACAAAATCAATTACCCTCTGCTCCAGAGCTGCAGCCAGCACTCTTATTCCCTCCTTATTCTCTTCAATTACAGAAAAACTAATTACCCCTGAATCGGGATCCTGATTCAGGAGCCGGCAAACCTCCCAGTGAACTGCTTCACTCAATTCCCGTTTGTTCAGAGAGGGCAGGTTTAATAACAACAGGTTGCTGCCTGTAGCAGGTAAAGACATTCTTAGCCGGCCCCGAGACATTTTGATTGCTTTAAATATTTCCTGGAGATATTGCCGCATTAACCTTACATCATCCTGCTCTATTCCCAGTGGTTTATCCGGAAGGGTAAGAACCTGAAACTCCTGGGGCCAATATTCCCCTTTGCTCCGCGAAAACCTGATCATCTTTAACGCTGCTGTTCCCCAGTCCAGAGTAAACATTTTATCCTCCCTGCCTTTATTGGGTTTTTATAATTTCCGGGCGGCCTTCTCTCCACCAGTTAAGACCCACTTCTTTTTCCACACCATTACCATTTTCCACGGGAATCAGGGAAAAACTCGCTGTTAAGAATAATTTTTCTGAATCCAGGTAACCCTGGGATATAAGGAATTTATTCCCCTCCTCCTCCTGTCTTTCCAGGATAAAACCTCCCGGGCCTGGCAGTAAATACCCGCAATTTTTGGGCTCCCATTCAGGGTTCTCTTGTAATTTTTCCAGGCCCAAAACCAGACCCGCCTCAGCATAATAGAATAACTGCTGCTGGCGGAAAAGATTCTGACTGATCATCATTTCCCGACGACTCTCCCGGTACTGGGCACCCAGAGTAGCAGAAAAAACCAGGCCCACTATCAAAATGGGCAGCAGAACAGAACCCCTATTATTCATCAATAAACACCTCCCCCCGGGGAATAACGTAGGTTGTTAGAGTTTTATTTTCAGTCTTAATTTTTACCCTTATAGCCCTCCCCTGGGGCTTAAATTCCAGTTTTTCCAGACCCAATCCCAGGGACATCCCACTGAATACAGTCTGCCCCGGGTTTTTCACTCCCTGCAGTACATTATTTCCTCTCTGATAAAAAGCAATTTTGCGCTGGGGCTCAAAATTGAGCTCCATCTCTATGCGACCGTAAGTAACATTAGAATTAAAACTCTCTCCGAAAAAAATTGTTTCCGGGCGGGCCAACCGAATTTTACGGACTATCCTCTCCCCGATAATTCTCTGCTGCTGCCGGAAGTCAAAGTTCCCGCTGCTCTCCAGCCAGTTGTTCCCCACAGCAAGGTACAGAGTACTGAGCCCCAACCACAAAATCCCTGTTAAAAAGAGGGCCAGCAATATCTCTAAAAGCAGAAATCCTCGATTCATGATTCCACCCTACCTCTTAAAAGACAATCCGGATTAAATAAAGTTTCCAGTTTTATTTTCCTGTTTTCCTCTCCGCTCTCCCAGATAACCCTGACCTGCAGCAATTGCAGGTTGGAAAAGGGGGTTTTACTTTTTTCCACCTGGAAAACACCCAGAACCTCTTCCCTTTCTCCACCCAGACCCTGAGCCATCATTTTTTCCAGGGTTCCCTGTCCGATGAAAACCGCTTCGCTCATCACCTGAGCCTCCCTGTCCAGAAACTTCCAGTTAACCCATCCCGGGGTAAGAGCTGCTATCAGGATAATTAAAAAAAACAGGCCCAGCAGAACTTCCCATAAAACCAGTCCCTTTCTGTCCAGTTTTATCCCTCCTCCCCTGATATACTGATCCGTATCCGTCCGGTTCCAACCGCGGTTATCACCCGGCCCCTCTTATTTCCTTCCCTCAGGATGATGGAATTTCCGCGGGATGGAGCACCAGTAGGGGTAAAGTGAAAAACAGGTTCTCCCAGGGTAATACCCTCAAGGGTTACTCCTTCCCGTAATTCTCTCTCCCGGAGCACTTCCACTTCATTCTCCTCCCCGATAATTATGCGATAGCTATCTTTATTGATATCCAGTTCAATATAGTGATTTACCCTCCGGTGGATTGAACGGTGTTGGGCCCAGCGTAAATCAGTTGCCAGATGGCGGGCTTCCTGTTCCAATCCCAGGATCAACGGGTTCCAACCCATTCCGGCCACAATGGAATAAAAAATTCCCATGATAATTAC
>PWFS01000108.1 GCA_003554145.1 Halobacteroidaceae bacterium | reverse complement strand
AAGAAAGTGCCAGTGCCGCACTGACCCAGATTGAAGTTGGCGAGCTGGATATTTATCCGTACACCATTTCCGATCCAGAACTGTATGAGCAAATTCTGGAAAGTGAAGACCTCAGATATGAACAATCTTTTGGGTCCTACAATGAAATTACCTTTAATCCGGCTGGACCGGAATTTGAAGGAACCGGCGAACTCAATCCCTTTGCTGTGCCCGCTATTAGAGAAGCAATGAACTGGCTGGTTGACCGGGAGTATATTGTCGATGAAATTTTCGGTGGGCTTGCTACCGAGCGGGTGCTGCCCCTGAATACTGTATTTCCCGATCATGCCCGCCATATTGTAAAAGCCCGCGAACTGGAAGCATATTATTCCTATGATCCTGCCCGGGCTGAAGAACAGATCACTGCAGAAATGGAAGAACTCGGCGCAGATATGATTGATGGTACCTGGCATTACAACGGTGACCCGGTTGAGCTGATCTTCATTATCCGCAGTGAGGATGAGCGCCTGGAAATTGGTGATTATATTGCTACCGAACTGGAGGACATTGGTTTTGTAGTCGACCGCCAGTATATGACCGCGGCGGAAGCTTCACCCATCTGGATTGCCGGAGATCCCCACGCTGGCGAGTGGCACCTCTATACCGGAGGCTGGATATCCACTGTAGTCGGCCGGGATCAGGCTGGAAACTTTGACTTCTTCTTTACTCCCCGCGGTATGGCGCAGCCGCTGTGGATGGCTTATGAACCGGAACCGGAGTTTGATGAGCTGTCTGACCGCCTGGCCCGCCGGGACTTTTCCACCATGGAAGAGAGAGAAGAAATGATGGAGCGGGCCCTGGAACTGGCTCTCGAAACCTCCAAGCGGGTCATGCTGGTGGATGAGAGCAGTGTTTCTCCTATGGCCGAAAACATTAATGTGGCCGCCGATATTGCCGGGGGTGTTCATGGGTCCTACATGTGGGCCTATACTCTGCGGGATGAAGAAGAACCGGATGCAACTATCGACATGGCCATGCCCAGCATTATTCCTGATCCCTGGAATCCCACTGACGGCAGTAACTGGATTTACGACATGATGCTGATTCGAGGCACCTCCAGCCGGCCGACAATGTTTGATCCCTTCACCGGACTGCACTGGGATCAGTTGATTGAAAAAGCTGAAGTAACCATAAAAGATGGACTGCCGGTAGAAAGAACCCTGGACTGGGTTGAGCTGGATTTCGCCGAAGAAATTGAAGTTCCGGAAGATGCCTGGATCGGCTGGGATCCCGAAGAGCAGGTGTTCTCTGATGTAGGAACAGAACATCCTGATGGCCTGACTGCCAACCGCAAGGTAACTGTTCACTATCCGGAAGGGTTCCAGGATGAACACGTCTGGCATGATGGCAGTACCTTTGATCTGGCGGATATGATCCTGCCCCTGATCCTGGCTTATGACCGGGCCAAAGAAGAAAGCCCCGTCTATGACGAAGATCAGGTTCCCGGCTATCAAACCTTTGTTGAACATTTCCGCGGCGTCCGGCTTGTTTCCGAAGACCCCATTGTATTCGACTACTACAGCGATACCTTCTATCTCGATGCGGAATGGAATGCCTATACAGCTGCCTGGAGCCTGTTCCCCTGGTATGATCAGGGAATTGGAGCCTGGCATACCCTGGGACTGGGTCTGGAGGTTGAAGCCGCTGAACTGGCTGCCCATTCTGCTTCCAAGGCCGATACCCTGGGTGTAGAGTGGTTGAGCATGATTGGCGGACCCAGCCTGGATTACCTGGAGGAACACCTGGAGAAAGCCCTGGACGACAATCTCATTCCCTATGAACCAACCCTGGGTCAGTTTATCGATGAGGAAGATGCTGCTGACCGCTGGAGCAACCTGCAGGAGTGGTACGATGATAAAGGGCATTTCTGGGTAGGCAACGGCCCCTTCTACCTGCGGGACGTCCACCCGGTAGAGGGCGTTGTTGAAATGGCCCGGAATGAAGACTTCATTGATCCTGCTGATCGCTGGATTCACTTTGAAGACCCGCCAATCGCAGATATCAATATAGATGGACCCCACCTGGTTGAAGCTGGCGAGGAAGCTGTATTCGATGCCCACGTTACCTTTGCAGATGAACCCTATGCCGTTGAGGAAATGGATACCGTGGCCATCCTGATCTTCGATGCCGACGGTCACCTGGTAGAAAGCCGCGAAGTTGATGCAGTTGAAGATGGACTGTGGCGGGCAGAAATTCCGGGAGAAGTAACCGAGGAACTGCCCACCGGTGGTGCCAAGATTGAATTTGTAGCAACACCGCTGCTGGTGGCCATTCCTACCATTGAAGACAGGGAGTTTGTAATTTACCGCTAAGTAAATAAGGAAAATGAAAATTGGAAAAGAAAAAAGGTCGATAACGGGGCCGGGGGGGTTTGCCCTTCAGCCCCGTTATGATTAATGAGAGTGGAAAAAGGAAGGGATCTGGCCAACTCCTTGAGCAGAAAAAGACAGTCTTGCAGTCCGGCAGGTTGAGTTCAGGACAATAATTCCTGGAGAGAAAAACAGAATTCTGTTGTCGACCGGTTTTGAGTTTACCTGAAGAGGTGGAGAGCCTGGTCGGAAGTGACTGTGGGACTGAATGCAGATTTGAGGTCAGAAAGAGCAGTATAGTGGAGTAACGGACAGTTGGATTGGAACCGGGGATATTTTTCCCCCTGAGAACCTCCCTCAGCTGGAATTCGCATACTCCGGGATGAGGGAGAAGGGGGATAAGTTCTCCCTTCTGCCCGATTTAATAGCGGGAGGTGAAATAATGCCTCAGGAATATCCTCCGCAGGAGGAACTGCAGGAAGAAGCAACCGAAGAAAGAACCCCAAAAGGTGAATCTGATTTATGGCGTCTGCTCCGATATTCCTTGCTGCGCCTGGGAGCACTGTTTATTGCCGTGGTGGTAGGGGTTTACCTGATGATTTTAATTGCCAACATGGGGGGTTATGTTGACGAGATTCGCCGGGCAGAAATTGCTTTCAATGTGGCCCAGCAGGTTCGGGGCAGTCCTGAATTTGCCGAATTACCCGAGGAGAGGCGCCGGGAAATAATGGATTCAATGGTTGAAACTGAAGAAAAAAGGCTGGGACTGCATGAACCCTTTTATCTCCGCAGTATTTATTATCTGCGCGACGCCCTGACCCTGGATCTGGGGCGCTCAGAAAACCTGACCAGTGATGCTGGCTCCCGCCAGGTTCGCCATATTATCCTGGAACGGCTGCCGCCCACCCTGTTTCTATTCCTTACCGCCCAGATTATTACCTTTTTTGCCGGTCTTTTCATTGCCCTGGCCCTTTCCCGCCAGTACGGCAGCAAGCTGGATAAGTTTATGGTAGCCCTGGCACCAACTTCTGCGGCCCCATCCTGGTTTTACGGGATATTCCTGATTCTGATTTTTGCCGCTCTCCTGGGCTGGTTGCCCTTCGGCCGCATGGTTGCTGCCCCACCCCCGGATGATACCCTGATGTATGCAATGAGTGTGATCCGCCACCTGATACTACCGGTAACGGCCATAGTGCTGGGGGCCTTATTTCTCACCATATATCAGTGGCGAACCTATTTCCTGATTTATTCCAGCGAGGACTATGTGGAAATGGCCAGGGCCAAGGGCTTATCCGGGCGTCAGATTGAACGCCGCTATATCCTGAGGCCCACCCTGCCGCCGATCATTACCAGCTTTTTGCTGGGAATTATAACGGTGTGGATGGGTCAGATTGTCCTGGAAACCGTGTTTACCTGGCCCGGGCTGGGCCGGCTCTTATTCCAGGCCATAGGACTTTATGATACACCGGTTATTATCGGGGTAATAGTGATCTTTGCCTTTCTCCTGGCCATAACCGTATTCCTGCTTGACTTTATCTATGCCATCGTTGATCCGCGGGTTAAAGTCGGTGGAGAAGGGGGGCAGGCAGCATGAGTATGATCAAAAGAAGGCTGAAGGAGTTAAAGGAATATCCGTCGGCTATCCTGGGCATGGTTATAATTGGGATTTTGATTGGGATATCCCTCTATGCCATAATAGCCATTCCCTATGATGAAGCGATCCGCATGTGGCGGGGAGGTGAGGGGGTCTGGATTGAAAACCCCCGCAACGTCCCTCCGGCCTGGGTAAACTATTTTCCCGGGGTCAACCGCCCCGAAACCAAGATGCTGGACTCCATTGACCGGCCGGAATTAAAGGAAGTAGCGGAGAAAACCGAAGAGGTCTCCGAGGGGAAAATTTCCATGCCCTTCACCTACGAATACGATGAGTTTCCCCGGGAGATCAGCCTGTTTTTCGCTGCAGAATATGAACAGACCCGGCCCTTTGTGCATGTTTACTGGGTTATGCCCGACGGCCGGGAAATTGAGATGATGGAAGGTAGTGTTGCTGACGGGACCTCCTATCGCATCGGTCAGGACCGGGATCTGCAGAGACGACAACTGGATGGTCTGCGGCCCCGGGTTGGCCTTTTTGCCGAGGAGGATACAGATCCGCCGCAGGTTCTGCATGGTGAATATGAACTGCGAATTGAAGGTTATCTGTTTGAACCGGATGCTGACCTGGAAGCCCGACTGATTAATTACGGACAGGTTGAAGGGCTGGCTGGAACCGATCATCGCCGCCGGGATATTGCCCTGGCCCTGATCTGGGGAACACCAATAGCCCTGGCTTTTGGACTGCTGGCGGCAGTGGGTTCCACGATTACCACCATGATCCTGGCCGGAGTTGGGGTGTGGTTCGGCCGCTGGGTTGATGGGCTGATTCAGAAGATAACGGAGGTTAACCTCATTCTGCACCCCCTGGTGGTCCTGGTTATGATCGGAACCCTTTATTCCCGAAGCATCTGGGTGATGCTGGCGGTGATAATCGTCCTGAATATATTCAGCGGGGCGATTAAGGTCTACCGCTCCCTGTTCTTGCAGATTAAAGAAGCACCCTATGTGGAAGCGGCCCGTTCCTATGGAGCGGGAAATCTCCGGATAATTTTCCGCTATCTCATTCCCCGGGCCATACCGGTTCTGGTTCCCCAGTTTGTTATCCTCATACCCTCCCTGGTTTTCCTGGAGGCAACCCTGGCGGTCCTGGGCCTGGGTGATCCGGTGCTGCCCACCTGGGGTAAAGTCCTGGAGGATGCCCAGCAGCACGGGGCCCTGTACCTGGGTTATTACTACTGGGTGCTCAGCCCGGCCATCTGCCTGATATTAACCGGAATGGGCTTTTCCATGCTGGGTTTTGCCCTGGACCGTATTCTTAATCCCAGGTTAAGGGGGATGTAATAATGAATACCCAAAACGATCAGTTCCGAGTAGAAAATCTGTATCTTTCCTTCAGTACCCGCCGGGGCACCGTGCAGGCCGTTGAAGATGTAACCTTTACCATGAACCGGGGCCAGACCATGGTCCTGGTGGGAGAGTCAGGCTGTGGGAAAACCTCTCTGGGTCGGGCTATTCTGCGACTTTTGCCCCGCAATGTCCAGGACTATCGGGGTAAGGTTTTCCTCAACAGCCAGGATATAATGAAGCTTTCCAGGGAAAAGTTCCGGCGGGAAATTCGCTGGAAAAAGATAGCAATGGTACCCCAGGCCGCAATGAATTCTCTTAACCCGGTGATAAAGGTATCGGAGCAGGTGATAGAACCCCTGATTAAGCGGGGAACGGGCAGAGAACGGCGGAAGGCCATGGAAAAAGCCCGGGAGGTCTTTCAACTGGTGGGGGTTCCCCAGGACTTCCTGGAACGCTATCCCTTTGAATTAAGTGGGGGTATGCGCCAGCGGGTTATCCTGGCCATGGCCTTAATTACCAACCCGGACCTGGTAATCCTGGATGAACCGACTTCGGCCCTGGATCTTCTGACCCAGGCCAATATAATGAATGTTTTGAAGAGGATCAAGCAGGAACGGGGATTTACCTTTATCCTGATAACCCACGATATTGCTACTTCCAGTGAACTGGCCGATCTGGCCGGGATCATGTATGCCGGGCAGCTGGTGGAGTTTTCCCGGGCCTATAATCTTTTCCGGGAGCCCTTCCATCCCTATTCCCGGAAATTGATGGCCAGCGTTCCCTCTCTGCAGGAGAAAAAAGAGCTGGAATATCTCCCCGGACAGCCCCCCAGTTTGCTGGAGCCGCCTCAGACCTGCCGCTTTCTTGACAGGTGCCCGGACAGTTTCGAGCGCTGCGAGCAGGAACCCCCGGTTATAGAGGTTAAGGAAGGGCATCAGGTCAAATGCTGGCTCTACAAGTGAGGTGATAAGCCGTGGAAAATGAACAACTCCTGGAAGTAAAGAAACTGCAGACTTATTTTACCCTCCGCAAATGGGGCTTTCTGCGGGTGGGTGAGGTTAAAGCAGTGGATGGGGTAGACTTTGATCTGAGAAGGGGAGAAGCAGTATCGGTTGTTGGGGAATCTGGCTGTGGCAAAAGCACCCTGGCCAAAACAATCCTGGCCCTGGAGCAGCCTACAGGGGGGCAGGTCTACTTTAACGGCAAGGCCATCGATATTACCGATAAAGAGCACCTGGAATGGTATCGTTCCCAGGTAGGCTATGTTCAGCAGGACCCCTATGGCGCATTACCCCCCTTCATGACCGTCCGGCGGATCCTGGAGGAGCCCATGGTAATCAACGGCATCAAAGACCACAAAGAGCGGGAACGAAGGATCTATCAGGTGCTGGAAGATCTCAAGATGACCCCGGTAAAAGAGTTTATCAACAAATTCCCCCACATGCTCAGCGGTGGACAGCAGCAGAGGGGGGTTATTGCCCGGTCCAAAATACTGGAGCCCAGCCTTCTGGTTGCTGATGAACCGGTGTCCATGCTGGACCCCTCGGTGCGAGTAGAGATCCTGGAATTATTGAGAAAACTGCAGCTGGACTATAACCTGGGGGTTATTTATATTACCCATGACCTTTCTACAGTTCGCTACTTTTCCGAAAGGATATTTGTAATGTATGGGGGAAAACTGATTGAAAAAGGAGAGGTAGAAGATATCTTAGCAAACCCCAGCCACCCCTATACCCGGGCCCTCCTGGAAGCAATTTCTGACCCGGACCCGGAAAATGTGAATACCTTTAAAAAGGTTCCTCCGGGAGAACCGCCCAGCCTGGCCAGCCCACCTCCGGGATGCCGTTTTCATCCCCGGTGCCCGGATTTTATAGAAGGAAAATGTGAAAAAGAAGTTCCACCGGAATATGAACTGGGTGGGGAGCATAAAGTATCCTGCTGGCTTTATGAAAAAGAGGGTTGATACCATGACCCCGGTTTTGAGTATAATTATTGGAGTGGGGCTGATGATTGGGTCCTGGTTATTCATGTTTGCCATTATCCTCAATCTGCTGGCCTCTACCTTCACCGCCAATTTTCTAATCTATGCTGTTTCCATGGTCGGACTGGCCATTGCCTTCCGGGGTGGGTATTTGATCTGGCTGGAAAAAAGAAGTGAACGGGATCGGGAAGAAGGGCCTTTTTCCTTTTCCGATCACCCTGATGAAGACTAGAGGGGCCCCGCAGGAGGAGCCCCTCTTTCCTCTTTTTTCACCTGGCTAAAGCTCCCTTGAAAGGATATGGTATAATATTGGTAGGCTTAAAGACTGGAAAAAATGTCAAGAGGAGGCAGGTAAACATGGGAGATGCTTTTTATTACTTACAGAAACCCCCCAACGAACCGGTCAAAAATTATCCTCCTGGAAGCCCGGAAAGAGAAGCAGTAAAAAATGAACTGAACAGGATGCAGCAGCAGGAAATAGAAATCCCCCTGATCATCGGGGGTAAAGAGGTAAAAACCGGTGAAATGGGACAGGTGGTTATGCCCCATCGGAAGGAACATGTCCTGGCCCGCTACCATCAGGCCGGTCAGCGGGAGGTGGAAATGGCTATCGAGGCTTCCCTGCAGGCGGCAAGAGAATGGTCCAGCTGGCGCTGGGAGGATCGCCTGGTTATTTTCCGGAAGCTGGCCGATATGTTAACCGGCCCCTACCGGGCCCGGATAAATGCTGCCACCATGCTGGGTCAGGGTAAGACAGTTCATCAGGCAGAAATTGAAGCTGCCTGTGAGCTGGCTGATTTCCTGCGCTTTAACAGCTATTTCCTCACCGAAATATATCAGGATCAGCCCTTTTCCCCGGAAGGTTTCTGGAATAGAGTGGATTATCGTCCCCTGGAGGGCTTTGTCCTGGCAGTTACGCCCTTTAATTTCACCGCCATAGCGGGTAATCTGCCTACTGCTCCGGCCATGGCCGGGAATGTAGCCCTGTGGAAACCGGCCTCCACCGCCGTTTATTCCGCTCATTATTTCATGGAAATGTTAATGGAAGCCGGATTGCCGCCGGGAGTTATCAATTTTCTGCCCGGTCCGGGGGCAGTGATAGGGGATCTGGCCCTGAACAGTCCCAACCTGGCCGGGGTCCACTTCACCGGATCCACGGGAACCTTCCAGCACATGTGGAAAAAAATTGGGGAAAACATTGATCGCTACCATACCTATCCCCGCATTGTTGGGGAGACCGGGGGTAAGGATTTCGTGGTGGCCCATACTTCCGCCGAACCGGCAGAATTGATTACGGCCCTGATCCGCGGTGCCTTTGAATATCAGGGGCAGAAATGTTCGGCTGCCTCCCGCGCCTATATTCCCCATTCCCTGTGGGAAGAGATTAAAGATCACCTGATCAGAAAGGTGGAAGAGATAAAGGTGGGGGATATTGCCGACTTCCAGAATTTCATGGGGGCGGTAATTGATCAGAAGGCCTTTACCAAAATAACCGGCTATATTGACCGGGCCCGGGAAGACAGGAAGACGGAAATAATTGCCGGAGGCAGTTATGATGACAGCACCGGGTTTTTTATTGATCCCACGCTAATCCTGACTACCGATCCCTTTTCCGAGACAATGGTCGAAGAGCTTTTTGGGCCGGTATTGACCATCTACGTATATCCCGATGAAAAGTTTGAAGAGACCCTGTACCTGTGCAATGAAACATCACCCTATGGATTGACCGGAAGTATCATGGCCCGGGATCGGGAAGCGGTTCAGAAAGCGGATCGAATCCTGCGGCAGGCAGCTGGCAACTTCTATATCAACGACAAGCCCACCGCCGCTATTGTCAATCAGCAGCCTTTCGGGGGAGCCCGGGCATCAGGAACCAATGATAAGGCGGGCAGTAAGATCAATATGTACCGCTGGGTCTCGGCCCGGTCCATCAAGGAAAATTTTGTGCCTCCCCGGGATTACCCCTATCCCTACATGGAAGAAGAATAGGGTTCAGTCAATAAAAAAGTAAGAGATAGAAAAGATTTAAGGTAAAAAAAGATGCTCCCGCGGGAGCATCTTT
>PWFS01000244.1 GCA_003554145.1 Halobacteroidaceae bacterium | reverse complement strand
TTTTAGAAATCGACATTTCATTATCATTAAGAACAACAATCATTTTTTGCTGGAGATGGCCGATATGGTTCAAAGCCTCCAGGGCCATGCCCCCGGTGAGAGCTCCATCTCCTATTACAGCAATTATCTCGTGGTCTTCCCCTTTTTGATCGCGAGCCAGGGACAACCCCAGGGCAGAAGATAAGGAAGTGCTGCTGTGCCCCGTTTCCACAATATCATGTTCGCTTTCGGTTGTTTTGGGAAACCCGCTCAGCCCCTTGTACTGCCTTAAGGTATTAAACTCTTGCTGTCTTCCAGTTAGTAATTTATGGGCATAACACTGATGGCCCACATCCCAGACAATTTTATCCCGGGGACTGGCAAATACCGAGTGCAAGGCCACTGTTAATTCAACCACTCCCAGGTTGGAAGCCAGGTGCCCACCATTACGGGAGACAACTTCAATTATTCTTTCCCGGACTTGCAGGGAAATTCCCTTTAACTCCTCGGGACTTAAATCATGTAATTTTTCCGGGCCTTTTATTTCATCCAGGTTTACCATCACCCGCGCCCTCCTTTTCTTTTTCCGGGGATAAGTCCCTCGGCCAGGGCCAGAAAATTCCCCACACCGCCAATTATCTCATTGGACCTGTAAATCCCCAGACCCTTGCAATAACCTTTCCCCCCCACTGTCAGAGCAGCAGCCAGGGCTACTACGATAATATTTAAAATTGCTTCATTCAATTCGGTAATAAAAGCCAGTCGGACCACCAGCATCGCTCCCAGGGCCCCACTGACCGTGCCACAGATATCACCTACTATATCACTGCATAAAGTTGCCACCCGATCAGCATTTTGAACCAGGTGCAACCCTTTTCTGGCTCCAAAATCCTTGCGTGCAGCCCGAGCATTAAATGGGGCAGTATCTGCTGCAGCTGCTGCAACACCAATCATATCAAAAATAACTCCGATAGTTATAATCAGGAGGAAAACCACCGAAGCCAGAAATGAACCCAGATTGGATACTGCTAAACGGGAAAAAGCCACCACCAGGATGGCAATAAAAAAAGTAGATATTCCCATGGTTATCCCTGTCCGGAGGTTCTTGCTCAAAACCTCTCCCCCTTAAAAACAATTCCAGGCGCATCGGCGGTAATAGGTCAGGTAAATGCTGCGGCTTAGGTCCAGCAGGTTTTCCCAGTGATCTCCAAAAGGTTGCCCTTTTGGCGGTTTCCCTTTAAACCACTCTGCACTGTCACCAGGTGCAGGGCTGGATTACCACTCAGTCCACACTTCAATCCCCGGCCTATTCCCTTGCAGGGACAGTCTAGAAGTTTTCCTTGACAGCTCCAGCTACCCCCTAGCTTCTTTTGCAGTAAGGGTTTAAGAGGTAACGGATTTTCTTCCTGAGGGCCCCTGGGAAGATAACCCGGATCAGCCTCCTCTCCCCTTACCACTCAAAGCAGGCTACGCTGCAGCTACCTTGCGGTTTCTGCAGGTTCCCCGGAAACAAGCTCCCTACTTTTTCCGGGCCTCCACGGAATCAGGGTCTACGCCCACATGCCATTGTGGATCGCCCCGAAATCCTTAACTCCCAGCTATGACCCCCGACTGGGCGTCAGCAGCCACAACCAGGAACTTCATCGATGTGCCCTTTGACGGATTTTTAGGCCCGCCTTCAGGGGTACGGAACTGACTAGAATACTGCACCGCCGATGCGCATTTAAATTATAACATAACAAATTTTAACTGGCAATTATCACATGTCCCGGGATAACACAAATTCAGCCAGTTCCCGGAACACCCTGCCTTTTTCTCCCAGAGTTTTAGCTGCATATATCGCCCCCTGGCATTTTTCTTCAGCTTTTTTCCGGGCCCCCTCTATCCCCATTAAACCAGGATAGGTGGCCTTGCCCAGGATAGCATCTTTATGGCCGGACTTACCAGTTTTGCGGGGATCCCCTTCCAGATCCAGGAGGTCATCGGTAATTTGAAACAAAAGCCCCAATTCCTGGCCGTACTTTTCCAGTGAACCCAGTTCTCTCTCTGCTGCTCCCCCCAGAATTCCTCCACTTAACAGGGAAGCAGTAATCAGGGCTCCGGTCTTTTTCCGATGTATTTCCTCGAGTTGAGATAAATTTAGATCTAAACCTTCTCCTTTTAGGTCCAGGTACTGCCCCCCCACCATTCCTTCGGGGCCAACAGCTTTTAGGACCACAGCTAAGGCTTTTTGCATCCTTTCAAAACAGAAGGCATCATTAACCGAGTTCATTAATTCACAACCCAGGGTAAAAAGCCCATCTCCCACCAGGAGGGCATTTGCTTCCCCATAAACCCTATGGGTGGTTAACCGTCCCCGTCGGTAATCATCATCATCCATTATCGGCAGATCATCGTGAACCAGAGAATAGGTATGGATTGCTTCCAGACCCCAGGCAAAAGGTATGGCTTTTTCCAGGGGAGGAGAATATATTTCCAGGGTTTTGAGAAACAAAAAAGGCCTCAACCTTTTTCCCCGGCCAGATAGAGCATAGCACATGGCCTCACCCAGCCGCCCGGGAATGTCCCGGCTTTCAATTATCCGGGGTAAATAGGCTTCTATCTCCTTTTTGATCTTCTCCATTTCCGTCATTATTTTCTTCATTATTTTCCGGGGAGGCAAAAGGTGCAGTCTGAACTTCCCCATTTTTTTCGCCCACCAGCTTTTCAATTTTTCCCTGGGCTTTTTCCAGTTTTTTCTGGCATTCCCGGGATAAGCGGACTCCTTCTTCGAATAATTCCAGGGATTCGTCCAGTTTCAATTCCCCATCTTCCAGTTTTTCTACAATTGCTTCCAGTCGTTTAAGAGCTTCCTCAAAACTCAATTTTTCCTTTTGCTCAGCCCCCATTTCCATCCTCCTTATTATCGTTATCCTGCACCGACATAACCCGGGCCTGAGCTTTTCCCCGGGACAGGATAACCCTGATCGGGTCATCCTTTTTTAGCTGGCGGGCATCTTTATAAACTTTTTCCCCGGCAGGATCAGTACAGATACTGTATCCCAGCCCCAGAATCTTCAGGGGGCTCAACCCTTCCAGGCGAGCTACCCGGGTTTGAAGTCTTTCTTTTTCCATTTGATGATAATGAATGGTCCGGGTAACCATTTTTTGTTCCAGATCGTCCAGGATTTGCCGCCGCCGGGAAACAATTTCTTCACAGGGCCGCAGAAAAACCCGGTTATTTTTCAGCCTATCCAGTTCCTGGCTTCTACGCTGTAAAAGATCAAACAGCCCCTTCTCCAGACGTCTTTCCTGCTCAACTATATTCCTGGCAATTTCTCTTTGATCCGGAACCACCATTTCGGCTGCTGCTGAAGGGGTAGGTGCTCGACAATCAGCAACAAAATCAGCAATGGTAAAATCACGTTCATGCCCAACGGCCGAAATAACCGGCAGAGAACATTTTGAAATGGCCCGGGCCACGACCTCCTCGTTAAAAGCCCACAATTCTTCCAGGGAGCCTCCCCCCCGGGTAACAATTATTACCTCCACATCCGACCGGGTTATTTTTTCCAGGGCAGCAGCAATTTCATCTCCCGCGCCATCCCCTTGAACTCTCGCCGGAGCCAGTAAAAGAGAGGTCCCCGCAGAACGCCTCTGGAAAACCGCCAGGATATCCTTTATTGCCGCCCCGGACTCAGAACTGATAACTCCAACTTTTTGTGGAAAAGGAGGAAGGGCCTTTTTGCGCTCCTCCGCAAAAAGGCCTTCTCCCTCCAGCTTTTTTTTGAGCTGCTCAAAAGCCAGGTGTAAAGCCCCAACCCCTTCGGGCTGCAACTCCTGGACATACAGCTGATATTCTCCCCGTTGCAGGTAAATATCAATGTGACCCCGGGCCATTACATCCAGGCCATTTTCCAGGTTGAACTTAATCTTCTGGGCCTGGCTTTTAAATAATACCGCTCGAAGACGGGATCCTTCATCCTTCAGGGTAAAGTAACAGTGACCCGAATGATGCCGGTGGAAATTGGAGATTTCCCCACTGATCCACAGGTCATTTAATAGTTCTTCCCGCCGCAAAACACCCTGCAGATAACCGGTGAGCTCGCTGACGGTAAGAACTTTTTTATCCATGGTTCTTGAAAGCTTCCAGGGTGTTTTGTAAGAGCATGGCAATTGTCATGGGTCCAACTCCCCCGGGTACAGGGGTGATCAGGCTGGCTACATCTTTTGCCTCATCAAAAGCCACATCACCCACCAGCTTTTTCTCTCCAACCCGGTTAACTCCAACATCAATAACTACGGCCCCTTCTTTTATCCAGTCGCCCCTGACCATTTCCGGACGACCAACTGCAGCTACCACAATATCTGCTTCTCTAACCACGCCAGGCAGATCCTGGGTCCGGGAATGGCAGATAGTAACCGTGGCATGGCGCTGCAATAGCAGCAGGGCTGCGGGCTTGCCCACAATATTGCTCCGGCCAACAACAACAGCTTTCTTACCCTTGATTTCCACATTTCCTCTATCCAGCAGTTCAATAACCCCTCGCGGAGTACAGGGAACAAAGTAAGGGTCACCGGTCATCAACCGACCAACATTAAGGGGATGAAAGCCATCAACATCTTTTTCGGGATTTATGGCTTTCAAAACCTCCTGATCATCAAGTCCATCGGGCAAAGGCAGCTGTACCAGTATGCCGTGGATCTCGTCATCTTCATTGAGTTCGTTTACCAGGTCCAGCAGCTCTCGCTGCGATGTGGTTTCCGACAGCCTGTGGGTCCGGGAAAGGAAACCAGCCTGTTCGCAGGCTTTGCCCTTCATTCTTACGTAGGTGGCCGAAGCGGGGTCTTCTCCCACCAGGACCACTGCCAGGCCGGGTACCCGCCCGGTTTTTTCCTTCAATTCCGCAACCTCTTTTCTTAATTCCTCCCTGATATCCTTTGCGATCTGCTTCCCATCAAGAATATTGGACATTAATCTTCCTCCTTTTATTTATCTTTTTCTTTTTGTTCCTGTTCCTCGGTTTTTTCTTTCCAGTCCAGAGCTCCGACCGGACAGGCTTCAATACACTCTCCGCACTCGGTGCATTTTTCCACGGGAAGGGGCCGGTTAAAGGCAGTTTCAACTTTGGTATTGAAGCCCCGGTTTTTAAAGCCCAGGAGGTACTCATTAACCACTTCACTGCAGATTTTAACGCAGATACCGCACTTGATGCATTTTCCATTATCCATAATAATTTGGGGATGGCGGGAATTGTAATCTTTTTCTCCTTTTTCCCCACCGAAATGTTCTGGATCAGCTCCATAATTCTCGGAAAAATCTTTCAAGCTGCAGTCACCCTTGGCGGTACAGCTACACTCAATACAGCGTTTGCCTTCCCGGGCTACTTCCTCCTCGGAAAAGGTATAACTGACCTCTTTAAAGGTGCTGGTTCGCTCCTCCAGGGGGATCAAACGATGAGGAACTCTCTTAATTTCTTCGGGCTCAAAGAGAAGGACCAGGTCATCAGAGGACAGGCTCTGCCAGTGCCCCCGGGAAACATTTATTTCATAGGGCAGTTGGCATTCTTGGCCCTTAAGATAGGCCATAACCCCCAGGGCTGCCCGGCGGCCCCCTGCCACTGCTTCCACTACAGTTGCGGGCCCACTAACACAATCGCCTGCGGCGAAAACATTATCATCGGCCCGGCAATCTTCCTCGGCCACATCCACATCGCCCCATTTATTGGTAGGCAAACCCTCCGGGGCAATTGTTTTCTGTCCGATTGCAGCGATAACGGTATCGGCGGCAACTTCAAATTCACTACCCTCAATGGGAACAGGACGTCTCCTTCCAGAAGCGTCTGGTTCTCCTAGCTCCATCCGCAGGCATTCCAGAACCAGTTTTCCATTTTCCCGGCGCAGTTCTATGGGCTGGGTCAGGAAGTTAAACTGGGCACCTTCTTCCCTGGCCTCATCAATTTCAATCTGTTCGGCCGGCATCTCTTTTTCTGTGCGGCGATACATGCAATGAACTGGCTTATCAGTAAGTCGGAGAGCACTACGAACGCAGTCCATGGCAGTGTTCCCTCCGCCAACTACAATTGTTTCGCCAGGATCCTCTCCCTGCCAGCCCTTTAGAGCCAGCTCTTCCAGCCAGTCAATTCCTCCCCGGGCCAGTTCTTCACCCTCGGTTCTCATTCCACTGGCTTTCCAGGAACCCACGGCAACAATCACAGCATCATAATCTTTTTTTAGCTGTTCCAGTTCCAGATTGCGACCCAGTTCTTTATTGCAGAATATTTCAATCCCGCCCATACGGGAAAAATGGGCCAGTTCCCGGTCCAGGATTTCCTTGGGCAGGCGGTATTCTGGAATCCCATAGCGGAGCATGCCCCCCGCCTCCGGTAATTTTTCAAATATATCCGATGCTATTCCTTCCAACCGCAGGAAATAAGCTGCGGCAAGGCCGCCCGGGCCTGAACCAATTATTGCGACTTTCTGTCCGGTTAACTCGGCCCGTTCCTCCATATAATCATCATAATAGAGGTCAGCGGAAATCCGCTTAAAATCATTTATGGCAACCCCATCATTATCCATTACATTACGACGACAATCCTTCTCGCAAAAACGAGGGCAAACCCGGCCTATGGACATGGGCAGGGGGATCCTTTCTTTGGCAATTTCCAGGGTGCGGCGCAAATCACCATCCCGTCCGGCCCGAACATATTCTTCCACCCGGGCATGGGCAGGACAGGAAATGGTACAGGGCGCTTCACAGTCCCCGGAATGCTCGGAAAGAAGTAAATTCAGGGCAGTTCTTCTCATTTCCTGAACTGCTTCGCTGGAAGTATCAATTTCCAGCCCCTCTCCTACTTCTGCGGCACAGGACGGCATCCAGTTGCCATTTTCTTTCTCCCGGACTATACATACAAAACAGGAGGTTGTCTGGCTGATCCTATCATCGTGGCACATGGTAGGAATCTCTATCCCATTTTCCCGGGCTACCTCCAGGATGGTCTGGCCCGGAGAAGCAGCAACCTGTTTTCCATCAATGGTCAATTTAATTTTCGACATGGACTTCCCCTCCTTTCGCAACCCGGGCAATGGCATCTACTGGACAGACTTCAATGCAGCTGTTGCAGCGGGTGCAAACTTCGTTATCCACTACATAATCATCACTTATGCAGTTAACCGGACAATTCTTTATACACTGCCCGCATTCAATACAGGTTTCCAGATCAATGAAAATATCCACCAGGGCCTTGCACTCCATGGCTTCACAGAAGCTTTCTTCCACGTGGGCTCGGCACTCCTTGCTGAAAAATTCCAGGGTGGAAAGGACCGGATTGGGAGCAGTTTGACCAAGCCCACAGAGAGAGCCCTGGATGATTTTCTGACCCAGATCCTCCAGCAGGTCAATATCCTTATCTGTACCGGCTCCTCCGGTTATCCGTTCCAAAATCTCCAGCATTCTCTTGGTTCCAATCCGACAGAAAGTACATTTCCCGCAGCTTTCCCTGGTGGTAAACTCCAGGAAATAGCGAGAAGTTTCCACCATGCAGCGATTATTTCCAATAACTATCAAACCTCCGGAACCCATTATGGCCCCCAGAGAGGTCAGGGAGTCATAATCGATGGGAGTATCAAAATGTTCTGCAGGAATACAGCCGCCGCTGGGCCCCCCAATCTGCACTGCTTTAACACTTCCCGGTTCCGCTCCTCCGATATCATATACTACCTCACCTATGGAAATTCCCATGGGAACTTCCACCAGGCCAGAATATTGCAGGTCGCCAGCCAGGGCGAATAGTTTGGTGCCGGTGCTGTTTTCCGTGCCAGTTTCTGCAAACCTGGCACCCCCGTCCCTTATTATCAGGGGAATATTGGCAAAGGTCTCCACATTATTTATGGCCGAGGGGTAGCCGTGGAACCCGTAATCGGTGGGATAGGGCGGCCGATATCGAGGAGTTCCCCTTTTTCCTTCCAGAGAGTGAATCAGAGCTGTTTCCTCTCCACAAACAAAGGCCCCGGCTCCTTCCTTGACATTTATGTCCACTTCCTCACCCTCGATAATATTGAGCCCTTCTCTTTCAACCTGTTCAATAGCAATATTGAGGTTTTTTACTGCCAGGGGATATTCGGCCCTGCAGTAAATAAATAATTGCCGGGCCCCTGTGGCCCGGGCTCCAATCAGCATTCCTTCCAGAACCTGATGGGGCAGGGATTCCATAAGGGTTCTATCCATAAAGGCCCCGGGGTCTCCCTCGTCAGCATTGCAGATTAAGACCTTATTATCACTCTCTTTGGCCTCCAGGAATTTCCACTTGAGACCGGCTGGAAAGCCTCCTCCACCCCGGCCTCGAAGTTTAGAAGTTTCCACCTCCTGAACCAGTTCAACGGGCTCCATCTGCAGAGCTTTTTCCAGTCCCTTATAACCACCATGGGCCCGATATTCTTCCATAGAAGTCGGAACAATTTTCCCCGCCAGGCCAGTAATTAAAAGCCTCTCTTTATCAATTCGGGGAGGATGGGGCTGGAAACGAGAGTAATCTTCCAGGTCAATTAATTTTTTTAAAAAATCCTCCTCCGGTTGAACTTTTTCAAAAATATAACTGCCATCCTCAGTTTCTACTTCAACCAGGGGCTCAGCATAGCAATGGCCAATGCACCCCACCTCGACCACTTCAAAGTCGCCATTCATGTTCTGCAGCTTCTCCAGAACCTCACCTGCTCCAGCAGCTATGCCGCAGCTGGCCATCCCTACTTTAATCCTATTTTTCATGTTCCAGCTGCCTCCTTTTTCTGATAATCTTTAACAATTTTTAGAAGTTTTTTCCGATCAAGTTTGCCATAAACCTTGCCATTAATGCTAATAACCGGGGCCAGGCTGCAGCACCCCAGACAGGCAACGCTTTCCAGAGAAAAAAGCCCCTCTTCATCAGTTTCCCCATCTTCAATCCCCAGGGCATCAGTAAGCCAGTCCAAAATTAGTGTGGAGCCAATTATGTGACAGGCGGTTCCATCGCAAACCATTATCTGATATTTCCCCGGTGGAACCCTCTTGAACTGAGTGTAAAAACTGACCACCCCTTCAACTTCAACCACGGGAAGATTAAATTCACCGGCTACCCTTTCAATGGCAGAATCAGAAATATAGCCTTCCTTCCTTTGCTCCATTTGCAGCACTTTGATCAGGTTTGATTTTTCCGCGACCAGATCCTTGCCCATATAGTTACTGCCCTCCTCAAAAAACAAAATTTTTTTGAAACCACAACTTCAAATTCCCTATCTTCCTCCTCATCTCACTCTATATTTCTTTATACGCCCACCTTCTCCAATTCGTCAAAACTCATTTGATTCCTGCCAAAAAAAGCAGATATTCCTTGACAACTACCCCACAATAATTTATATTATACTTGTAAGCCGAAGTGGCGGAACTGGCAGACGCGCACGATTCAGGGTCGTGTGAAGT
>PWFS01000186.1 GCA_003554145.1 Halobacteroidaceae bacterium | reverse complement strand
GCATTTTGCACCCCCAGGGCTGTGCCCCTGATTGTGGGAGCAGTCATTTCGGTTAACCCCGCGGAAAAACTCGGGGAATCTGCAATGACCCAGAATCCGACCCAGATACCTACCAGCACAATTAAAGTCAGGGACTGACCGTAAAAAAAACCCAAAATCAGCTGTCCCAGGATACTGCAGGAGGCACAAATCAAAATTGTTTTACTGCGGCCCCACCTATCCCCCAGCCAGCCCAGGAGCCATACAGCAGGAACTCCTGCAGCAATTATCAGTCCGGCCAGGCGCCCTCCTAAAACAGAAGCTGCGGTCCGGGAATAATCCAGGGCCAGGAGGCAGGATTCAACAAAAATTCCGATCCAGCCCCAGAAGGCATAGAGTTCCCACATGTGGCCCATATAGGAAGCAGTAATCACTGCCGGCCCCTTATAACCTCCGGCAGGAGCAGGCTGGATATTCTCCTGCTCCGGGGGGCGGGGGTGGCCAGAGCTCTTGTCCCTTGCTGGGGCCCGGGGAAGGAAAAACCACCCCAGGCCTGCCGCCAGCACAGCGGGCACCGAGGTTAATAATACTGCTCCCCGCCAGCCCAGGGCCGGGGCCAGGCTGGAGGTGATAAAATAGCTCCCGGCATAGGAAAGGGTCAATGCAGCAATAAATGAACCCAGAACTCCCCCCCGTTCTCCCGGATCAAACCAACGGGACAGGAGAGCCATACCCGGCACATAAATCCCCCCGGCAAAAACTCCAATCAAAAGGCGTAATATCAGGATTGAAGAGTAACTGGAAGCCATCAGGGCAAAGAGAATGGAAAAAAACCCGGTAAGAAAAACCGATCCCACCACAATTTGTTTTTCCCCGGTCCGGTCTCCCAACCAGCCGCAAAAAAGGACCATAACCACATAGCCCAGTTGAAAAACCGCCAGAATTGTTCCCACCTGGGCCGAGCTCAATTCAATTTCCCGGGTAATCAATCCCGCAACAGCGGAAAAATTAAACCAGGGGAGGTACCCGGTAAACATCAAAAGAAACATCGTTCTCTGGACCAGTTTTTTCCTGTTACCGGTAAACAACTCCCCTTTCCCCCCTTCCTTCCTGCAAAAAAGGCGGGTTTGCTGGACCCCAAACACCCATTATTGCGGGACCTGCTGGGTAATACAATGGATATTCCCTCCACCCAGAATAATTTCCCGGGAAAAAACTCCCACCACTTCCCGCCGGGGGTACAGTTTCTCCATCAGTTCCAGGGCCGGCTGATCATAAGGATCAGCAAAAAGGGGAACAATAACCCCACCCCGGGGCAGATAATAATTTATATACGATGCAGGCAAACGACTTCCCCCTCTGGCCTGAATCTCCCCTAAATCCAGGCCCTTACTCTCCTCTTCAGAAACAAAAAGGGGGCCCGGTTGATGAATTTTATGAATCTTTAACTTTCTGCCCCGGGCATCAGGAGTTCTTTCCAGATATTCCAGAGCCTCCCTGGAAATCGGGTACTGGGGGTCCTCTTCATCGTCAGTCCAGTGCAACAGGATCTCCCCGGGCCGGACAAAGCAGGCCATATTATCCACGTGCCCGTCGGTCGAATCCTTATAAACACCTCTCTTCAACCACAGGATTTTTTCTACACCCAGGTACTGTCTCAACAATTCTTCTATTTTTTCCCGGGTTAGTTCCGGGTTGCGGTTGGGGTTTAAAAGACATTCTTCTGTGGTCAAGCAGGTCCCCTCCCCATCCACGTGAATGGAGCCTCCCTCCAGGATAAGGGGGGCAGGATAAATATCTACGCCCTCAATTTGAGCAACTTTTTCCGCAATTAACTGATCCTGATCCCAGGGGAAATAGGCTCCACCCTTTAAACCCCCATAAGCGTTGAATTTCCAGTCCACTGCCCGCAGCACATTCCCGTTTTTTACGAAGGAAGGCCCGGTATCCCTTATCCAGGCATCATTACAGGACAGTTCCACCACTCGAACCGTTTCGGGAAGCAAATGGCGGGCATTTTCGTACTGCTGCCGGGAAACACCAACAGTTATAGGTTCAAAACGACTGATTTCCCGGGCTACCCGGGCAAAGGCTTCCTGGGCCGGTTTGGCTCCCAGTCTCCAGTTATCCGGCCTTTCCGGCCACAGCATCCAGCAGCCCCGGTGTTCTGAGAATTCCCCGGGCATATAAAAACCATCAGCCTGGGGTGTCGAAGATAGTTTTTTTACCAAGCCCTATTCCTCCTTTATCTTAACTATACCTGTATTCGCCATTATGAAAATTTCCCCTGTCTGGAAAAACCAGAGTACAAAAAAAAACCGGGACTGCTCCCGGATATATCAGGTTATTATTTTCCCTGCTTTAACCTTTTCAGCTTCTTCCCGCCAGCGGGCAGCAATCTGATCCAGATGACTGGCAATTTCGCCGTTAATCAAATTTTCTGCATCTGCGTGGGTGGGATGAGCTCCACTTTCTTTAACAACCTCTCGTAGAACATGGGGATGGTCAATTATGGGACAGGGCATCAGGTAATTTTTGCTGTAGGGATGCCTTTTCTGCATGGCTTTAAAAAGCGGGTTTTGCAGGGCTTCTTCCAGGCTTTTTTCCCGAATATTATCCGTTGCAAAATGGGCAAAGGCACAGGGTTCAACATCTCCTGAAGCATTAATATGGAAAAAGAGACGGCCGCCAGCTATACAGCCTTGGGTGGCTTCTCCATCATTCCAGAAATCAGCTATCAAAACCGGCTTTTCACTGCGTAAGCGGGCAACCCGATCAATTAAATCCCGGCGCTGTTCTGCACTTAACATCAGGCTGGTATCCGCATTTCGCCCCACGGGAACATAATGGAAGCTCCACATATAAACTGCTCCCTGTTCAACCAGCCAGTCCACAAACTCGTCACTAAAAATATTATCCAGATTGGAGCTGGTAACGGTTACTGAGGTGCCAAAGTAAATTCCATTGTCACGCATTAACTCCATGGCTTTCATTACTTTCTGGAAAGTTCCCGGCCCCCGGCGGGCGTCGGTTTCTTCTTCTCCACCTTCCAGGCTGAAAGCAGGAGATATGTTAGCCATTTCACCCATGCGGCGGGCTGTTTCTTCATCTATCAAAGTTCCGTTGGTATAAGCCATAAATGCCATATCCTGGTGTTTTTCCAGAACATCCAGCAGATGAGGATAGGCAAAGGGCTCACCACCGGATAAAACAATCCAGTATATTCCCAATTCTTTTGCTTCGCGCAAAATCCGATCAAAAAGCTCGGGTTCTAAACTATCCGCCTGCCTGTATTCACCTGCCCAGCAACCGGGGCAATTCAAATTACAGGCTGCAGTAGGGTCGACCAGAATAAGGGAGGGAACTGAAACCCCGAGTTCTTCAGCTTTCGCCACCCGAATACGCTGCCCCTCCAGCATGCTATTTCCAACCCAATTAATCATAAAGCGGGAAATCATGCGGGGATTCTTGGAGAGACGACGTGCCTGTTCTTGAATTTGCTTATTATCCCGGAAATGTTCCCGTAGCTGCTGGACCTTCCTTTTCTGTTCCCTGTCAAAAGCAAGTCTTTCCGCAAAATCAAGTAAAACCAGAAGGTTTTTATCCGGGTCCCGGGCCAGGTAATGAACTGCTTTATCCAGGGCCAGTTCTCGGGCGGCTCGTTTTACCTTTAAATAAGCCATCTAACTCCCTCCTTAAATATAGATAAGCCTTTTCCCCCACGGCATACCAGGACTTATGATAATTTTTTGTTTTGCGGACCAACTATTTTCTCAGAAAAGACGTCCTCTCCATCCTCCATCTTATAAATTAAATTGTTTTTTCCAGAAATCAATTTCCGGCCTGAATAAGAAGGCCCCTGCAAATGAATCAGGGTCAGGCCATTCAGACAATATTGCCAATTACCAGTTTTTCCTAACTTAATTCTACTAAATTTTTCTTTTATCGTCAAATTAAAACCCCAGTCCTTCTTATGGTCGGGGACTTTTCTCCCACGCCTCTCCCCTGTTCTGGAGTTCATCCCGGGGAGTCCGGGCTACAGGCTCCAATAATTCTCTCTGTAATAATTGGCTCAGCTGATTAAATCCCTCTTTTTCCAGGGAATAATATCCCCACCGCCCTTCCCGGCGAACCTGGAGAAAACCGGCCTGCCTTAATATCCGGAGATGGTGGGAAATGGCGGCCTGGGAAAGATCCAATTCCTCCATTAATTCACATACACACCTTTCCCCGCGGGTCAATAGTCGGATAATTTTCAAACGGACCTTTTCCCCCAGGACCCAGCACAAATCCGCCAATCGTTCCATAGCAACCTCCAATAAAAGGTTTTCGATATTACCATATTCCAACTTATCATTATATTTCCCCGCGATTAAGTTGCTTTCAGGGCAATTCCTCTTAACAGGAAAGAAGGAAGAAGGCAGAGTTACCCTCAGGGGAAAAGAAATTACCCGGCATTTCCTAAAGGGCATCTCCTTCATCCTGTACCTGTTCTCCTGGTCATTTTAGATTTTTATGGTCAGGTCAGATTTAAAGCATCTCAAAAGAAGCTGACAGTCCACATCTTCAATACCGTCGATAACATAGACCTCTTCCTGGAGAAACCTGTTAAGCTTTTCAGTGCTTTCCAGGAAGGCATGGGCCTGAACTGCAGCCGAGCCAGTTTTTTGATAGATGGTTTTTATCGCTTCTTTTTCCTGTAGTTGTTTTATTACTTCTTGAATTTTATCCGGCTGAACTTCTATTTCCAGAAAAGCCGGAACAGGATACCCCACCTTAGAAGCATTAACCACGGTGGTAAACTGACAGATTATTCCATCCTTGATCATATTGCTGATCCTCTCGCGAACGGCTACCCGGGAAAGGTGTATTTTCCGGGCCAGTTCAGCATAGGACATCCGGCTATCTTCGGTAAGATATTCCAAAATTTTTCGGTTAACCTCATCCAAACCCTGATAACGCAAGGCTAATCCCCCCTTATTACAGAGTCCATTTTGTGAGCAAAGTACAGGGCAGGTAGTTTGCCTACCCCGGTCCAAAAAAATCTTCCAGGTTCAGTTCCTTTAGCCTCTCGAGACGAGGTTTCCCAGTTACAACATCCCAGCCCATAAATTCATACCTTAACTTTACTGCTTCTTTAAATTCCTGGGGATCAATACCTCCCTTCCCCGCAAGGGGGCCATCCTTAAAGTCGGTAAAAAACCTTGGCGGCAGACAATCATCGGCAGGGGAAAATCCTTCCCGCAGATTAAAGAGACGGGCCAGGTGGATCGTTCTTTCTGCAGCTTTCATTAATTCCCACAGGGTTACCGACCACCCGGTAACAGCCCGGATTAAATCAATCATCATTTCCACCGGAATAGGTCCCCGGGGCACAAAACCAAAGGTACACATGCCCAGCATGTCCACAAGGCTCCAGTACAGATCCATGTAGTAAAACAGTCTGACCTTTTCCGGACCAAGGCTGAGGGGGTCTACGGGCTGGAAAATACCCAGGCCCGAAGCCTCTGTAATGCCTGGACTATCAGAAGTGGCAAAGGAAAAATCATGGACTGCGACCAGGTGATCCGCCCCATAATCCGATAGCGCATACTGGAGGGCAACCCCGGTTTTTACCCGGGGATCATGCATGGGCACCTCCTGCCCTTTTACCTGGAGCAAAAAATCTTCATTTTCCAGTCCCAGGGAGCGAGCCAGGCGAAGACTGCCCTCCGCCATCTTATCTCCGATCCCTTCCCGGTGAGCTACCTTTTCAATCAAAGGTAGCAGAACTTCTCCCCTTCCAAAACGAACTTCCAGGCCATCACAGTCTTCGGTTCCCAGAAATCCCCTTTCCACCGCCTCCATTAACCAGCCCACGGTCATCCCCAGGGAAATGGTGTCCAGGGCATAGCGGTTACACAGTTCATTGGCTTTGGCCAGGAGATAGGGATCGGCAATTTCCAGGACAGAACCCAGGGCGGCCACCGTTTCATACTCAGGGCCGCCAAAACGGGGATCCACCGTGTATTGTTCATTATCAACCCGGGCCCGGCGCTTGCACCGGATGGGGCAGGCAAAGCAGCTTTTGGGTTCAATATATATGGTTTCATGGAGGTTTTCCGGGGAGATTTCTTCCCCGCCCCAGAAAGTCCCCCGGGTCCAGTTGCGGGTGGGCAGGGCTCCCATTTCTTGAAAAGATCGGACCAGGGGCAGGGTGCCGTGCCGCCGCAGGGTGGCTCCCTGGGGTTTTTGCAATCCTTCCTTTGCCGTCCAGGCATTAATTGACCGGATCCGTTCCGGATCCGCAACCCTTATTTCCTCTGTTCCGCGGACTGCAATTGCTTTCAAATTTTTGGAGCCCATTACGGCCCCCAGGCCGTTGCGCCCATTAAAGTGAGCCAGTTCATTTACTATCCCGGCATAGCGAACCAGGTTTTCCCCGGCCGGCCCTATCTGAAGAACTCTGACCCGCTGATCATCCAGCTCCTGCCGCAGACTATCCTGGGCAGAACCGGTTTCCAGTCCCCACAGGTGGCCCGCCTCTCGAATTTCCACCTGTCCATCACGAATAAGAATATATACCGGGTGGGAGGCCCGTCCCTGGATAAATATGGCTCCAAAACCGGCCTTCTTTAATTCTGGAGCCCAAAAGCCTCCGGCCTCACTTTCCCCGAAGGATCCAGTTAAAGGAGATTTGCTGCAGACAATCACCCGGGGCATAGCCGGCCCCCGGGCCCCGGAAATCACACTGGTGGTGACAGCCAGGATATTATCCGGGCTCAGGGCATCAGTCCCCGGTTCCAGGTTTTGCAGAAGATAGGGCAGAGCCCACCCTCTCCCTCCGGGGAAAGAGCGGAGAAAGGTTTCCTCCGGTTCTTTACTGCTAATGGTCTTACTGGAAAGATCAATATATAAAAAGCGGTTCTGCTGGGAAAGCATAAATGTCAGCCTCCTACCGGAAGATGGATTATGGTAATCTCATCACCATCCTTGAGCTCAACCGTGCGGCTTTTTATTTCTCCATTAACCATTATGGTATAATAGCCAGCCCCTTCAGCCAGGGGAAGTGCCTCCAGTAATTCCAGGAGCCTGCTGCCCGGGGGCAAAAAAATCTTTTCCGGTAATCTATCTGGGTCTCCTCGCTTATCCTTTAGCCATATTTTCAGGTTTTCCTCCCCCATTTTTTCCGCCCCTGAACTCATCAGGTAAAACTCCTTTCGATTCAAAAAATTCTTGTTTAACTATCTTATTCCTGCAAAAAAATTAAAAAAAGGGGATTTTACATATAAAGGTAAGGGAAATTTCCGTTTTCCATTCCCAATTGATTAATCCTCATCCCTCATGTCAATCAGGATTTTTAGGATGCCCCGCTGTCCGGCCTGCTCCAGGGCCTCTTCACCCAAAGACAGGGGGTAAATCTCATCCACCAGCTCTTCCAGGCCCAGACTCCTTCGGTTTATCAGGTCCAGGGCCGGGGCCAGGGGCCCGCAACGAGAACCAACCAGGTTAATTTCCCTGCGAACCAGTTCAGCCATCTTTATTTCAGTATTCCCGGCAATAGAACTCTTCAGGATAATCGTTCCCCGGGACCGGATTATTTTCAGAGCCTGTTCCAGGCCTCTGGAGCTACCGGTGCATTCTATCACAAAATCTACCTGCCCCTTGAATTCCTCGGCAATCATGGTTTCTATCCCCTGATTTTCTGCCCGCTCCATCTTTTGAGGGTGATGCCCCAGCAGGAGGGGCCTCCATCCGGTTTTTGCCAGGACCAGGGCCGTCAAAAGACCCAATCTCCCATCTCCCAGAACGGCCACTCTGCTGGACAATGGAATATGCACCTGTTCTGTGATCTGTAAAGCGGCGGCTACAGGTTCGGTAAAAACCGCCTCCTGATCACTGATCCCCCGGGGAACGCAATGCAGGTTGTTCCGGGGTACAGCAACGAAAGGGGCAAAAACCCCCGCCTTATGGACAATTCCCAGCACCTTTCTCCCCGGGCAGTGGTTTTTGAGCCCTTTTTTACACCAGCAGCAATCTCCACAGCCAATATTAATATCTGCCACAACCCGGTGCCCGGTAAGTTCGTCCCGAGGGTCCTCTACAACGGTCCCCACAAATTCATGGCCCAACACTCCGGAAAAAGGTATATATCCCCTGATCATCTCCAGGTCTGTTCCACAGACTCCAGCCAGAGCAACCCTGATTAAAACCTCTCCCCCCTCAATTCGGGGCCGGGGAATCTCCTGTAATGAAACTTTTCCCTGCTCTAAGATAAGGGCCTTAACTAAAATCACCTCCCGGGGCGATTCGACGTAGACCTTCCCCCAGGGGTGGGCGAACTATACCCTTTTCAGTTATGATCCCGGTTATATCGGCAGCGGGGGTGACATCGAAGGCGGGATTATAAACTGTGATACCCTCCGGGGCAATTGGTTTCTCTTCCCAGTGGGTAATCTCCCTGGAATCCCGTTCTTCAATTTCAATTTCTTCCCCGGTTTTAAGATCATAATCTACGGTGGACAGGGGAGCAGCAATATAGAACGGGATCTGGAATCTGGAGGCCAGTTGAGACAGCATGAAAGTCCCTATCTTGTTGGCGGTATCTCCATTGGCAGCTATCCGATCAGCTCCCACGATAACAACATCTACCTTCCCTGCTCTCATCAGAACAGCAGCCGCGCTGTCCACGATCAGGGTCGCGGGGATCCCTTCCTCTAATAATTCAAATGCATTCAGTCGAGCTCCCTGCATCCGGGGCCGGGTTTCATCCACAAATACTTCTATCTCTTTACCCCGGGCCTGAGCAGACCTGATTACCCCCAGGGCAGTACCATAACCTGCTGTAGCCAGGGCTCCTGTATTGCAATGGGTTAACACTCCTGCCTTTTGAGGAATTATTTCCTGGCCCCATTCTCCCAGCTTTTTATTTATTTCCACGTCTTCATCAACAATTTTTCGGGCTTCATCCAGTAAAATGGCCAGGAGTTGAGGTCGATCCAGTTCCCGATTTTCCTGCAAAATTCGCTCCATTTTCTTTATGCCCCAGAGCAAATTAACCGCGGTAGGACGGGCCCGGGCCAGTTCTTCCCTGGCGTTTTGCATACCCTCCCAGAATTTTTCAGCACTGCAGTCCTGCAGTTTCAGGGCCGCCAGATAAAACCCAAAGGCCGCTGCCGCCCCTATAGCAGGGGCGCCCCGGACCACCATTTCTTTAATTGCAAAAATTACCTCCTGATAATCAGACGCCTGATAATAGTTGATTTCTCCAGGTATTTGCCGCTGATCAATCAATTTAAGGCAATCTTCCTCCAGAATCATGGTTGGCCACTTCAAAAAAATCCCCCCTCTTTGGTTCCCTATATTATATTTTCGGCAAGTCCCCCCGGTCCCCTTTTTGCCTTACAAAAAACTACCCGACAAGAAAAAAGGTCGGGTAGGGATAAACAAAATTATATGACTATTTCTCTGGAACTACT
>PWFS01000142.1 GCA_003554145.1 Halobacteroidaceae bacterium | reverse complement strand
GGTTATCGGGTATTAGCACCGGTTTCCCGGAGTTATCCCCGTCTTGAGGGCAGATTACCCACGCGTTACTCACCCGTCCGCCACTTTCCGTCTCCAGAATTCACCCGAAGGTTCCTTCCGGTTAGGACCGTTCGACTTGCATGTGTGAAGCACGCCGCCAGCGTTCGTCCTGAGCCAGGATCAAACTCTCCGTTTAATCCTTGAAACTCTTCTCTATGGTGATGCTTTTAGCATCCACTCTCGTCTGGCGCTGTTCAGTTTTCAAAGACCACCTTCATCTGGTGCATTAATTATATTACCACGCGTGACTGGCGGTGTCAACATCTATTTTGGGGGTTTTTCGGAAGAACTAATTAAAGTTATAATAAGTTTTCAGCAGGATAAATACCATTGATATAGAATCAATTTTATCTGGAGGTGATAGCAATTAACAGAATAACCGCTTTTATTCTTATTTTCTTATTTTTTCTCTCATTCTCTGCTGCAGCAAATACTCAACATTATGAAGTAGACCTGATCGTGGTAGGAAGTGATCCAGAGGGGATTGCAGCCGCAGTGGCCGGAGCCCGCCAGGGCCTGGAAACAGTTCTGATCTGTTCTAAGGATAGGGTGGGAGGACTTTTCACCCGGGGCGGCCTGAATACCCTGGACATGAATTATGGCCCTGATAATGAGCTTTTGACCAGGGGCATTTTCCAGGAGTTCTTTGAAAAAATTGAAGGTTCTTCTTTTGATGTAACCACTGCCGAAGATGTTTTCCTGGAACTTCTCCAAAATGCAGAAGTAAGCCTGATACTGGATTCCCGGGAAATCAAACCGCTCCTGGAGCCCAGTGCCAACCGGATAATTTCCGATTACCGAGTTCTGGGGATCAGCTATACTCATGAAGAAGAGCAATATGAAGTCACCGCACCGTCAATTATCGATGCCACCCCCGATGCAGAAATAGCTTATGCTGCCGGGGCAGATTTTTCCCTGGGCATGGAAGATTTTGGTGGGCCCTCCCATGGCATGGGGGCCACCCTGATATTTGGAGTTGAAGGAATGGACTGGGAAGAGGCAACCCGGGCCATCCGCAATACTCGCCGTCCCAATACCGGCTACGATAACCGGTCAATCTGGGGGTTCTGGCCAGAAATGCAGGAATATGAACCGCGAGATCCGGCTATCAGCTTTCGGGGCCTCAATATTGGCCGTCAGAACGATGATAGCGTCCTTATTAATGCCATGTATATTTTTAACTTTGATCACCTGTGTCCCGAAGAGCGAGTTCAGGCCATAGAAAGGGGCCGTAAAGAACTGGACACTCTAATCCCTTTTTTACAGAAAAACATCCCGGGTTTTGACCGGGCATCTCTCAGCTTTGTTGCTGATGAGTTATATATTCGCGAAACAAGACATCTCCAGGGAATTTACCGCCTGACCATTGACGACCTCCTGGAACACCGGGATTTCTGGGATAAAATTGCCCTGGGCTCATATCCCGTGGATATTCAGGATATGTCCCTCCAGGCCCGGGGTTTTGTTCTGGGGGATCCCGAGATTTACAGCATCCCCTTTCGATGCCTGGTTCCCGAGAGATTGGACGGCATTCTGGTAGCTTCCCGTTCCGCCAGCTATGATTCTCTGCCCCATGGCAGTGCCAGGGTAGTTCCCGTGGGAATGAACGTGGGTGAAGCTGCAGGAGTTGCCAGTGCCCTGCGCCAGGATTTTGGCGATGTCCCCTGGCAGGAACTGGCCCGGGAAAGCCAATTTGTTGTTATGCTGCAGAGGGAACTTTTAGAGCAGGGAGCTTATCTTCCTTACTTTATTGTTCCCTACACCCTTCAGGACCACTGGGCTTATACAGAAATCAGCCTGATCCGCAGCCTGGGGCTAATTGCTGCAGGCTATGATAATAATTATCGTCTGGAGGAAAGGCCTTCCCCGGCAGCCCTGCAGAACCTTTTTAATAATGGACTGCGCCGCTATTATCCCGATAAGGATTTTTCCTATTTCTATACCCGGGCCAGCACCCCGGTTACCCTCAGGGACGCAGCCCAGATGTTTCTGGCGCCACTTAATATCAGAACAGAAAAACCCCTGGAAAAAGCCCGGGAGCTGGGGTTAATCCCCACCAGCCTGCCTCCAGAGGCCGTAAAAGAAGGAACCCTGGATCGGGCTACCCTTTTTTTCCTGCTGGGCCAGTACCTGCCAGCCCTACAGAATGTTCTTTAAAAACTTAAGGTCATTCTTCTACCGCCAGGGGACTTTGAATAATCCCGCCTCCTAAAACCTCTTCCCCCTGATAAAAAACCGCACTCTGCCCTGGGGTTACCGCAGGCACCGGTTTGGAGAAAATTGCCTCAACCCGGTCCTGGTGGGGAATAATAGTCCCTGCTACCGGGGGAGCATTGTAGCGAATTTTTATCTCAACTGAAAGTGATTCTCCGGGTTTTTGACCTGTAGTCCAGTTTAAATCCCGAGCAATTAAACCCCGGCTATATATACTTTCCCGGGGACCAACCACTATCTCATTTTCTTCGGCCCTTATTTCCTTAACATAAACAGGATATCCCATTGCCAGGCCCAGACCCCGGCGCTGACCCACAGTATAATAGGGGAGGCCTTTGTGACCGCCCACTTCCTTCCCATTTTCATCAACTATTTTACCTGGCCGCACCCCTTCAGGTTGTCGATTAGCGATAAAATTGCCATGATCATCATCAGGGACAAAACAGATCTCCTGACTTTCCCCCTTGGCAGCCACCGGCAGATCGAATTCCCGGGCCAGCTCCCGGGTTTTTCCCTTTTCCAGGCCCCCCAGGGGGAAATCAATCAATTTTAACTGCTCAGGATGCAGATTATAGAGGGCATAGGATTGATCTTTTTCCTGATCCACTCCCTTTAATAACCTGATCCTGCCGCTTTCATCACGATCAATTCGGGCATAATGGCCCGTTGCCAGAAAATCAGCCCCCATCCCCCGGGCCTGATCCAGAAGATGGCCAAATTTTATCTTCCGATTGCACATAATACACGGGTTGGGGGTTCTGCCGGCAATATATTCATTTATAAAGTAATCAATTACTTTTTCCTGGAATTTTTCCCGAAAATTGAGGACATAGAATTTAATCCCCAGCTTCTGGGCTACCCGGCGGGCATCGTCTACCGCCGCCACTGAACAACACCCCTGTTGCTGGGGGTTGTCATTTTCCTCGGGCCAGATCTGCAGGGTAATTCCCATAATATTATGGCCCTGTTTTTGTAATAGGGCCGCAGCGACAGAGCTATCCACTCCACCGCTCATAGCTACAACATAATCAGCCAATGAAATCAGCCTTCCCTGTTCTGTTTTGCCCGGTAATCATCAATGGCCTTCTGTAGAGCCTCTGCTGCCAGATTAGAACAATGCATTTTTACCGGGGGCAAACCATCCAGGGCTTCAGCTACCGCCTGATTGGTAAGCTTTTCTGCTTCTTCCAGAGTCTTATTCTTGGCCATCTCCGTTACCATACTGGAAGTTGCCACCGCAGCCCCGCATCCAAAAGTTTTAAACCGAATATCGGAAATCCGATTGTCCTCAACCTTTATGGCTATCTCCATTATATCTCCACAGGTAGGATTGCCCACCTGGGACCTGCCATCAGGGTCTTCCATATCACCCATATTGCGGGGATTGGTAAAATGATCCATTACTCTTTCGGAATACATTTCATTCTCTCCTTTCTATTTCCCCTGAGTTCAGGATTTCTGGTACAGGGGTGACATCTGCCTTAACTTCTCTACTATTCCCGGAAGTTTCTCGATAACATAATCAATTTCCTCTTCCTCATTAAAAATACTCAGGGTCAGGCGCAAAGAACCGTGAGCAACTTCATGACTTAAACCTGTAGCCAGCAGAACATGGGAGGGATCCAGGGATCCCGAAGTACAGGCCGAACCTGAAGAGCCTGCAATTCCCTCCAGATCCAGGCTCAAAAGGAGTGATTCCCCTTCTATATACCGGAAACAAAAGTTTACATTTCCGGGGAGCCGCTGCTCCGGATGTCCATTAAAAACCACTTCATCTATATTATCCTGAATACCCTTTATCAATTTATCCCGCAATGCTGAAACCTCTTTTTCTTTCTCCGGGAGATTTTTGCGGGCCAGTTCACAGGCCTTTCCCAGACCGATAATTCCCGGGGTATTGTGGGTACCACCCCTTCTTTTCTTTTCCTGGGCCCCTCCATGAATATGGGGATGGAGTTTTATGCCCCGGCGCACATATAGAGCACCTACACCCTTGGGTCCATGGAATTTGTGGCCCGACAGGGAAAGCATATCAACTCCCCAGTCCTGAACATCTACTGGCATACTCCCCACTGACTGCACCGCATCGGTGTGAAAGGTTACTCCCTGCTCCCGGGCAACCCGAGCCAGTTCCTTAATCGGCTGCAGGGTTCCAATTTCATTATTTCCACTCATAATCGTGGCCAGGATGGTATCCTCCCGGATAGCTTCCCTGAAATCGGCAGCACTGACCATACCATATTTATCTACCGGCAGGTAAGTTACCGAGAAACCCATTTCTTTTTCCAGGTATTCACAGGTATGGAGAACGGCATGATGTTCAACCACTGAGGTTATCAGGTGCCGGCCCCTTTCCCGATTGGCCATGGCATAGCCAGTTATGGCCAGATTATCTGCCTCTGTTCCCCCACCGGTAAAAATAATTTCCTGGGGATCAGCAGCATTGATCAGTTTTTTAACTTCGTCCCGGGCCTTTTCAGTTCCCTTTAATGCTTCCTGGCCAAAGCCATGGACACTGGATGGGTTACCATAGTTTTCCAGGAAAAATGGTTCCATGGCCTGCAGTACTTCCGGATGAGTCCGGGTTGTGGCACCATTATCCATGTATACCTTCTTCATGTTATTCCTCCTCCCCTTTGCTACTGGACAGACACCCTGAAATCGATTTAAAATAGCGGGCTTTTTGCACCAGGTCATTCAGGGTTCGAGCATCAAAAACCTGGTTAACTTCAACCCGTAGATCTTCCCAGAAGCCCCGGATAAAGCAATCCTCGGGAGAAAGACAACCCTCTTCGTCCAGATGGCTGCATTCAACCGGAGCAATAGGGCCTTCCAGAACCCTGATAATTGCTCCCAGGGAAATTTCTTCCGGGGGCCGGGCCAGATAATATCCTCCGGCGGGACCCCGCACACTCTGAATGAGTTCTGCCCGCCGCAGGGCCCCTACCAGGTGCTCCAGGTAGTTTTCCGATAAATTCTGGCGGGTAGCAATTTCCCTTAAAGGAACCGGGCCTTTTTCCTGGTTAATTGCCAGATCAATTATTGCCAGCAGGCCGTACCTGCTTCTGGTTGAGAGTTTCACCGGGCCCCCTCCTTTAATTCCGACTTTTTTGATAGGTTTTATCGGCTTTATGTTATCACGAAAAAAAAATCCTGTCAACCGGGCTTATAAACTTTTTTCAGGATATCCACCCGGCACTGCCCCCGTCCCAGTTCCTGGAACTTTTTTTGCAGGAAATCCAGGCCCCCGGGGTCAATCCAGAAAAATATTGACCCTCCCATATTATCATAATCAATTTTTTCTATGTTAATATCTTCTTTCTCCAAAAACCCCGTTATATTACCAATAAAATCATAGGGCACATGCACCTGAACCCGGGCCAGTAATTGATACTCCCGCCGGGGCACTTCTTTTAATACCATTGCGGCCGTATCCCCGTAGGCTCGGATCAGACCGCCAATCCCCAGTTTGGTCCCCCCAAAGTAGCGAGTAACAATTACTATTACATCAGTAAGCCCTGAGCCCTTAATGGCCTGCAGCACGGGAGGTCCAGATGAACCGGAGGGTTCACCATCATCGCTGGATTTTTCCGCCCGCTCTCCGCCCTTACCAACCACGAAGGCGTATACATTATGGCTGGCATCCCAAAATTCTTTTTTGATCTCCTGCAGAAAAGCTTCGGCTTCTTCCTCGCTAGAAGCAGGAGCCAGGGAAGCAATAAACTTGCTGCCCTTAATTTTCTGTTGAACCCTTATTCTCCTGGCGGGACAGGCTACAGTTTTCATCGATCTTCTTCCCCTTCCCTCCGCTGCTTTTGCAATCTTTTTTTGATTTCCTTTTCCTGTCCCTGAGCAGTGGGGAAATACAATTGAAGGCCCTGGAGTTCCGGAGGCAGATAATCCTGCTCCACCTGGCCTTCAGGATAATCATGGGGATACTTATAGCCGCGGCCATGGCCAAGTTTATGCGCTCCTTTATAAGAAGAATCACGAAGATGGGCTGGAACTGAAACACTTTTGCCTTCAGCCAGTTCTTCTCCAGCCTTATTGATGGCCTTATAAACTGCATTGCTCTTGGGGGCGGTAGCCAGGTATAGAACGGCCTGGGCCAGGGGAATTCTACCCTCGGGCAGTCCTACCCTCTCTACTGCCTGGGCTGCAGCAACAGCAACCTGCAGGGCCTGGGAATCAGCCAGCCCGATATCCTCGGCAGCATGGATTATCAACCTCCTACAGATAAAGCGGGGATCCTCACCGGCATAAAGCATTTTGGCCAGCCAGTACAGGGCAGCATCGGGGTCTGATCCTCGAATGCTTTTAATAAAAGCGGAGATGGTATCATAATGATTGTCCCCGGCCTTATCATAGGACAGGGCCCGCCGTTGAATTGATTCCTGGGCCACCTCCAGGTCTATGGTTATATTTTCATCTTCAGTCGGGGTAGTTAAAAAAGCCAGCTCTATTGCATTCAGAGCAGAACGAGCGTCACCCTGGGCCATTAAAGCCAGGTGATCCAGGGCCTCCGGGGTAATGTTTACATTATAATGACCCAGCCCCCGCTCTTTATCTTCCAGCGCCATTTTTATTATTCTTTTTACGTGATCTTCAGTCAGAGATTCCAGGGCAAAAACTCTAGAACGGGAAATCAGGGGAGGATTGACCTCAAAATAGGGGTTTTCGGTGGTAGCCCCGATTAAAATAACCGTACCCTTCTCTACAGCTGGAAGAAGGGCATCCTGCTGACCTTTATTAAAACGGTGGATTTCATCTATAAAAAGAATGGTTTTTTGTTGATTAAATTTCTTTTTTTCAGCAGCCCCCTTAATTATCTCCCGGATCTCTTTTACGCCAGAAGTTACAGCGTTAATCTGCTGAAAATCGGATTGACTGACCCGGGCAATTATATAGGCCAGGGTGGTCTTGCCTGAGCCAGGGGGACCATAAAAAATCATCGAGGTTAAGCGATCAGCCTCAATGGACCGCCTTAAGAGACGACCGGGGCCCACAATTTTCTCCTGCCCCACAAATTCATCCAGATTACGGGGCCGCATCCGGTCAGCCAGGGGTTTGCTCTGCTCCTTTTCTGCAGCGGAAAATAAATCCATTATCTCTCCTCCGCTTCCTTATTTTAAAATCTATCTGTACATAAAAATCCGCCGTGCCGTGTGGAACATATTTTTGATCCCTATCTTCCACGTGGGTGCCCTCTCACCCGGTTTGTATGTCCTTGCAGGAGGCTTATACGCCACGGGTGAAGCTCAGGCTCCCTATGTGTTGGTGTTGGCCAAAAATATTTATCCATCACGCACACGGCAGACCTTTATCTTTGTTCAATCTCATATTAACATAAAAGCCCTGACTTTGCAAGATTGCAGCCCTGCACCGGGCCATTTGATTCAGAAATTTATCTCCTGATAATTAGTTAATTCGAATAGGAGCAGACTGCATTTTTTCCCAATGCTGAATTAAATAATGTTTATCTTAACAATCAGAGCCGGGTCAGGGTGCTCCGAATAATAAAATGATTAATGATCCGGGATACAGGTATTTAACCTGCCCCGCCACCATTTTCCTCCCCCGGTACTGCATCTTCTTTAATCCGGAGGAACAATTCTTCCAGCTGCTCGGGATCCACCACTCCTGGAGCTCCAGTCAGGGGACATACCCCCCGCAGGGTTTTGGGAAAGGCGATTACCTCGCGAATGGTATTATCCCCGGTAAGCATCATGACTGCTCGATCAAATCCAAAGGCAATTCCCCCGTGGGGAGGAGTGCCAAACTGAAAAGCATCCAGGAGAAATCCAAATTTTTCCCGGGCTTCTGGAGGGGAAATTCCCAGCATGGAAAAAACCTTTTCCTGTAATTCCCGGGAATGGATTCGAATACTGCCTGAAGCCAGTTCCACCCCATTTAAAACCAGGTCATAGGCCCGGGCCCTGACCCCGGCGGGATCCTTTTCCATAAGCTCCAGATCCTCCACCAGGGGCTGGGTGAAGGGATGGTGAGCCGGAACATATTTTTCTTCTTCAGGAACATATTCCATAAAGGGAAACTCGGTTACCCAGAGGAAGAAATTCCCGGGACCGCGCAGATTATATTCCTGGCCTAAATAAACTCGGACACTGCCCAGGGCTTCCAGGGCGGGGATATTTTCATCTGCAACCAGGAGCACCAGGTCCCCAGAACCTGCTTCCAACTTTGTGGCCAGCGCAGCAACTTCATCTTCCCCGATAAACTTTTTGATCGGGGACTGAAAATCCTCTTCTTTAAAAGCCATCCAGACCAGTCCCCGGGCCCCATTATCCTGGGCCACCTTTTCCAGCTGATCTATCTCTTTGCGGCTGAGGCCTGCTCCTCCCGGAAAATTAAGGGCTTTAATCCTGCCTCCATTTTCTATTACCCTCGCAAAAACCTTAAAGCCCGTCTGGAGAAAACATTCGGTAACATCAACCAGTTCCAGGTTATAGCTGAGATCGGGTTTATCCGTACCAAACCTGGCCAGAGCTTCCCGGTAGGTCAGGCGAGGAAAGGGAACCTCAATGGGTATCCCCACCCGTTCATAAACTGCCTGCATCATACCCTCTACCAGGTTAAAAATATCTTCTTCATCCACGAAGGACATCTCCAGGTCCAATTGAGTAAATTCCGGCTGCCGATCCCCCCGCAGATCTTCATCGCGATAACAGCGGGCCATTTGAAAATATCTATCCAGCCCACTGATCATGAGGAGTTGTTTGAATAGCTGGGGCGACTGGGGCAGAGCAAAAAAATGACCTGCACTCTTGCGGCTGGGCACCAGGTAGTCCCGGGCCCCTTCGGGGGTGCTGCGGGTAAGAACGGGAGTTTCTATTTCCAGAAAACCCTCTTTATCCAGATAATCCCTCATGGCCTTGGCTACCTGATGTCTTAAAACCATTTTCCGGACCATTTCCGGTCTGCGGAGATCAACATATCTATACTTTAACCGAACTTCCTCCCTGGTTTCAATTTTATCCTCTACCGGCAGGGGAGGGGGTTGAGCCGGATTTAATATTTCCAGTTCTAATGCTTCTACTTCAATCTCCCCGGTATCCATCTGTGAATTAATTGCTTCAGGAGGCCGGGCCTCCACCTGGCCCCGAACAGCAATGACAAATTCACCCCGCACTTTTTCTCCAGCAGGTATTTTTTCCGGGGCAATCCTTACCTGAATTATTCCACTGCGATCCCGTAAATCTAAAAAAATCAGGCCCCCCAGATCCCTTCTTTTCTGGACCCAGCCATTTAGAATTACTTCCTGGCCTGTATCTTTTTTCCTGAGTTC
>PWFS01000074.1 GCA_003554145.1 Halobacteroidaceae bacterium | reverse complement strand
TTGATAATTCCCCTGGGCTATAAAGATGATAGATCTGTTCTGAAGTGATTCAGGACTGCCCCCTTTTATGGGGTTCTGGCCTTTTTTTGAGGAAGAAATCAGGGATATTATTATGCAACGGGAAGGAAAGCCATTGTCCAGGAATAGTTTCAGACAACAGGCTGAAAAGAACACGACCATAAAACCAGTTGCAATAAAAAAAACAGAACTCCCAAATTAGTATTAACAAAAATTGCTTCCAGGACACCCGGGTGGAAAGATCAGTTTTATATTTGATTGTCCAGAAAAAGTTAAAATGAAGAAGGTGGATTTCTTGAGCGGGATCGTCAGAAAAAGGCTGTTTTTATGGGTCCTGATTACCCTGATGGCCGGGATAATTATAACCTATATGCCAGCCGGGGAAAGTAAACCAGTTAAAGCAGAAGAAATGGGGGCTTTCCAGGGGTATCGAGATATTTCCGAAATGCTCCTGGCCGATATCGATGTTAATGCCTGGATACAGCAAACCTTTACCATCAGCCCGGATAACCGCAGAGTGGCCTATGCTGCCACCCGAGAAAATCGCTGGTTTATTGTCCTGGACGGGGAAGAACAGGAACACTATGACGGAATAATGGCTGGAACCCCGATTTTCAGCCCGGATAGCAAAGATGTGGCTTACGTTGCTGGAAGTGATGGGCGCTGGCTGGTGGTCCTTAACCACCAAGAGCTGGGCAGTTATGAGGGAATCCTGAGCGGGACCCCCGTATTCAGCCCCGACAGCAGCAGAATGGCTTATGGAGCAATAGAAGATAATAGCCTGTTTGTAGTTTTGGAGGGAATAAAAGAAGGTCCTTATGACGGCCTTTCCAGCTTCTTTTTTAGTCCGGACAGTCAGAGGCTGGCCTATGGGGCCCGGCAGGGGACCCAATGGCAGGTAGTGGTTGATGGTCAGGCCGGGGATTATTATGATGAGTTATTAACACCCGCCCCGGTTTTTAGTCCCGACAGCCAGAGCTTTGCCTATGCCGCCCGGCGGGGGGAGGACTGGTATTTGATTGTAGATAATAAAGAACAGGGCCCATATGAACAAATTGGAGGGATTGTGTTCTCGCCCGACAGTTCTCGCCTGGCCTTTACCCATAAAAAAGAAAGCCAATGGGCAGTAAGCATCAATGGACAGAGCTTTTCAGGTTTTGATTATGTTGACCCTGAAAGCCTTTCCTTTTGCCCGGCAGGCACCCGTTTTTTGTTCATCGCTACAAATAATGGCCAGGAATTCCTGGTGGTTGATGGAGACCCCAAAGCTCCTTACGATCAGATCATCAACCCCTCCTTCAGCCCTGATGGCAATTGGACCGTTTATGGGGCCCGCCAGGGGCAGGAATGGTTTGTTGTGGTTGCTGACCGGCCGGGGCCTGGCTATGAGGAATTAATGCCTGGAACTCCACTTTTCAGCCCGGACAGTACCAGGGTAGCTTATGGGGGCAAAAAGGATGGGCAGTGGCAGGTAACAGTTGGCGGTAGGGGGGAAGGAAAATATGAGGACCTGCAGGGGGATAGCCTGATTTTTAATCCTGATGGGAGCCGCTGGGCCTACTGTGCTTTTCAGGACGGGAAGTGGTTGGTTGTAGTGGAGGGCCGGGAGGGTCAGGGTTATGATATGGTTTTACCGGGTTCCCTGTTTTTTTGCCCGGCAGGCGAAATTGTTGTTTATGGGGCCCGCAGGGGGATCCAGACCCTGGTCGTAGTAAACGGAAAGGAAGGGCCCCCCTACGATGGTCTGGTCACTATTTCCGGGGCGGGCATTCAGTTTGACGACCCTGATAGTTTTCATTACCTGGCCCTGAAGGGGACAGGCCTCTACCTGGTTGAAGAAAGTATCAGCAGATAAGCTTTAATTGATTAAGGCCCCTGATCAGTTGATAATTCTACTGAAAAGGGGCCAATGCTTCTCCTGACAGTTATCCTAACCAAACCCTGAAAATTGGAACCCAGGGATCAAGGCCCGGAACCGGAAGAACTGGGTAGTTAGCCTGGTAAAAAACTGGCTGTTAGAAGGATGCTGGCAGGGATTTCCCTCTCCTCGGTTGAGGGAGGTCAAAATGTTGTTCCGGGTTAAAGGTTATTTTTTTTTGTTAACGAAATCCAATAAGGTGAGTTAGAATCTTTTTTATTCTTCCTCCGGGTTCTCCTGATTAGAGTCGGAGAAAATAATAAAACAGGGTGAACAGATTGCTTTTGGATGACCGAAATTGAGGGGCAAAAAATCTAACGAAAAGAGCTGATGGGATTGCAGTTGAAAAGTATCTTTAAGGGTATGTTTCCTCAAAAAAGCAGCGGAGGGCATTCGGCTGATAGTTCCTCCCCTGCTTCGGATAAGGATTCCAGTTTTTCCTATGCTCGGGTCTGGTGGATTGGATTTGGCTTCCTGGGGGTTCAGCTGGCATTTACCACCTATAATGCTTTTTTACCATTAATGTACCGGCATTTCATTGAATCCCGGGGTCTTATCGGTCTTTTAATGGGTACCGATAATTTGATAGGGCTGCTATTGATTCCTATAGTTGGGGCCTGGTCTGATCGGGTTAACTCTCCCCTGGGCCGCCGCCTTCCTTTTGTCCTGGTGGCCCTGCCCATTGCTGCCCTTACTTTTTTTGCTATTCCTTTTGCCGCGGCAATGCTCTGGACTCTTATTATTACCGAGATTGTCTTTACTGCAGCCATGCATTCCTATCGGGGCCCAATAATTTCTCTGATGCCCGATCACACACCCCCTGAAAAGCGCTCTACCGCTAACGGCATAATTAATCTGATGGGTGGAATAGGGACTTTGATTGCTTTTGGAGGCCTGTCCCTAATTTATGATATTGACCCCCGCCTGACTTTTGGCATTGGAGCGGTGGTTCTGTTCATAACCCTCTTTATAGTCTGGATTAAGGCTGACCGCCATCCCCCCTATATTGATAATAAGCCGGTAACTTCCCGGAATCCCATCAAAGAAGCGGGGCGAGGCATTTTACTGCTGTTAAAGCCCGGACGCCGGGGTGAATTTTTGCTCCTGGCGGCGATGCTCAGCTATTTTATTGGTTTTGCGGGGCTGGATGCCATGTTTCCCATATATGGAGTAGAAACCCTGGGTTTAACCGAAGGGCGGGCGGCCTTTATCCTAACCTCCTTTGCCGGGTCTTTCCTGGTGTTTGCTCTGCTGGCAGGATATATTGGAACCAGAATGGGGAAAATTCCGACCATGCTGCTGGGTCTGGCTCTGGTTCCAGTTCTTTTCCTTGCGGCCATACCGGTCCGGGAACCGCTGGTTATCGGAGGAATTTTTGTCCTGGCCGGTTTTGCCTGGGCTCTGGTTAATGTCCAGGCCATGCCTTTAATCGCCGACCTGGGAGGGCGAGATCGGGTTGGTTTTTATATCGGTCTCTATTATGTATTTACCATGACCGGTCAGATGATTGGTCCCAGTGTCCTGGGTTTTGCCATGGATATAATTGGCAATCAGGGGATGTTCATTGCCGGAGCAGCGGTTTATGCCCTGGGCTTTATTTTACTCCGGGAGGGCAGGAAAAGATTGGATCAGGACCCGGAAGAAATTGCCCGCCAGTCGCAGCTCAATAAGGTTGAACCTGATCTGTCGGGGAATTCACATCAATAGAGAGAAAGCTGCAGCACCGGAACTTAATTTTTACGGGAGGCCTGTCTTCCGATGAAAAGAATTGTTGGCCTTATTTTATTAGCCCTATTACTCCTGATTATAATGGCAGGAGGTTTGTGGTGGTATTCCTTTAAGGGGCAGGAACTGCCCCCAGTTTTTAGTAGCCTGTTCCTGGAGGGACAGGCAGCTGAAGATCAGGACTGGATTGTGGGGGATTTCTCTCTGGACTGGGATAGCGACCGCAAACAGTTAACTGTAACCCCGGTTACCCGTCAGGGGCAAATTATTTTTGCAACCCCTGCTGATCGGGGTTTTCTGGCTGGAGGAGTAGGGGAGTTACAATCAGAAGAACAGCGCGGTTATTTTTTTATGGAAGAAGAGCGGCAGATAATTTATGATCAACAGACTATTTCTCAGATAGATAAAGAGGATAATCAACTGCAGCTGGCAGGGACCCTGAGCTGTTCAGAGGGAAACGAAGTTGATTATAGCTTTATCCTGGAAGCAGTTTCACCGGGGCGGCTCCGGTATCAGGTGCAGTGGGAAGATGAGGATATCAACCGTACTTACCTGAGCTGGTCCCTGGAGGAGGATGAACATATTTTTGGCCTGGGAACCCAGTATTCTTACTTTGATCTGCGGGGGCAGCGGGTTCCCATTCTGGTTCAGGAACAGGGAATTGGGCGAGGGGCTCAACCCCTGACCTTTCTGGCAGAAATCACCAATCGGGCGGGGGGTTCTCCCTTCCACACCTATGCCCCGGTTCCCCATTTTATCAGCAGTGAACTCCGCTCTTTATTCAGCATCAACAAAGAATATCAGGTTTTTCATTTTACTGAGAATAAAGCCGCTCAGCTGGAGCTTTTTTCTGGAAAAGCCGAAGGTTACATTTATGCTGGAGAATCTCCGGCAGCTCTTGTTGAGGAGCACACCGGGGTTGTGGGTAGAATGGAACCCCTGCCCTCCTGGACCCAGGAAGGGTTGATCCTGGGAGTCCAGGGAGGAACGGATGAGGTCCGCCGGAAAATTGAAATCATGAAAGGTAGCGGGGTTCCCCTGGCCGGGCTCTGGATTCAGGACTGGGTGGGCCAGCGCCGGACCAGCTTTGGTTATCAACTATGGTGGAACTGGGAGCGAGATCAGGACCATTATAATGATTGGGATAATTTCCGGGAGGAACTAAATGAAGATGGCATCCAGCTTCTGGGCTATGTAAATCCTTTCGTGGTTTCAGTTGAAGATAAGGATAATGTTCGTCGTGATTTGTATCGGGAAGCCCGGGAAAAGGGTTTTGTTTTGCAGGATGAAGCAGGAGAGCCCCTGGAATTCTTACTTACCGATTTTACCGGGAATCTGCTTGATCTAACCATTGAAGAGGCCCGGGAGTGGATAAAAGAGGTTATTACCGCAGAAATGATCCAGGAGGGTTTTTCTGGCTGGATGGCTGATTTTGGGGAGGCTTTACCCCTGGATGCAGTTATGGCCAGCGGAGATAAGGGAATTTACTATCATAACCGCTACCCTGAAGAATGGGCCCGAATAAACAGGGAAGCTTTACAGGAAGCAGGATTGGAGGGAGAAGGTCTATTTTTTGTCCGGGCGGGTTTCAGCGACAGCCCGGGCCAGGCATCTGCCTTCTGGCTGGGGGATCAAAATGTTACCTGGGATGCCCATGATGGAATAAAAACAGCAGTAACCGGATTATTAAGCAGCGGCCTTTCCGGTTTCAGCCTGAACCACAGTGATATTGGGGGCTATACCTCAATAACTGATCTTTTTTTGAATTATGTTCGCTCCGAAGAACTCCTGCTGCGCTGGATAGAACTTAATGCTTTTACCAGCCTGTTTCGCAGTCATGAAGGTAATCGACCCGATGAAAATCTCCAGGTTTATAGCAATGACCGGATAGTAAATCATGTTCAAAAATTTGCCAGTATTTTTCGGGACCTTGCTCCCTACCGGCAGAAGTTAATGCTGGAAGCTGAGGAAAAGGGTGCTCCTCTGGTCCGCCCCTTGTTTTTCCACTATCCCCATGATCCGCAGACCTATGATCTGACCTATCAGCAGTTTATGCTCGGTCCGGATCTGATAGTTGCCCCGGTCCTGGATGCAGATCAGGAGGAGGTTGAGGTCTATCTGCCCCGGGGAACCTGGCAACATCACTGGAGTTCCGACTTATATCAGGTCCAGGAGGAGGGGCAGGTGGTTTCGGTTCCTGCGCCCCTGGGCCAGCCTGGAGTTTTCTATTCGCCTGGATCAATACCCGCAGAACTCCTGGGCGACTGAGTTTTTTCCTGGAAAGGTATTTTGAGCAGAAATCCCCCCTTATTTTTTTCTCCCAGCTTAAAAAACAAGGGATGGGGAATAGGGGAAAAAAGCCGGAGTAATTGACCTTTTTCTGATAAAATGATCAACTGTAAAATCTTCCGTGGAAAAGGAAATTCTGGAGGAATTTAAAATGACCATAAAAAAAGTTCTGCTGCTGGGTGATCAGGGACTGCGAAAACAATCTGCACCGGTAGAAAACTGGGGCTCTCCTCTCCAGAAAATAAAAATTGACCTGGCGGATACCCTCGGATTTTTACAGGAAAAATATGGGCTGGGGCGGGCCCTGGCTGCCCCCCAGATTGGTTGTCTCCAGCAGGCCATTTATTACAATTCAGGGCAGGAGCAAATTTTCATGATTAACCCCTGTATAATCGAAAAAAGCCGGGATAAATTCCCCGTCTGGGATAGCTGCTACAGTTTTAAGGTGGCTTTTTTTGTCCGGGTTTTTCGCCACCGCAGAATAAAAGTAAGGTACTGGGATGAACTGGGGCAGGAAAAAGAAACGGAATTTACAGATGATCTGGCAGAATTATTTCAGCATGAAATAGATCATCTCCAGGGCTGTCTGGCTACGGATTACCTGGAGGATAATAAGGAGATAATAATGCGGGAAGAGTGGGAAAAACTAAAAAAAGATTGAAGCTCCAGGAAAAAGATACTTTTCCAAAAAAGAAGTCAGGTCCAAACTGGTGGAGGGTGCCTCAGGGTAGAAGGTTGTAAAGTTGATCCCAGCGGAGATCTGACCAGACCCGATCCATCATTTCTCTCCGGGCCGGGTGAAAGTGCCGGCCTTCAGGGCTGAAATGGCTGGAATCGATCAGTTCCCACCATTTAACAATAATCAGGCGGGGGGCAGTAGAGGGCAGGGCATCGGTAAAAAAACCGGGTTTTAATGCCACCAGGGCCCGGGCCCCTTCTGTTCCCTTATCCACCAGTCCCGAAGGTCGCGTGACCTCAAAATCCATGGGCACCAGGTGGCGATAGGGCCCCACCGGGTGAGTGGGAGGAATCTCAAAGCCATAGGCAGGTGCACTTAGTTCGGCAGGGGAAAGGGAAGCCAGTTCGGCTTCTAATTTTGCCTGGGCCCGACCGCTGTCTGCCAGATATAAGAGGTATTGGGAATCATACTTCTGGCCCAGTTCCTCCAGCTGGTCCCAGCGAGAATTTTTAACTATCTCCGCTGCTTCTTCCAGCATTTCTTCTGCCTGTAGACTGGCCAGGGCCAGGTCCCTTAAATATTCCTGCATTTCCTCCATAAAATCCTCAACAACAAGCAGGAACTCTTCCAGAAAATAAGCTTCGGCTCTAACCTTGTTTTCTTCAACCTCGGCTATAGCTTCAGCCCATTTTTCTTTAACCTCCTCCGTCTGGGCCATTTCTTTATGCATCCGGAACATTTTTAATGAATTTCCCAGATCTTCGAGGGCCTGTTCATGTCTTTCCAGGACTTTTTCGGGGGAGTACTGCTGTTCCATAAAAGCTATCTGCCGTTCCAAACGCTCGGCCTGTTGGTGGAAATGGCTGTCATCCCGCGCGGCCTGAACCTGCTTTAAGAAAAGTTCAATTTCAAGCCGGGCCTGTTTTTGCATGAATTCTATCCATCTTTTTTGAGAAACCGGTTCCCAGAAAGGCGTTTTATCAGGAGTCAGGACTGTAGCCACACTGGCCCGGGACAGGCTGAAGGTAGGCTTGATTTTTTCCCGGAGAAATGGCTCCACCTCCATATTCCACAGGGGGAAAAAGCTGCGGGAAGGAAAAGCTTCAGTATATCCTACCGGGTGAGCGGAGCGAGAATAAAGGGGACCGCTGGACCGTTCCTCAATTACCGGGGGCAGCATATAGATAGGGCCATTTTCATCCAGACCTATCGATGTTCCCAGCAGGGCCTCAGGATCATTTACCCACACTGAAATACGACCGGAGGGACCGAGCCGTCCCTGGAGGGGAAAGGTCATCCCCAGATCAAGGCAATAGGAGAAAATATTTTTTTCCTGGGAAAAGGAAAGGGCCGGGGGGAAAATATTGGCAATGGGTTTAACTCTGACTTCCAGGGGGGGATTAAGAGCAGGAGGCTCTTGAAAAACATACTTGATCTCCCGAAGAATGTCTGAGATGACTCCTTTTTCCTCGGAATTGATCACCACGCCTGCTCTTTCCCGGACCTGCCAGGAAGACCAGTACCCCCAGTCTTCAGCCTGCACAGGATGGGGCAGTAGCAACATAAAGCCCAGGATTAAGGCGAACAAAAGAATTTGATATCTGATCAGGGTGCTGAGTTGCAATAGGAACTCCTCCTTTTTTCTTTTTTCCAATTATTCAATTATTTACTTCGTCGCGGCAGGCGGGAATCCCTTATTTTACAAACTAAAATCCAAAAATCTTTCTGACCCCTATGATCAACTGGAAAAGCCGGGGCAGACGGTTAAATACTCTGATTATCAGAGGAAAAGGAGACTATTTAGTACTTATCAGTATTTTATGATATAATGTGATGAGAAGCTGACTTATAAAAGGAGTTGAAAAATGGAATTCCAAAAACTTTATCAGAAAGCTAAGGAAGTAACCGGAACCCGAAAACTTTCCTCTTACGCTGAAGCAGGGAGTGTGGGCAGTGCCCTTTTAACTGCAGAAGGGGATGTTTTTCAGGGGGTCTGTATTGATACATGCTGTTCCATGGGCTTCTGTGCGGAACATGCCGCCGCAGCGGCCATGATAACTTCGGGACAGAACAGGGTTAAAAAAATGGTAGCGGTGGGAGAAGATGGAACCATTCTACCACCCTGTGGCCGCTGCCGGGAATTTATTCGGCAACTGCATCCGGATAATCTTAAAACCCAGGTTTTACTGGAAGAAAACAGGGTAGTTTTTCTGGAGGACCTGTTACCCTTTTGCTGGGAACAGGATTAAACAGCGAAAAGAGGTTTTGAAAGATGATTTTTCACATTACAACTGAGCGGTGCTGGCAAAGAGCCCGCAAGGAAGGACAATACACCTCAAAATCCCTGACCACCCAGGGGTTTATCCACTGTTCTTCCCGGGAACAGGTTGTTGATGTGGCCAATTATTTATACAAAGGACAGAAGGGGTTGCTTCTTTTACTGATTGAGCGGGAAAAGGTGGCTGCCCCCATTTTGTTTGAAGATCTTTACGCATCAGGGAAAAAATATCCCCATATTTATGGCCCCCTGAATCTGGAGGCTGTTCAGGGAGTTTATAAACTGGACCCCGATCAACAGGGTTTTTTTGACCTGCCCCCAGAACTTGCCTGAAAATCTTAGTTAGGCCCCGAAATTAAATTAGGCCACAATTTTTATTTTTGGAAGTGGGCAGTTTTTTCCAGAGAGCCTCCCGGAAAAAACTTTTCCCGGGAATTTTGCAGTATGAAAATAGTCCAGAGCCGGAGCGGTTTTTTGGAAATAGGCTTTTTTGTTTTTAGGGTATTGTTTCCGGCGAAAAAATTCCCTGCCGGTGGGAAGGACTGAAACTATAGGGGAAAAATAATTCCGGGAATAATTTCCTGTTAAGAGCAATCAAAAATTCAAATCGCCGGGGGTGGAAAACTGGGGAAGTTAATGTTAGCAATTCTTGGAGGGAGGCAGGTTTATGACGGTTATTCGGACCAGTAATATGACCAAAGTCTATTCCTCGGGTAATGGGGTCTGGGATATTGATCTGCAGGTTAACCCGGGGGAGATATTTGGTTTTTTGGG
>PWFS01000229.1 GCA_003554145.1 Halobacteroidaceae bacterium | reverse complement strand
GGGAAGCTTTCTCCCGGGCATTATATTTGAATAACAGGTACTTCCTTGATGGTCGGGATCCCAACTCTTTTGCAGGAGTAAGCTGGTGTTTTGGCAAGCATGACCGGGCCTGGACTGAAAGAAATATTTTCGGCAAAGTTCGTTATATGAATGACAGGGGCCTGAAAAGGAAATTTGACATGCAAAAATATCTGGAAAGGGTCGATAAGCTGGATCCGGTTTGATAATTCAGATTTTCTACCTCTGCCTCCCACTATATTCCCGGTCGGGGATTTGCTGTATTTACGGTTACGGCTTCAGGGGTTAATCTTGGATAAAATCCTCCCTGTTTTTTTCTCAGGTGACTACCCGTTTAGCTCAGCAAGCTCACTTTAAGTACGGCTGCTTTTTTTGCACAGGCATTCGCGCCTGGCAACACCAGCAGGGGGAGCAGAATTAAGGGGGCAATTTTTCCGGGCAGGGCAGAGACCTGGTAATTTGCAACCCTTTAGATTTTCTGCGGTTGAACCGGTAACAGAACTCATCCAGGTAAGTTGGAGAAAACTTTATATCCCCCTTATAATATTTGTTTTGTGCTCACATGGGGGGGCGAAAATGGAGGAGAACCCTATGATGAAGACAAATTATGTTCTGATTGGCTTTCTGGCCATTATGGCAGGAATGATAGGCTTTGCCATTTTTTTTCAGGAAGCCTTTATTGATCTTATGAAACACCCGGCCCTTTACAGCCACGCCCGCTTTTTACACATTGCTGCAGCTACCCTGTTCCTGGCCAATGCAGTGGTAGGAATTTTATGGGAAAAGCGGAGCCTTGCCTCCGGTAGTAAAGAAATAATTTTACACACCTATAACACCGTAGCTTTTTTGGACTCCCGCTTTTCGTCTCCCCTGATCATACTGTCCTTACTGGGGGGGCTTTCCCTGACTTTTAGTTCAGGAGAGCTGTGGCAGATTGGCTGGCTTTCAGTAGGATTTCTCCTCTTCTTATTGTCCGGTATCTTCTGGATAGTTAGTGACATTCCAACCCAGTACCGGATAAAACAGCTCATATCCGGCCTTAAACCAGAAGATCAAACCCTTCCCGATGAACTGACCCGCCTCCTTAAAATGCGTTTGTGGATCAGCATGGCCGGGGTTATTCCCCTGATAATTGTCTTAATATTGATGGTGTACAAACCCGAAATCACCCCGGTAGCCGACTGGCTCCGATAGCTGGAGGAATAGAAGAGTACCCAGGTCCTGGAGACCTTATTCCGTCTTTTAAGGAGGTGAAACTGTTTGAATTTACCCCCAGAAATGCTGAGACTTCTTAACGGGGAAAAGTTATGCACCTTAGCAACCAGTTACGCCAATCGTCCCCATGCTTTCCTGATGGTTTTTACCTATTTAGCCCCAGAAAATCTAATAATATTAAGCAGTAGGACTGATTCCAGCAAGGTTAAACACATCAAGGCCAACAGGGAGGTAGCATTACTTTTTTACAGCACAGGAACCGAGAGCGAACCACCCATCAGCTGCACCATTTACGGCACCGCCTCGGTACTTCCCCCCGCTAACGACACCTACTACAGGGAGAGCCATTACAACCATCACCAGGATAAGGGCGCCTTTATCAGGGGAGAAAACATTTCCATTATTACCGTTACGCCCCGGCAGGCAGTTATGGCAGATGCACAGGACCGGGTGAAAACCTGGACAGCAGAAGACAGCTAGCAGCAGTTTCCTGTCCATTTACCAGACTACAAGGAGGCTGCCCAGAGTTTTTTAAAAATATCCCGGAAAAAATAATCCTTCCCCGTCTGTTATCTCCAGATATCAGACCTGATTCCTCAGCAGGAGATCCACCGGGTTGGGGAGAGAGAAAAACCCACTTTTTCCGGAATGTAATTTCATACCTGCTCCCCTAATGGTTTTCCTGACTATCAAGTTACCTCCCGAACACCTTTATCCCAAAACACATAGTGATTTTCTATCATTTTTTTTATTTTTTCATTCTTAACATTTTTTTTCATAATAAACACCTTCTCTCTGCAAACAGCAGCAAAACGAAAATGATTATATTTTTCTTCCGCTGTTGACGTTTTTTTCCAAGAACTTCATTTTGCTCTATAATTGATTCTTTAGCTTCGCAAAATCAATTTTTGATAATCTCTTTTCTTTACATTCCATTTTTCGGAGTTGCCGATGGTCTTCCTTTTTTGTTTTACTTTTGCAAACTTTATTATACTCTATCTTTCTCCAGTAACTCTTTATGCCAATTACTTCCTTCAGGAGGAGAAGAACCAATTCACTTGCCCCAAATTAAAAAAGCCCTCTAATCTCCCGAGAGCTTATAAAGGTATTTGCACACTCTATGATTTTGATCTTTATTGTCCCTAAGCTCTTTTTGTTGCAAAACAATCGGGCACAAACCTGCAAAACCCAGCTTTAATCTTCCCTGCAGATATAGTGTGCAAGATTACTGTCAATCCATTCTCCAGTATTGCTGTTATAATCGATCCCGATTGTAGCTATGCCCTTAATTTTGCAGCTGTCAAACAAACTAATAACCCCTTTAATCTGTGATCCTGTTTCTATCCAGTCATCTACAATTAAAACATTAGCATTTTCAACTGTAGAAGAGAGGGCAATTTGCAACGTTTTTTCCTGCTTTGAATAATCAATAAATTTTGTTGTTTTCAAGTTTTTTTCCTCATAAGGTAATCTATTTCCCTTTCTTACAGGCAAAAACCCGGCATTTAACTCCAGGGCCATTGCAGTACCCAGAATCCAACCCATTGCTTCCGGGCCAACAACAAAATCAATTTTATCTCTAAAGGGATAACATAAGAAACTCACAATTTCTTTAAATAATGCCATATCCCTAAATATTGGCAAAAGGTCATACCTTCCTACTGAATTTTCTGGTATGATGGCAAAAATTTTATTTTTTAGCTCTTCTCTTTTTTTATCCATATTTATTTCTCCCCCAAACAGGTCTTTCATTTCCCTTGAATTTACTATGCCACCTTTGAAAAAAATTAGCTGAACTTACCCGTTGATAATTTTTTCCTTTAACCCTTTGGGTCTTCTATGATATACCAGTCGGGATATGTTTAATTAAAATTTTTTTCTCTGTCCTGGGTTTCTTGTAAACTGAGCATGATAATCCCTCTATTGAGAAAGAAAATCTATCTTTTTCTGGGAATAATCCCTAACATCAAAAACTCCATAATTTTCTAGGGGCGCTAAAAAGAGGCACCCCGCTGGAAGGGAAAATCACCCCCCAGGAGTTAAATAGCTTCTCAACGGTAACAATTAGCTGGGGTCTGCGGTAAGGGATCTTTTTTATAGGGGAAGATACCGTTAGATAAAACCTTTAAACCCCGAAAACAGCTTCCGTTTCCTTTGGGTCCTGCTCATAACCCAAAGATTCGTACAACTTGCGGGCCCGGGAATTATCTTTATCCACCCATAAAAAGGACGAAACTGCTCCTTTTGATCGGGCACGATCGAGTCCCGCCTGCATTAGCTTTCTTCCCCAACCCTGTCCCCCAAGGTGAGAAGACACGCCGAGGCTCCGGACAAAAGCACAACCAGCCTCGGTATTGATAGCCACAAAACCCCCTATTTCTCCCCCATCTCGGAAAACTAAAATAAACCGGTTTTGATCCTCACACCACCCCGGAAGCTCAGCAGAGGCAATTTTTAAGTCGGGAAAAATTTCTTCCTCGAGTTTTTTGAATTCCGCTATTTCTTGGTGGGGCAAAAGGTGAAAGGGTCCTGAATTAATTTCTCCGCCCTGGTTGGCCAGTTTGGTAAAATAACCCACATTGACATTTCGGGGCTCATAACCCCACCCCGAAATTGTTTCCATCCCTTTCTGCACCCTCTCCCATTCCCCGGCATAGCGGAAAATGAAGTTTAAATTCCCCTGATCCTTTTTAATCCCCGGGAGGGCTTTTTGCAGTGTTTTTAAGTCCTCCACACCCCACCAGAGTTCTGGATCTTCCCCGGTCATCCCCAGGACCATAATCCCGCCTTCGGGAGTATAAGTGGCCAGGATCCTTGATAATTCCCCATAACAAAAGTGTTCCGAAAAACCCTGCATCCTCTTAACCAGTCGGTCTATATCCATTTTTTCCATTTCATTGACCCTCCCGATTTCCTTTTTCATGCGCATAACAAAAGTTTCCCGAAAAATAAAAAGCCACTAACGGAATTCTCCCGGACCTCCTTTGAAAAATCATCTAACTTGCTTCATTGTAAAATGAAAAACCTAAAAACTGATTCCGTCTTAACTATATTTTCCCCTTCTCGATTGTAAAAGAATGCAGGATTAGAACAAATGCTGTCGGCATGTTTCTGCTGAAACTCCAACCAGTTGAGCTCTTTTTGTTGACCCAAAATCCTCGCCTTCCAAACCCAGGTTCTTATTGGTTTAATAATAGTTCGGGAGGCGGGTTTCGGAAGTAACTTGATAGTCAGGATGGTTTTTAACCTTAGAAAAAATTCCATCTACACAGACCTTTACAGTACTTACAATAGGCTCAAGCAATACCCATCTTGCCCGGGCTCCCGGTTAATTGCTATTCTGCCCCCATTTTTTACTGCCCCGATCCCGATCCAAAAGGAAAAAATTGTCCGGTTGTTAAAGGTTAAACCCCCGGGAAGCAAAATGCTTTTTGCTGTTAAAATCGATATTCGTAGAGAAACACCGTAAAGTCATTTCCTGACTCCAGGGTTTCATCCCTGATCTTTTTCTCTCCAATCCGCTGAAACCCCATTCGATCATAAAAACCATAGTTGCAACTGGTATCAGTAAAAAGGTAGATCCGGTTTAAACCCCGCCCCCTGCAGAGCTCCAGGAAATCAGTGATGAGTTCCTTTCCGACCCCACGGCCCCGCATTTCTTCGGAAACAATAAACAGGACCACCTCTCCATCAAAACTGCCCCGGGCAGCATGCAATAGCTGATCATAGGCCTGATGCTCCCGAACGGCCTGCTGAAATAGCAATTTCCCCCGGGGAAAAACCAGTAAAAACTTTAAAACGGCCCAGAGCAGGGCAGGTACATGCCTGATATTTCTTAACCAGCGATAATCAGTTTTGATCCGCCCCAGGATTAAACCAACCGGTTCTCCACCCTCTTCGGCCACCCGGGAATAACTGGCCCGAAAAAGCCCCCACCGCAGGTAAATTTCCAGGCCGACCCGGACCGGCGTAGGGCTGGAAGAATACTTATTAATTTCCCAGGTATCATCAATTATTTTCTTGAAAACCTCATAATCACGGGCTTTAATCTCCCTGTACTTTAGTTTACTCAGTTTCCACCCTCCTTTGGGCGTTCCCCGTACATCTCCAAATTAATCCCCCGATATTATCCCGTCTCCACTTCGATTTCGGATCAGATCCAGATCCAGGATGGTAACAGTCCGGGCATCAAAATCAAGAAGACCCGCTTCTCTCATTTTTTTTAATTCCCGGCTCAGGGAGGGGCGCTGCACCCCGAACCTCTCTGCCAGTTCTTTCTTGGAATAATTAAGCTCAATTTCTTTTGTTTTCTGCAGGTGATATTCATAGGTCAAAAAATCAATAATCTGCTCCCGGATATTTTTATGGGAAATTTTTTTTATCTTATCGGCCAGAATGAGGGCTCGATCGGAAATAATGCCCAGTAAATTGATCAAAAAATCGGGCTTTTTATAGCCCAGCTGGACAATTGCTTCCCGACCCAGGTGTAGAATAATGGTTTCTTTTTCAGCTATGGCGGTCATTGGATAAAAATTATCCCGGGAAAAAATCAGGTTGGCTCCAATTATATCCCCGGCCGAAAAAACATTGATGGTGAGAACATTGCCTTCTTCATCAAGTTTCTGCACTGCCACCCGGCCCTCCAGGATAATATCCAGGGCCCTACAGGTTTCATTTTGCAGGTGAACAATCTGATCCTTTTCATACCTTTTCAACTCATAACCTGACTTTTGCAGAAGATCCTTTAATTCCCCACGGGAAAACCCGGCAAAAAGGTCGGTGTTGTTCAGGGCCCCCAGGTAATTGTTAATATTGATAAAAACCCCTCCCTTCCCGGCCATCCTGTAACTTTGGTTACTTTTATTTTGTCCTGCTCCCAGTATACTCTAGAAAAAGAGATCCGGAAAGGGAGTATTCACATGAACGAATTCCTGCAACGCCTGGTCCAGGCTGTTTTTTTATTGCTGTTTGCCTTCGCTGTTTTTTCGGGAATGATTCAGCTGTGGCTGGTGGTTTTTCTCCTGGGGATAGCCTTTACCTTCCTCCTGGGAAGGGGCTACTGCGGCTGGCTCTGCCCCATTAATACCGTGATGAAGGTAGTTACCTTCCTCAAAAAGAAAGCCGGAGTAAAAAAACAGAGCAGCCCTGCTATTCTCAGCCGGGACGGGGTCCGATATCTGATCCTGGTTCTATTCCTGGCCACCTTCCTGTTCAGCATGATTACGGGGAGACAGATACCCGTTCTCCCCGCCTTATTTGCTGCCGGAGTCATCCTGACCCTCTTCTTCCCCGAGGAATTCTGGCACCGCTACCTCTGCCCGTACGGAACTATCCTGAGGGGACCGGGTTCAATATCCCGGTTCAAGCTGAATATTGATCAGGATCGATGTAATGGCTGTGGAATTTGTAAGCGGGTCTGCCCTGCGGCAGCAGTTCAGAGCCCCGCAGGAATATATTCCATAAAAAGCCGGGAATGCCTGTTGGGCCTGGACTGCAGCCGTAGATGCCCCCAGGGGGCCATCCATTACGGTAAAAATTCCGGGTGAGTAATTGGAGCTTTTTTCTGCATCAGGTTATTCAACCCTCTCCGTGGGGTACTCCTCCCCATCCTTCATAACAAAGGCACAATCCAGGAGGGCCCGGTGATCGGTCATAATATCTCTTTTCCAGGCGGCAATATCTGCCAGCTGACCGGGCTCTATGGTCCCCAGATCAGTTCGGCCCACAATTTCCGCATTAACCGAGGTCGCCGCTTTAAGGGCCCGCAGGGGTTCCATTCCGCTTAAAAACCAGGAGGAAAATTCATAACCCCCATCATAGGGGTGATGCACGGCCACAAAATCACTTCCGTAACCCAGCTTGATTCCACTCTGAATGATTATTTCCCGGCCTTTTTTCAGGCGGGAAGCATATTGTTTGAGCTTGGCCTGGAATTCAGGGGATTTCTGAGCCAGCTTCTCCTCATCCGGCCGAATAACCTCATCATAGGGGCAAAAAGTTGGCACCAGGTATACTCCTTTTTCTTCCATCAGGCGGGCCACTTCTTCATTCATGAGGGCGCCGTGTTCCAGGCAGTCAATCCCCATCATTATCAGCTTTTTCATTAAATCCGGCCCATAAACGTGGGCGGTTACCTTTTTATTCAGCTGATGAGCAGTATCAATAATGGCCTGCATTTCCTCGTCACTCAGCTGTTGATCATCGGGGGAATCGTTGGGGGTGGAAAAGCCCCCGGTGGCCATTATCTTGATAAAATCAGCCCCGTATTTAACCTGTTCCCGCACCGAATCCCGGAAAAAATCCACTCCGGATCCCTGGGTGGGAAACATCTCGTAAAAGGCCCGGGCCAGGGGTGGGTTGGAAGCCAGGAGCTGACTATCATCACCGTGACTTCCCACCGCCGCGTGATAGTGGGGCAGGACTACCAACCGGCACCCTTCAAAATAGCCGGCATCGATTAGCTTTCTGGCACTGATCCCTCCATATTCATCGAAGGCTGAACTCCCGGTGTGGCGGACAGTAGTGAAACCCCGGGCCAGGGCCTTTCTGGCATTATATAGGAAAGCCATGGCCTTCCAGGAGGGCGAGCCATGAATTGTTTCCCAGGCCCGGTTCTTCCAGTCAAAATGTTGAAAATGAACATGGGCATCAATCAGACCCGGGGTCACGGTGGCATCACTTAAATCAATAATCCGGTCCTCCCCCCGGTTCTTTAAATTTTCTCCCACCTCAACAATCCTGTTGCCCTGCACCAGGATTTCCCTGTTTTCCTGCAGTTCTGAGGTTATGCCATCAAACAATTTTCCGCATTTTATTAATTTTTTTTCTCCATTCAAATGAACCGCCCTCCCCTTTTTGATTTAAATCAACCAATATTTTTTTTATACTCCTTTCTCCTCCAGAGTCCCTTTTTTGCTCTCCCTTTTTTTCTCCCTTTCCCCCCCTCCTTTAAAAAAATCAAATCAGGACAAAGGAATTCAGGCGCCAATAATGAAGAAAGACTTTACAAACATTTTTAGCGTCAGGAAAAAAACAATCTGAAGCCAGGGAGTAGAAATAATGAATTTTTACAGGATCGGCAAAAAACAAATGGCTTTGCTGGCCCTGGTGGTGGGAATGCTGGTTCTGGGATTAATCCTTCTGCCCCAGAGGAGTGATTTTCAACCCCTGGACCTGGAAAAGGCTCCCGCCCTGGAAAAGGCGATAGAGGAAAACCGTTTTCTACAAACCCTGAGCCCGGAAGAAATTGAAGAGCAGCTCAACCCCCTGCTCTATTCCTATCAGGAATTCAATGAGGTGGATCCGGAAAAAATCCGCCTGGATCCCCGGCCCCGGAGCAGCAGCATCAAACCCGAAGAGGCCCGGCAGGATATTGAATTTCTTTTTTCCGTGCTCAGGTACGGTTATGCCGGTTATAAGCTGCAGGGGGGCGAAGATTACTTTATTCCTGCCCGGGACAATTTAATGGAGTATCTTACGACCTATTCCTCCGGGGCAGAAATTGAGGTCAGTAACCTGGAGGAAAAATTAATTGAGCAGCTCTCCTTCATCAATGACGGGCATTTCTCCATTGCCAGCAATTCTTTCCTGGAATATCATCACCTCCATTATTCGGAGCAGTGGGATTTTTATCGGGATGAGCAGGGCTTTTTCCTCCAGGAGGAGGGTCAAAAACTCTACCTGGAAGCCTGCAATAATCAGGATCCGGAAAAGTATCTGCGATTATCTTTGAATCAGGCCGGGGAACTGATTTACCGACCCATGGCCATGACCCCGGTTAGCAGTCCCTATCAGGTAGAACTCCTTTTAAAAGGAGACGACCGATCCCTCACCCGGGATATCTACCTTTATCCGGTAAAAAGTAACTCTTTCGACTCCCACGCCTATTTTTATTATGAAAAAGAAGATATCCCCATTGTGGAATCCCGCAGCCTGGGAACCGGGAGAGAGCAGGAACTCAGTCTTTTCCTGGATAAAGCCCGACAATTAAGCACCGAAGAAATTGTTATCCTGGATATCCGGGGTAATTCAGGGGGATCGGACTGGTACCCCCGGCAATGGATCCAAAATTATACCTCCAGCTCTGTAACACCGGGGGTGGCCCAGGGGGCCATAGATCTGAGAACCCGGACTTCTCAGGCCCTGCAGCTGCACTTCCGGGAGGAGGGAGTAGGGGTTTATGATACCCTGGAACAACGTTTTGCCCCCAGAGAAGGAGGCTGGTCTGAACTCAGATTTTATGAGCCGGTTGAGATCCAGAATCAGGGCTACCTGATTGTTTTAGTCGATTATAATACTGCATCTGCTGCCGAATCCTTTGTTCGCTCCCTCCGGCAGGTAGAAAACGTCATTATAATCGGGTCCAATACCCGGGGGGCTACCACCGCCGGGAATGTGGTTCCTTTTTCCCTGCCGGCTTCCGGGATTGAGGTTAAATTTGGAGTTACCCTGTTCCCCGAACTGGACTTTTCCTCCCGGGAGGGAAGGGGTCAGCTGCCCGATATCTTTGTTCCCCCGGAAAAAGCCCTGCAGCTGGCTTTTAAATTCATTGAATCCTATCTGCGCTAGCCCCTTGAAGG
>PWFS01000148.1 GCA_003554145.1 Halobacteroidaceae bacterium | reverse complement strand
CATTTTCAACAGGAAAATTTTGCCCCCATGCTGGTAGCCGGGGATACCTTCCGGGCAGCAGCTATTGATCAGCTGAAAATCTGGGGAGAAAGGCTCAACCTGCCCGTTATTGCTCAGAGTTCGGGTTCGGACCCAGCAGCGGTTTGTTATGACGCCCGGGAATCTGCCCTGGCCCGGGGCAAGAACCTTTTGCTGGTTGATACCGCTGGACGGCTCCATACAGAGAAAAATTTAATGGCAGAATTAAAAAAAATAAAAAGGGTTCTTAACCGGAATCAGCCCAATTTGAAAACCCTCCTGGTTCTGGATGCGACCAACGGGCAAAATGCCCTGGAACAGGGCCGTATTTTTAATGAGGCCCTGACAATTGATGGGGTGATCCTGACCAAATTGGATGGAACAGCACGAGGAGGAATTGTTTTTCCTCTGGCCAGGGAATTAGACCTGCCAGTTTTTAAACTGGGGCTGGGAGAAGGGATGGAGGATTTAAAACCCTTTATTCCAGAACTGTTCGTGGGGCAACTCCTGGAGGGAGAATAGGGTCTTTTTTAGCGACAATATGCTTGACAAAGGGATCAGTGTTTATTATACTATCACCTGTAAAGGTATTTTCCTTAACAGAATGCAGGTGATTTTATGCTGGGAAAAACGGTGCTGATTGGCTATCTTTTCGATTTTTACGGAGCCCTCCTCACCCCCAGGCAGCGGGAAATTATCAGCCTGTACTACATGGAAAATTTTTCCCTGGGAGAGATAGGGGCAGAATTGAAAATCAGCAGGCAGGCGGTTTATGATCACCTGCACCGTGCAGAACAGGTATTACAGGAATATGAGGGTAGAATGGGACTGGTGCAGAGAGATCGGAAACTGAAACAGGGCCTGGAAGAAATCAAAGCAGGGCTCAACGGATGTTCGTGTTCGCAAAGGGAAGCTTTACTGCAAAAGGTAAAGCAAATGGAAAAATTATGAGAGGGGATTGGTAATATTGGTTTTTGCCAGTCTTTCGGAAAAACTGCAGGGAGCAATGCAAAAACTGCGGGGCAAAGGTAAAATTTCTCCCCGGGATGTTAAGGCAGTTATGAAGGAGGTCAAAATGGCTCTCCTGGAAGCTGACGTTAATTTCCGGGTAGTAAAGGATTTTGTTGCTCGCGTGGAAGAAAAAGCTGTAGGGGAGGAAGTGCTTTCCAGCCTGACCCCCGGGCAGCAGGTAGTTAAAATTGTCCATCAGGAGTTAACAGAACTGATGGGTCGGGAGCGGGCAGAGCTTCAGCTTACGGGGGAAATCCCTGTCATTATGCTGGTTGGCCTCCAGGGAGCAGGAAAAACTACCGCCACCGCCAAACTGGGCAAGTACCTGCAAAAAGGTGGGAAAAGGCCGCTCCTGGTGGCAGCAGACGTTTATCGACCTGCAGCAATTGATCAGCTGGAGACCCTGGGTCAGCAGACTGATCTGGAGGTTTTCTCCCTGGGAACGAAAACCAGCCCCAGGGATATCTGTCGGGGGGCTCTTTCCCAGGCCCGCCGGGACGGAATGGCCCCGGTTATTATTGACACCGCGGGGCGTCTGCATATCAATGAGGAGATGATGGCTGAACTTGCAGATCTTAAGAAGGATCTTAAACCGGCTGAAATTCTCCTGGTTGCTGATGCCATGACCGGTCAGGATGCAGTAAACCTGGCCCAGAGTTTTAATAAGGATCTGGGGCTCACCGGGGTAATCCTGACCAAAATGGATGGAGATGCCAGGGGAGGAGCTGCTCTTTCAATTAAGGCGGTGACCGATGCTTCCATAAAATTTGTGGGGGTTGGAGAGAAAGCAGATGCCCTGGAGCCGTTTCATCCTGATCGACTGGCCTCCCGAATTCTGGGCATGGGTGATATGATGAGCCTGATCGAAAAAGCAGAAAAAAGCTATGATCAGGAACAGGCCGCCCAGATGGAAAAGAAAATGCGGGAAGCCAGCTTTACCTTCGATGATTTTCTGGAGCAGTTGCATCAGGTGCGGGAAATGGGTCCCCTGGAAGATATCATTGGAATGCTGCCTGGAATGGGCAACAAAAAGATGTTAAAAAAACTCCAGGTGGATGAAAAGCAGCTGACCTATACTGAGGCCATTATTAATTCAATGACCAGAAAAGAAAGGCAGAGTCCAGAAATAATTGATGGAAGTCGGCGTCGTAGAATTGCCAGCGGCAGTGGAACTTCCACCCAGGAGGTCAATCGGCTGCTCAAGCAGTTTAAGGAAATGAAAAAAATGATGAAGAGATTTCAAAAGCCGGGGAAGAAATCCATGATGAAAAACCCCTTCCCCTTCTAGAACAAAAGTGGAGGTGAACAGTTTGGCAGTAAAAATCAGGTTAAAAAGAATGGGTGCCAAGAGGAATGCATTTTATCGCTTTGTGGTTGCGGATTCCAGGCGGGCTCCGGATGGGCGTTTTATTGATGAGCTGGGATATTATAATCCCACCCGGGAACCGGCTGAAGTTAAAATCGAAGAAGAAAAAGCCCTGGACTGGATGGCTAAAGGTGCTCGCCCGTCGGATACCGTCCGGGCACTCTTCCGCAAGGCCGGTATAATGGAAAAATTTCAACAGGAGAAATAGCGAGGGGGGCTTCCTTTGCAGGAACTTATCAGGTATATTGCCTGTGCCCTGGTGGATAATCCAGATCAGGTGCAGGTTTTTGTGGAAGAAGAGGATAAGACACTGCGGGTAGGCATTAAAGTAGCTGAAGAAGATATGGGAAAAGTAATAGGTAAACAGGGTCGAATTGCCAAGGCTATCAGGACTGTAGCTAAAGCCTCTGCTGCCCGGGAGGGCAAGAGGAGTCAGGTGGATATCCTGGACTGATTAGCGACCCCTTATCCGGAGTAGCGAGGTGTTGTTATGGAATATCTGGCTGTGGGCAAGGTGTTAAAACCCCAGGGGGTAAAAGGGGAATTAAAGGTTGAGCCCTGGACCCGTTCCCCGGAAAGATTTAAAAACCTGTCCCGGGTCTTCACCGATATTCCAGAATATGAAACCTTGGAATTAGTTCAAGTGCGCTGTCATCGGAGATTTGTTTATTTAAAAGCCGCAGGAATTGATTCCCTGGAAGAGGCCGAAGGGTTGCGGGATAGCCTTCTCTGGATCCCCGAATCCTGGCGGGAAGAGTTGCCCCCCGGGGAATATTACATTTATGATCTCCTGGGGATGCAGGTTTACTGCACCAGTGGGGAATACCTGGGTGAATTAAAAGAGGTTTTGTCCCTACCTGGCAATGACGTATTCCTGGTGAAAAAGGGGCAGCAGGAACTATTGATCCCGGCCCTGCACCGAGTTATAAAGGAAGTAGATATGGGCCGGTCCCGAATGGAAATTATAATGCTGCCGGGCCTGCGGGAGGCGGGGAAATATGCGGATTGATATAATAACAATTTTTCCGGAATTATTTATTCCTTTTTTGCAGAAGGGAATAATTGGACGAGCAAGGGAAAAAAGTGCAGTGCAGATTGCTACTCATGACCTGCGGGAATTCACCACTGATCGCCACCGCATGGTTGATGATTATCCCTACGGTGGGGGACCGGGAATGGTATTGAAACCGGAACCTATCTGGAGAGCAGTAAAACAGATCCCTCAGGCAGGACGGGTTGTTTTTCTTACTCCTCAGGGGCGGACCTTTGATCAGGATAAAGCCTGGGAATTATCCCAGATTAAAAACTTAACTTTAATTTGCGGGCGATATGAAGGTGTTGACGAGAGGGTTCGCGAAGAACTTGTAGATGAAGAACTCTCTATTGGTGATTATGTCCTGAATGGAGGGGAAGTTCCAGCTATGGTCGTGGTAGAAGCTGTGGTTCGACTTCTGCCCGAGGTGCTGGGAGATGAAGACTCGGTAGCCGGAGATTCCTTTTATCATGGGCTACTGGATCATCCCCACTATACCCGGCCGGAGGAATTTGCCGGTCGAAGAGTGCCCCGGGTTTTATTAAGCGGGGATCATAAACGAATAGAACGCTGGAGAAAAAAGGAAAGATTGCGCCAGACTCTTATCAGAAGGCCTGATCTGTTCCAGGAGGCCCAGCTAAGTCCCGAGGAACAGGAGTTGCTGGAACAGGTTAAGATTGAGATCAGGGATGGTCTGGACGGAAAGGAGGACAGCAATGAAAGGTATTGATCGAATTGAAGGGAAACATTTAAGAGAAGATATTCCCCAGTTCAAACCGGGTGATACGGTAAAAATTCAGGTCCGAGTTGTGGAGGGAGGCAAGGAAAGGACCCAGCTTTTCCAGGGGATTGTGCTCCGGAGAAAAGGTGGAGGTCTGCGAGAAAGCTTCACCGTTCGGAAGGTATCTCACGGAATTGGAGTGGAAAGAACCTTTCCCCTGCATTCCCCCAGCATTGGGAAAATTGAAGTCGTCAGACGGGGCGATGTTAACCGGGCCAAGCTTTACTACCTGCGCAAGAAAGTAGGGCGAGCTGCCCGGGTCAAAGAAAAGAGGTTTTAATCCAAAGGGGGACTGTTGTCCCTCTTTGTTTTATGGAGGTAGTTGAATGAACAACTGGTACCCAGGACTTATGGTTAAAACCAGAAAAGAATTGCAGGATAATATATCTATGATTGACCTGTTGCTGGAGGTTAGGGATGCAAGAATTCCTGTTACCAGCAGGCCCAGGGATCTGGACCAATTGCTCAAGGGTCAGGACCGGTTTATTGTTCTTTCCCGGGGGGATCTGGCCGACAAAGAAGGGACCAGGCAATGGGGTGATTATTTTAGCAGCAAGGGAGATCAGGTTTTTGTCCTTGATATTCCCCGCCGGGAAGGATTGTCGGAATTAAAAAATTCCATGCAGGAAAAAGCTGATCAGATTAAGTCCTACCGCCAGAAAAAGGAAAAAGGGAAGCGCCCCCTGCGAATTATGGTGGCTGGAATACCCAATGTTGGGAAGTCAACTCTTCTTAATGCCCTGGCTGGAAGGAAGATGGCCAAAACTGGAAATGTGGCCGGGACCACCAGGGGCAAACAATGGCTAAAAGTTAATTCTGATCTTTCTCTGCTGGATACTCCTGGAATTGCGGGGCCGGATCAGGACCGGGAAACCGGCCTGATTCTTGCTGCAGTAGGAGCCCTGCGAGAAGGGGTTTTCGATAACCTGGAGGTGGCCTATGAGCTGCTTAAACGACTGAGTCAGATCAGGGTGCCGGGTTTTGAAGACAGATATGGCTTTCCCCTGGAAGGGATTATTCCCTGGGAAGCCCTGGAGGGAGTAGGGCGGGCTCGAGGCTGTTTTCAGCCGGGTGGAGCCATTTATCTGGAAAAAGCCGCTTCCCTTCTTTTGCAGGATTTCAGGAAGGGCTATCTGGGAAGGGTAACTCTGGAATACCCCGAGGAGGAGGAGACGTAGAGTTGCTGGAAGAGCTAACAATTGCCCAGATTAAAAAGGCCATTCAGGGCAAAAAAGTATATTCTCTGGACCTGGTGCAGGCCCTGCTGGATGATCCCCGGCAGGGGGTGCAGAAAATCGGGCGCAATCTAAAAAAAGAAATGGAGGCCCGGCAGAATCGAATTGAAAGGTTTCGGGCCATGACTGCCTTTGATCGGGGACACTTTCCACAGGAAGGTTTTCAACTGGCAGGGGTTGATGAGGTGGGCCGAGGCCCCCTGGCAGGCCCGGTAGTAGGGGCTGCTGTTTTGCTGCGCCCCGGTGCGCCACTCTATGGAATTCAGGATTCCAAGGAACTTTCTCCCCGTCAGCGGGAAGAGCTCTTTTGTTTAATCCATAAATATAGTGATGCCTGGGGAGTAGGGCTTGTAACCCCTTCAGAAATTGATCGGCTCAATATAGGGCGAGCTTCCTGCCAGGCAATGATAATGGCCCTGGAAGGAATAAAAAGCCGGGTTGATCATGTCCTGGTGGATGGAAATCAGAAGCTCGAAGGCCTGGAAATAAAGCAGACCACGGTGGTTGGAGGGGATAATAAATCCCTGGTTATTGCTGCGGCCTCAATTGTGGCCAAGGTTTTGCGGGACTGGATTATGCAAAGTCTGGATCGGTCATATCCGGGATACGGGTTTGCTCATAACAAGGGCTATGGCAGTCCCGATCATCTGCTTGCTCTACAGGACCTGGGACCCTGTCCCCTGCACCGGTTTTCCTTCTCCCCGGTTCGAAAGGCAGGGGATCAAAAAGGAGGGACTCTTTTTGAGTAAGAAAATTGCCCGGGCCGGTGTAATAGCGGCCCTTTATATTGTTATTACTTTTCTCCTGCAGGCTATAAGTTTTGGCCCGGTACAGTTAAGGGTGGCAGAAGCTCTTACAGTGCTCCCCATTCTGTACCTGGAAGCAGTGCCGGGGGTTTTTGCCGGAGTTTTGATTGCCAATATCTTTGGGGGCCTGGGGCTGGTCGATATAGGACTGGGCAGTCTCATTTCTCTCCTGGCAGCTTTTTTGACCTATCTTTTTCGCAAAAACTTTCTGGCCTACCTCAGTCCCATAATTCTCAATGGCTTTCTGGTCAGTGCCTATCTACACCTTCTTTTTGATCTGCCCTACTGGGAAGTGGCTTTCAGTATAACGGTCAGCCAGGCTATTGTTATCCTTGGTCTTGGTTATCCTTTGATCAGGTATCTCCGCCGAATTCAGAGGGACATAGATTTTTTGCAGTAGGGATCCTGCCTTTACAAACCGTTAGGGAAGCCCTATAATATATAAATAGTATGGAAGGAGGGGTATTCTTGAACGAAAATGTGGCTCAGATTTTAAATTTTTTGATGGAAAAGATTTCCGAAGAAGAAATTAACATTAAAAAAGAGGAACTGGTTCAATATCTTCTGGATGAAGGATACCCCCTTGAAGATATTGATGCAGCTTTTCAGCTTATTTTTGCCCAGCAGCAACAGAATGTAATTGATCTTACTCCCCTGGCGGGAGTTGAACTTTCCTCCCTTCGACAGCGCCTGCTGACCCTGGAAGAAAAAATGAATTTAACCAACAGGGCTACCGGGGTGTTGTGGAAAGTTCAGACAACGGGTCTTCTTGATTTACAGCAATGGGAGTATCTGTTGCTGACCCTATTCAGCGAAAGGGAGTTGCCCCTGGATTGCTCCAGCCTGTGGCAGGCATTGGAAAAAATCCTGATCGCTGAAGAACTGGCAGTGCTGGCCCGTTCAATTCCTGAGTTTTCGCCTTTTATGCAGGACGCCAGATATTATATTAACTGAAGGGACGAGATAGGATGGCACAGAAACTGGTGATTGTTGAATCCCCGGCCAAGGCCCGGACCTTAAAAAGATTTCTGGGGAAAAATTATAAGGTTGAAGCATCCATGGGTCACCTGATTGATTTGCCCCGAAGCAAACTGGGTGTTGATGTTGAAAATAATTTTAAGCCCCACTATATTACAATCCGAGGCAAAGGGAAAATCCTGGCCGGTTTAAAAAAAGAAGCCAAAAAAGCCGATGAAGTATTCCTGGCAACTGACCCTGACCGGGAAGGGGAGGCCATTTCCTGGCACCTCCAGCGGGCTTTAAACATTCCCAACCCGCAGTGCCGGGTGGTTTTCAATGAAGTTACCCGGGGAGCAGTAAAAAAAGCGATGGAAAAACCCCGGGATATTGATGATCAACTGGTTGATGCTCAGCAGGCCAGGCGGATTCTGGATCGACTGGTTGGTTATAAGTTGAGTCCTCTGCTCTGGAAAAAAGTAAAAAAAGGATTGAGCGCGGGTCGGGTTCAAACCGTTGCAGTCCGTCTTATCTGTGAACGGGAACGGGAAATTGAAGATTTTAAAGAAGAGGAATACTGGACCGTAACCGGGAAATTTAAAGCGGGAAAGAAGGATTTTTCTGCCCGCCTTTTCCGCATTGATCAGGATAAAGTAAAAATAAAGAATGAAGAACAGGCCCAAAACCTGGTTGAGGAAATCAAGAAAGAAAAATATAAAATTACCCGGGTTAAAGAAAAAATAAGGAAAAGGAGGCCTTTGCCTCCCTTTATTACCAGCACCCTGCAGCAAGAAGCAATAAAAAGGCTAAAATTTACTGCGCGCAAAACAATGACTGTTGCCCAGCAACTTTATGAGGGGTTGCCAGTTGAAAGGCGAGGGCCAACCGGCCTTATCACCTATATGCGGACTGATTCAGTCCGCACCTCACCCGTGGCTCAAAAAGCAGCTCGCCAGATTATAGAAGAAAAATTTGGCTCCCGGTTTTTGCCCGACAAACCCCAGCAATATAAAGGTAAGGGGGGCAGCCAGGATGCCCATGAAGCTATTAGACCAACTGATCCCCAGATGACTCCCGATCGAATAAAAAAATTCCTGGATAAAGATCAATTCCGGCTTTACAGCCTTATCTGGGAACGATTTATTGCCAGCCAGATGAAACCGGCTGAGTTTTCTGGCCTGAATGTTGATGTTCAGGGTGGGAAATATACATTTCGGGCCAATGGATCCCGGATTATTTTCCCTGGTTTTCTCCAGGTTCTGGGCACAGAGACAATTGAAGAAAATATCCTCCCTCCCCTGAAAGAAGGGGAACAGGCCCGGTTGGAAGCCCTGGAGAAAAAACAGCATTTTACCCAGCCACCCCCTCGCTATACCGAGGGTACACTGGTAAAAGAACTCGAAAACAAGGGGATTGGGCGACCTTCAACTTATGCCCCTATAGTCAGCACCATTCAGCAGAGGGGCTATATTATCAGTGAAAATCAACGGTTTAAGCCCACTGACCTGGGTTTCAAAGTCAATGATCTTCTGACCTCCTTTTTCCCGGAAATTACCGAGGTTCAGTTTACGGCCAGTATGGAAGAAAAACTGGATAAAGTTGAAGATAATGAGGAAGACTGGGTGCAGTTGCTACGTGATTTTTATGATGACTTTAAAGTTAAACTGGAAAAAGCCCAGGAACAGATGCAGGAAGTGGAAATTGAGGATATTGAAACGGACATCGAATGTGATAAGTGTGGGGCCATGATGGTTGTTAAACATGGAAGGTTTGGTAAATTCCTGGCCTGCCCCGCCTTTCCCGAGTGCCGCAATACTAAACCCTATATGCTCCTGGAGGATATAAAATGTTTTGCCTGTGGCAAAGGAAATATTGTTCAACGCCGCAGTAAGAAGGGGCGAACCTTTTTCGGTTGTGATCATTTTCCCGAGTGTGAGTATATTACCTGGGCTCGGCCCCTACCGGAGAATTGTCCCAGCTGTGGAGCCTTCTTGCAGGAAAAAAGGACTAAAAAAGGAGTCAAACGTTTTTGCGCCAGGGAAGAATGTGATTATGAACAGGGAGAGGATAAAGGTGGCAGGGGTTGAAATAATTGGAGGAGGGCTGGCCGGGGCCGAGGCGGCCTGGCAGATTGCCTGCCGGGGAGAAAAAGTGCGGCTTTATGAAATGCGCCCCGGGGAGAGTACTCCTGCTCATCAGACGGGACACCTGGCAGAGCTGGTTTGTAGTAATTCCCTGGGCTCGGAAAAGGAAAGTACAGGCGGTGGGATCTTAAAAATAGAACTGGATAAACTGGGGTCACTGATTTTGAAGATGGCCCGGCAGTACCGGGTTCCTGCGGGCAATGCCCTGGCTGTTGACCGAGAACGCTTCCCCGCGGCAGTAACCCGGGTCCTGGAAAAGCACCCCCACATTGAAGTAATTCGCCAGGAAGTCCGGGAACTCAATCCGGGATCAGTAACAGTTCTGGCGACTGGACCACTGACATCACCTGTTTTTACCGAAAAGCTCAAGGAGTTGACCGGACAGGAGAGCCTGTACTTTTTCGATGCAGCCGCGCCACTGATTTATACCGATTCCATTAATATGGATATAGCATATTTCGGTTCTCGTTATGAAAAAGATGGTGGAGATTATATTAATTGCCCCTTTACCGAGGAAGAGTACCGGGTTTTTTATGAGGAATTAATCAGGGCAGAAGT
>PWFS01000201.1 GCA_003554145.1 Halobacteroidaceae bacterium | reverse complement strand
GAGAGGCCTATCAGGGATTCTGGAATCTGGCCTCCCGGGGAGCAGCCGAAGGCCGGGAGGAATTGACGGAGATCAAAAACCGGGTTGGCAGTCGGGGTGGAGTGGTTTTAAAGGGGCTGGATCGTCGGGGAGGCGGCTGGGCCAGTTTCGCCAACCTGGATTTTGACCTGCTGCTCTTGGTTTTTCTCCTCCTGTTTTTTCTGCTGGAGTACCTGCTGCTGAATTGAACTTTTTTTAACAACAAGAAGGCCCCTGGTCGCTGGCAGAACTTTCCCCGGCAACAGGGGTTTTTTTATCGATGAAGGAATCTTGAGTTTCTCCGAGAATATTTACCACACGCTGAGAAATTAAAAAGGGAATTGGGTGCAAGAAAAAAAGCAGGGAGGGGTTTTAGTGAAAAAATGGCTGAGGGTTGATATGTCTGCTTTAGAAGTCAGGCAGGAACAACCGGCAGAAAAATATGCCGGTAAGGGTGGTAGGTGGCTTACCTCCCAGTTTATCAATGAAGAAGTCGATCCGGGCTGTCATCCCCTGGGAGAAAACAACAAGCTGATTTTTGCCCCTGGATTTGTTACCGGAACTTCTGCTCCTTCTTCGGGCCGCATTTCCGCCGGGGGGAAATCGCCCCTGACCGGAGGCATAAAAGAATCGAATGCCGGGACTCCTTTTGCCCAGAGTCTGGCCCGACTGGGTTATCAGGCGCTGATCCTGGAGGGCTTGCCTGCGGATAAAGAGCAGCGTTATGTCCTGCGGGTTAACAGTGAGGGGGGAGAGCTGATTTCAGCCCCCGAATTAAAGGGTCTGGGGATGTATGACACTATTACCCGACTGCGCGAACAATATGGAGATGTGGATATCTGCGGTACCGGTCCTGCCGGGGAGATGAAAATGGCCATGGCAGGAATATGCTACAATGATCCCGAGTACCGGGCCTCCCGTTATTCCGGGCGGGGCGGCCTGGGAGCTACCATGGGCAGTAAAGGGGTCAAGGCCATTGTAATTGAGCGGGACGGGCCTGGAGTGGAAATGGCTGACAGCGACCTGTTCAAGATCGGGCAGCGTAAACTGGCTGAAGCCCTACGCAATCACGATGTAACCAAACCCGGGGGAGCTCTGAACAGTTTTGGGACTGCGGTTCTGATTAATATTCTCAATCAGGCCGGGGGTCTGCCCTTCCGCAATTTCCGCAGTGGCGTGTTTGATGAAGCCGAAGCCATTGCCGGGGAAACTATTGCGGATGAAGTGAAAAAACGCGGCGGAGAGGGGATGATGGGCCATTCCTGCTCGCCCGGTTGTGTCATCCGTTGCTCCAATGTCTGGCCACGAAAAGACGGCACAGAACACGTTTCCTGTATTGAATATGAGTCGGACTGGTCCCTGGGGGCCAATCTGGATATCGATGATCTGGATGCTATTGCAGAAATGATCTATATCTGCAATGATCTGGGCCTGGATACCATCGAAGCCGGGGTAACCCTGGGAGTGGCCATGGAAGGTGGCCTGGCTGAATTTGGGGACAGTGAAAAGGCTATAGATCTTCTGCGAGAAGTAGGGCGGGGAACCCCCCTGGGTCGGATAATTGGCAACGGGGCAGGCTTAACCGGAAAAGCCCTGGGAGTAACCCGGGTTCCCGTGGTCAAGAATCAGGGGATGCCCGCCTATGAGCCCCGTTCGGTTAAGGGTATCGGGGTTACCTATATCACCTCTACCATGGGAGCCGATCATACTGCCGGCTATACCATTGCGCCGGAGATCCTTTCGGTGGGAGGAGAATCAGATCCCCTGGATCCACAGGGCAAGGTAGAATTATCCCGAGATTTCCAGGCTACCACCGCCTTCGTGGACAGCAGCGGGTACTGTCTATTTATCACTTTTGCCCTCCTGGACAGTGAGAGCGGTTTTGAAGGGATGCTGGAAACTGTTAACGGGGTTCTGGGCACCTCCTATACCGGGGATGATGTCCTGGATATTGGCAAAAAAATACTGAAAATGGAGCGGAAATTCAATGAGGCAGCCGGTTTGACCCGGGCCGATGACCGAATTCCTGAATTCATGCGCCGGGAAAAACTTCCGCCCCACGATAGGGTTTTTGAAATTACCGATGATGAACTGGATCAGCTCTGGGACTTCTAAGACAGGAAAAAGGGGTGCTCCGGCACCCCTTTAAATATTGGAGGTGGAAAGTTTGGCCCAGATTAAGGTTAACCTTTTTGCTAATTTACGCCGGTTTAATCCCGGTGGCCCGGAAGCAGGGGAATTTCCCCTGGAAGTGGAGGAAGGAAGCACCCTGAGTGACCTTTTCCGGGAACTGGGGGTGCCCAAGGAGGAAGTGAAAATTGTTTTTGTCAATAATCTGCGGCGGCAGAAGGATTATGTCCTGCAGGAGGGGGATCGGGTAGGAATATTCCCGCCCGTGGCCGGAGGGTGAAAAACAGAAAACTACCCCCGGGCTTCTGGGAAAAGATGGAGGGGGGCTATTTTTATCACCCCTTTCAGCTGGACTTACAGCGGATTTACCTGGAGGTCAGCAGCCGCTGTAATTTCAACTGTATAACCTGCATCCGCCATAGCTGGAAAGAGTCCCCCGGAGATATGGAAGTGGCCCTCCTGGAAAAAATTTTGGAGGACCTGGAGTGTTTTCCCCAACGACCTGTAATTTACTTCGGTGGTTTTGGAGAGCCCCTGTTTCACCCGCAAATAGGGTCAATGATTGGCCTGGTGCGGGAAAGGGGTTTTAGGCTGCGCATAACTACCAATGGTCAACTCCTGGGAGAAGAACTGCGGCAGCTGATGGTGGAGCAGGGAGTGGAGGAACTCATTGTTTCCTGTGACAGTACCGAGGATAGTGTTTTTCAGGCTATCCGCCCCGGGGGCAGCCTGGAGAAAATTCGTTCCAATCTCCAGGAGCTTTTCCAGTTAAAAAAGGAGCGGCAGCGCACCTATCCCCGGGTCAGCCTGGAGTTTGTTCTGATGCGGCGTAATGCCCGAGAACTGGAGAGCTTGCCAGAACTGGCCCGGCAACTGCATGCCGGGCGGATCCTTATTACCCATCTCCTGCCCTACAGCAGGGAACTGCAGGAGGATATACTGTATGACAGAAATTTTTCCGCCCCCGGCCCCCTGTTATGGGCCTCCCCGGAAATTGATTATGCCGGAATGGCTGCCGCCAGTTTGCCCAGCTTTCAGTGGGGAGCAATGCGGAGCTGTCCTTTCATCGAGCGACGTTCGGCTTCCATCTCCTATCGGGGGCGGGTCAGCCCCTGTTATCCACTGCTCCATCCCTACAGCTACTATATCTTTGGCTGTCATAAAGAGGTCAGTCCCTCTTCTTACGGCAGTGTTCGGCAGGAGGACCTGGCTTCGATCTGGCAGAACCGGGAATATATAAAATTTCGGAACCGGGTCCGCCTGTTCCGTTTTCCCTCCTGTGTGGACTGTGATCTGGGTCCGACCTGTGATTTGCGAGCAATAAACGAAGATTGCTGGGGCAATTCCCCCTCCTGCGCCGACTGTCTCTGGGCCCAGAATATAATTCGCTGCCCCTGAAAAAACCTCCCGGCGGGGAGGTTTTCTGGTTCAGGTCAGGAGAAAGCTTAAAATCAGGGACAGGGAGAACAGGCTCAGGATGGTAGTGCTCAGGTTTAGAGAAGCAATCAGGCCCGGACTGGTATTGAATTCAGTCGCAATTATCACTATAGTGACGGAGGAAGGGGTGGCGGTCTGCAGGAGCAGGGAGTTGCGGGTCAGCTGATCCAGGGGCAGCAGGATTAAAATCAAAAGGGCCAGGACCGGTCCCACCAGGAGCCGCAGCAGGGCGGTAACCCCAATCTGGGGCCAGCGGGGGATCAACCGGGTCTGGCTGAGCTGCATTCCCAGGATCAAAGCCCCCAGGGGCAGGGCGCTTTCCCCGATGAAAGAGATACCCTCCTCCAGAAAAAGGGGTATAGAAAGCCCGGTTAGCTTTATTAATATTGCGGCCAGGGCAGCATAGGGCATGGGCATTCGAAAAATGGACTGGAGCGCCTTCTGGGGAGCCTGATCCCGGGCGCATAAAAAAATGCCCAGGGAAAAATGGAGCAGGGAGTGGATCAGGATAAAGATAGCCCCGATGTGAACCCCCTCCGGCCCAAAGGCAAAATAGAGGAGGGGCAGTCCGATGTTGCCGGCATTAATAAAGGTGCTGCCCAGTTGAACGGCCAGGATATCCCGGGAGGACCAGCCCAGGGCTTTTCCGGTAAGCCAGGAAATCACAAGAAGGCTCAGGGCCAGGGCCAGGGTGAAGATGGTGATAAAAAAGAAGTCCCGGCCCCCGATTTCCGCCTCCAGCACCGATTTAAAAATAAGGGCGGGGGACAGCAGGTACAGAAACAGCCGGGTCAGGCTGTGAACATCAACTGCAGTGATCCGATTGAAAAGATAGCCCAATCCAATAATTAGAAAAACTGGTCCAACTACTTCAGTTACAGCAGACATATTTGTATTTCCTTTCTCGGTTCTAAGTACTTATTCGCAGGGAGAACTATTTTTTCCTGCCCTGTTTTCGGGATTCCAGACCAATTGCTGATGAGAATTCCCGGTCAGGATAATTCCGGGCAGGAAACTGTCTGGTAAAAGCGAATAGGTACTAAAGAAAAGTGGGGTGGATAAGCTATGCGTTTAATAAAGCCTGTTTGCGACACCTATATGGTGCGGGAAATGACCAAGCCCCTCCTGATTGCCTGTATGGGAATTTCAGTAATGATGGTCAGCGGATTCCTTTTTGAACTGGCTGACCTGATTATCATAAAACAGGTGGAAATATGGCCGGTGTTCAAGTTACTGGTCTACCGCCTGCCTTCCCTGATGGTCCAGACCTTCCCCCTGGCAGTCCTTTTTGCCACCCTCTATTCCCTGGGGGGCCTGGTGAAAAATAATGAGTATACCGCCCTGCGCCTGGGAGGCATGAGCTTTCAGCGGATAATGGTCCCATTTTTGTTGGTGGCATTGATTATGGCTGGGGTAACTTATTTTATTAATGAAAAGATTGCTCCTGCAGCAACCCACCGCTCCCAGAATATTATTCGAGAGGTGGTCCTGCAGGAGGTTCCGCCGGGAGTGGAAGAAAATGTTTTCTTCCGGGGACCGGGAGATCGGTTCTTTTATGTGAGCAGGGTTAACACCCGGGAGGGAACCCTGGAGGATATAATGGTTTATGAGCTGGAGGGGGATGAAAATTTACCCCGCCTGATTACCGCCTCCCGGGGACGTTTTTATGATGATGTCTGGTACCTGGAAGAAGGGCTTTCCATCGATTTTGATCAGGAGGGTTATCCAGCCTTCCAGGTTCGCTTTGACACCTATGAGATCAATGTAGGTCAGCAGATTGAACGGTTTTTTGGCCGGCAGCGGACTCCCCAGGAAATGAGTCGGGCCGAATTGCGGGAAGAAATACAGCTTTTCTCCCGGAGCGGGCTCAATGTTAATTCACTCCTGGTCGATTATCACATCAAGCTGGCTATTCCCCTATCTTCCCTGATTTTTGTCCTGGTGGGGGTTCCCCTGAGCATTAATTTTGGTCGGGGGAAAGGGCTGGCCGTGGTACTGAGCATAGTATTAATTTTTGGCTACTATGTTATTTTGTCCCTGGCCCGTTCCCTGGGCCGCAATGACCTGCTGGCCCCATTTCTGGCTGCCTGGTTGCCCAATGCGTCCTTTTTAGCAGTTGGCCTGATTCTGATATTTAAAGGAGTGGGCAGGCGGCTCTAGGAGGAATAAAACTTGATACGATATGCAGTTCCGGTAGCGATTTTGTTGCTGCTATTGTTAAGCTGTTCGGCCCAGTCCGCCACCCGCTTCAACATCAATGCCGAGCAAATGGATTATTTTCTGGAAGAACAACAGGCTACAGCTAAAGGCAATGTTGTTGCTGAATGGGGGGATAATCGTCTGACCTGTGACGAGGTTTTTGTGGATTTTGCAGAGGGTTATCTCCAGGCAACGGGAAATGTTTACCTGGTCCAGGGTGATGCAGGTTTTCGTAGCGATGAAATCAAGTATTATTTTGAAAAAGAAAAAGTAATTGTTTTTGATGCCCGGGGTACTTTCGTTACTGAAGAAGTGGAGGGTTATGTTTATCTGCACAGTAAAAAAATAGAGGGGGAACGGGACGAACTTTTTTTCGATGAGGCCCGGGTTTCTACCTGTGATCATGATGTTCCCCATTATTACCTGCGTTCGCCCCATGTTGAAGTTTACCCCGGGGACCGTTTGATAGCCCGCCACGTATCTTTCTGGGAATTATCGGGGCGCCTGCCCCTCTTATACTGGCCCTATCTTTATATTTCTCTCAAAGATAGAGAACAGCGTATAACTCCGGATATAGGCTATTCTACCCTGCGCGGATATTTTATTAAGCTTACCTATAACTATTTTTGGGATAATTCTTATGGTAATGTCCTGTTTGATATTTACTCCCGGACCGGTCTGGCCGGGGGGATCCAGCATTTTTACCTGGATCGGGGTGATGATCTGGGCCGCCTTTACTTCTATATTCAGCAGGACCGGGCTGATGCTGGTCTGCCCCTGTGGGAGGCCCAGTGGGAGCATCGCCAGGAAACCCCCTTTGATGGCCGGGTAGGAGCAGAAATAGGGGTGCAGTATTTTTCGGAAGATAAGGTGGATTTTGATACCAGTCTGGGCTGGAGGGGGGAAGGAGGTCCCCTGACCCTGGATGCGGGACTGGACCTGGAAGCGACCTATCTGTTCGGGGAAGAAGAAAATCGGTGGGATGATCTGGAGCCGGTAATAGAGGGAAATCTAAATTTTCGTCCCGACTGGCCAATTGGAATGCGCCTGGGTTTGGAGGGTGAAGTTGAAGGAACCTATCTTTACCTGGACGAGCAATACCGGTGGAGAAAGCTGGAGCCGGAAATAAAGAGCAGACTGGAATTTCGCCCTGACTGGCCTGGTGGACTGCGTTTGAATCTGGGTGTTGACCTGGAAGGGGTTTTTGAATATCTGGATGATGATTATGAGTGGACCGAACTGGAATCCTCTTCAACAGGTCGGATAGATTACCGGTTGTCACCCCGTCACCGCTTTATTATTGACGGGGAATATGATCGGGGAGTTGTAGATGAAGAAGTTGAGGATCGCTGGGCTGGCTCGGCCCTCTATCGTGGGGGGGACTCGGGTCTGGGTTATGAGCTCCTGCTCAAACGGGATGTGCCCCGGCTGGGCAGAACCGGAAGTTATTTCTATACCATACCCGAATTAAAGGTCAGCAGCAGGCCTGTTTACTGGGAGGATGCCCCTGCTTTTTTAACCCCGGTTACCATTGAAGGCCTGGTCGGTTATTATGATGATCGGGATGTGGACCTGGCAGCTTTAAGGGGAGGGGCCCGCCTGGATTATAACCGCTATTTCCGCCCTTTAAACTGGCTTAATTTGCGCCTGAATCAGAGGGCCAGCGCTTATGGGTATTCCACCGGGGATCTCTTTGCCCAGATTTTCAGTGAGAATCGCTTAATACTGCAGCCTCTGGACTGGGTGCGCTCTACCTGGACCTATACCCACCGGGAACCCTTTGGAGAAAGCCCCTTTGGTTTTGATTTCCGGGAACGGGAATCAGAATTAGAGTCAGACTTAAGGTTTAGTTATGGACCCTGGGAGGCCCGGTTCAGTTCCGGCCGGGATTTCGTGGACCAGACCTTTGACGATGTTTCCGGCCAGATCCGTTACCGGACTCCTCAAGTTAATCTTCGCCTGGCTTCGGGCTACAAAATAGAGGACCGGGAATGGAAAGACGTTGTTTTCACCGCAGGTTTTAATTTTGAACACCTGGACCTGGACCTGGGCTATCGCTTTAACCCCTCTCCTTTTACCCACATCAAGCTGGAAAGCAAGGTGGCCTGGCAGGCCACAGAGGATATCAAGCTGGAGGGAGTTCTGTCCTACGATATCGAAGATCAGGACCTGGATACGGCGGCCATCCGGCTGGCCTGGGACCTGCACTGCCGCCAGCTGGTTTTCCACTATGATCATGTGCGGGAGGAGTTTCTGGTCCAGTACCAGATCCTGGCTTTCCCCGGACAGAAAGTCCAGGTGCTCAGCACACCCGACGACCCCATGATTTTTGACCTGGAACTGGGGGATCTTTTTGATGACTTATTTTAAAAGGAAGTGGTTAATAATTCTGGTGGCCGGGATTGTACTGGCCCTGGGAGCAGGGGCTTACTGGTACTTTCAGTCCCGGGATTTTGTCCTGCCCGTGGGCGAAGATGAAGAAATCCACTTCCATTTCCGGCTGGGTGGAAACGAAGTGGTGGGCTGGAGTCGAGGGGAAATGCTGTGGCGAATTAAGGTTCAGACCATTATTGATCCCGAAGAGGAAAGAGATAGGGCCAACGGAGAGAAATTAATTCTCCAGGATATTGAGGAAGGTTACTTTTACCGGGAGGGGGAGGTGTATATAACTTTTACGGTAGATGAAGCCCATTACTTTACCCGGACTGAGGATCTACAGCTTTTCGGGGTTCGCCTGGAAAGACCAGGAGGGGACTGGCTGAAAAGTGATGAAATGACCTATTCCAAGGCAGATGAAACCCTGCACTCACCGGTAAAAGTGATTGGGAAAATGGGCAGGACCGATATTGAAGCGGAGCAAATGACCGCTTTACTGGACCGGGAAGAAATAATTTTTGATGGTGGGGTCAAGATGATCCATCAACTGGAGGTTGAATAAAATGCCCAGAAAAGTTATTTGCCTGATATTACTGTTACTTCTTATTGCCGGCTCAGCAGCAGCAGACCGGCGGGTTTTTGTTACCGCGGAAACCACCCGCTACCTGGAAGACGGAGTTATTCTTTTTGAGGGCGGGGTGGAAATCCGCTACGAGGAAATGATTATTAATGCTCTGGAAGGTGAGTACCTGGAGGAAGAAGAAGAATTGACCCTGGAAATAGATGTAGTTGCTGTTCAGGACAAAAATCAGGTTAAGAGTCAGAAAATGTGGATGGACCTGGCGGAAGAATATATAATTTTTAGTGGCGGCCGGGTAGAAACCCTGTTCTATTTTGAGCAGGAAGAAGGCGGAGAAGAAATGCCGGTGGAAATGTGGTCTGATACCCTGGAAATGTGGGAACAGACAGGGGACATTCTGGCTAAAGGCGATGTGGAGGCCTTCTATGATGACATGGAAATGGAGGCAGATGAAGTTTTAATAGAAGAAGAAAAAGACCTTCTTACCGCCACTGGTAATGTTTATGTGCTGCGGGATGACGGGTCCTGGTTCCGGGCGGAAAAGGTTGAATATAACCTGGAGGACGGAACCCTGGTTGCCTACAAAATGGAAAGTGAATTTGAACTACGGGGGAGCCCCTGATCCGGGGCTCTTTTTTTTATAACTTTTTTCAAGTGAAAACGGAAAAAATCCCCAGGCATATTTTGTTAAGCTCTATCCTGCAGCAGTTAACAATAAATTATTTGCAGGGGTCGGTGCTTTTTTTTCGGAACCCTGGACTGAACGGAATTAAAGAGGACCGGTTTTTCCCCCGTCGAATAGGTAATTAAGCCCTGAAAATGGAAAAAGGAGGTGAACCTTTTACACAATTTTTGGGGCTTTAGATTTTTATAGAGGAGGTTGAAAATGAAGAAATATTCTGCTCTGCTGCTAGTTTTGCTTCTGATGCTGGTCTTTACCGGCTGCGAGCAGGTTTTTGATTTCCGGCCAACAGGAAATCTTGAAGGCTATGTTACTGACGGCCGGGGAGGACCGGGAGTGGAAGGAGCTGAAGTAAAAGCCCTCGGGCGCAAGGTAAAAACTGATGAAGATGGGTACTTTAAGATGGAAGCCTGGGCTGATCAGTCCTTTGACCTGATAGTTACCAAGGACGAGCGGGGTCAGGTTCGGGTTCAGGACCTCCGCCTGGAAGAGGATCAAACTAAGGTGCTGGAACT
>PWFS01000103.1 GCA_003554145.1 Halobacteroidaceae bacterium | reverse complement strand
TGTTTTACTGAAATAAAATAAAAATAAAGGAGTTAAAGAGTCCTGTAGCGAATCAAAAAAGGGAAACTAATTAAAAAGGAGGATCTTTATGGTGAAAAGAAAATCGGTGTTAATGTTGTGTCTGGTCTTTTTGCTGGCCCTGGGGCTTTCCCTGACCGCCTCGGCCTCACGCGTCCCTGAATTCACAATTGTTACTACAACTGAAGGCTACGATCCCATCCGCTACGAAGGGGCCTTCCTCATCCAGGATGCCTGGGAGGAGCTGGGTATCAAAGTCGATGTTCAGCCCCTGGAATTCAGCACCCTTATTGACAGATTCTATAATGAACAGGACTTTGATATTGCCATTGTGGGATGGTCGGGACGGGTTGACCGCCTTGATCCCCAGCACTTCCTGGGAACTCTGCACTCCGAACAGATGGACCTGGGTGGTAATAACCCCGGGGGCTATTTGAACGAGGAATACGATGAGCTTTTCCGCAAGCAGGCTCGCGAATTCGACCCGGATCAGCGCCGGGAGTATGTGCTGGAAATGCAACAGATTGCTATGGAAGAACAGCCTCTGAGTATTCTTTTCTACCGGGATGAAGTCCTGGCCTACAACAAAAACACTTTTGAAGGCTACGTTCCCATGGCCGGGGAAGGACTTTACACGGAATGGCTGCCCTTTGACGTCACCCCCATTGGTGATAGCAACACCCTTACCATTGGAACCAGCCAGGAACCGGATAATATTAACCCCCTTGACTCCACCACTGTCTGGGGCTGGAAGTTCATGCGGATGTACTATGATAAGCTGGTCCGCCTCTCTCCAGACATCGAACCCCTTCCCTGGGCAGCAGAATCGGTTGAAGCCGTGGATGATGTAACCATTGAAATCGTAATTCGCGATGACATGTTATTCCACGATGGCGAGCCGGTAACAGTGGAAGACGTAAAGTTCTCCTACGATTACATGATCGAACAGGACTTTGCCTATTTCCGCCCCTTCTATGATCCCCTGGAAGAAGTAATTATAATTGACGATCAAACCCTCCATTTTGTCCTGGAAGAGCCGACATCTTTCTTCATTACCGTTACCCTGAGCCAGATCCCCATTCTTCCCAAGCATCTCTGGGAGGACATTGAGCATGCTGATCAGCTGGATCCGGAGGATATCCCCACTGTAGGTAGCGGACCTATGAAATTTGACCGCTTTGATCGGGCGGAGTACAAGCGTCTGGTTAAGTTCGAGGATTACTTTAAAGCTGATGATATAGATATTGATGCTATTGAGTATATTATCTATGCTGATGCTGAAGGAACATACACCGGTATGGTAACTGGAGAAGCCGACATGACTGCCTGGAGGCTGGAGCCCGCCCAGATTACTCTGGCCGAGCAGGAAGATCATCTGGAAGTAGTCAGTGTTCCGGACTTCGGTTATTATCATATGACCTATAATCTGCGCCTGCCCGCACTGGACTGCGTGGATTTCCGTCGGGCAATCGCTCACGCCATTCCCCATGAGACCTTCATCGATGTTCTTCTCGATGGTCGGGGTGAGCGCGGCACCTCAATCATTGCCCCGGTTAATACTTTCTGGCACAATCCAGACGTTCCCATCTTTGAGTATGATCTGGACATGGCTCGCCAGAAGCTGGAAGAAGCCGGTTACTGGTGGGATGATGACGGAAGGCTTAACATGCCGTAGAACCACAAAAATCAGGGGAGGGAGGGGACTCCCTCCCCTCTCTCTTCTAACTATTATTTAAATTCGGAACCGGAGGGAGCTTATGGGTAAAAAAGAGTTTATTATTCGTCGACTTCTACAAATGGTTGTTACTTTTTTGATTATCCTTACAGGGCTTTTTTTCGTTTTTCGGCTTGCTCTGCCAGACCCTACTTCTGCCCTGGTTATGGAGGGATTGTCCGCAGAAGCCCAGGCCATGGTCCGAGCCCGTTTCGGACTGGACCGGCCTCTGTGGCAGCAGTATTTCATTTATCTGGGGAACTTTTTCCAGGGTGAATTCGGTATGTCCTTTCATTACCGATCCGCTATTGCCCCCATTGTCTGGGAAAAAATGTTAAATACCCTGGTCCTGATGTTCCCGGCCATCATTATTTCCTATTCAACCGGACCAATCCTGGGGGTTATCCTGTCCTGGAGGAGAGGCTCGAGGATAGAGTACAGCGGAATTGTGGGGGGACTTTTTTTACGCTCGGCTCCGGTTTTCTGGACCGGTATGATTTTCATTATGCTCTTTGGGATAACCCTGGGTATTCTTCCCACCAGTGGAATGAGAACCCTCCCCTATGAAGCAACAGGGTTTTTGGATAAGGTTTTTACCCTGGATTTTCTCTGGCATCTTATCCTGCCCGCAATGACAATTGCCATTTATTATATGGCCTTACCGATGCTGATTATGCGTAATACGATGCTGGAGGTAATGGGTGAAGATTTCATTGAACTCTGTCAGGCCAAGGGCCTGAGCGAGCGGGTAATAATGTACAAGCACGCCGCTCGCAATGCTCTACTGCCCGTTGTTACCCAGGCTGCAATTACAATTGGACTTGCTGTTGGGGGGCAGGTAGTGGTTGAAGTTGTTTTTTCCTGGCCAGGATTGGGCCGAGAAATTATTCAATCGGTTCGAACCAGTGATTTTCCCATGGCCCAGGCCTGTTTTATGTTGATGGCCGGAATGGTTATGGTTATGAATTTCCTGGCCGATCTGCTTTACGGATACCTGGATCCCCGGGTGGTCTATCAGAAAGGGGGCAAATAATATGGCGCAAAAATCCAACCGCTGGAAGCAATTACAGCCGTACTTCCAATCCATGAAAGCACCATTTAAGGCTATCTGGGCCGATCCCCTGGGAAGACCGGGATCTATTCTTTTTATTTTGATCCTTTTCGTAGCAATATTCGCCCCGGTCTTAGCCACCCACGACCCCCATGTAATGAACGAAAACATTGAAGGAACCGCAGCTCCTTTTGTTGATGGTGAATGGCAGCGAATGAGTGTTATCGGAGACCGCCCCTTAAATTCTACAGCAGTAATTTCCCCCGGGGAGAGCTATAGTGTGGGGCGGGAAGGTATAATTCTCCACTTTGACGGCGATGAATGGGTGGAAAAAGAAAGCCCGGTAGATATTTCTCTGCAATCAGTGGATTTTTTCTCTCCCGAGTTCGGTTTTGCAGTGGGGGAGAAAGGTACTATTATCCTTTTTGATGGTCAGGCCTGGCAGCAGGTGGACAGCCCGGTGGAAATAATGTTAAAAGGAGTTGCTGTTCCTGCTGAAGATATGGCTCTGGCTGTTGGGGAAGAGGGCACTATTCTCCAGTGGGACGGTTCTTCCTGGACTCGCCTGGAAAGTCCTACTGAACGAGATCTTAATGCAGTCTTTATGACTTCCCCCGATTCAGGAGTCCTGGTAGGCGGCCGGGGAACCATAATTCATTATGAGGAAGGGGAGTTTGTTAACGCCTCCTTCCGAACAATGCTGGACGGAACTTTCCGGGATTTAAACGCGGTCGCTATTTCCCCCGAGGGTTTTGGTTTCACTACCGGACAGCGAGGCGAAATCCTGGGCTTTGACGGTGAAGACTGGTTTAATATGTCCAGCCCGGAAAGCCGCGAATTAACCGGCGTTGGTATCGTTGACGCCGATAAAGCCTATATTGTAGGCATCAGGGGTATTGTCCTGGAATATGACGGGGAAGCCTGGAGCCGCATGGACCTTGGATATCGCCGCAGCTTTCGGGGACTCGATATTTCAGAAGGCTATGGTTTTGGCATTGGAACCGACCCCTATATTAATGAGCTATCACCACCTACCCGGGATCACCTCTTTGGCACCACTCATCTGGGCCGGGATATATGGAGTCAGGTTATGTACGGCTCCCGAACAGCCCTCATTGTCGGCATTGTTACTGCTCTGTTAGTTAATATTATCGGGGTGGTAATCGGCCTGGTCTCCGGTTATTTCCGGGGCAGGGTTGACAACATCCTGATGCGGATAGTTGACATTATGTACGGACTGCCCCTGGAACCGTTCGCCATTATTCTGGTCCTGATATTCCGCCCCAGCCTGTGGATTATTATCCTTGCTATTGGTCTTTTGACCTGGAGAACCAACGCCCGGATCATACGGTCCCAGGTTCTTTCTCTGGTCGAGCGACCATTCATTAAGGCTGCCCGAGTAGCAGGAGCTGGTGATCTTCGCATCATTCTGGTTCATATTGCACCCAATATTTTACCCCTGGCCTTTTTACAGCTGGCGGTAGCCATTGGTTACGCAATCACAGCTGAAGCAACTCTTAGTTTTCTGGGCCTGGGACCGCCCCGTCTTTACAGCTGGGGAACAATTCTTCACGCGGCCCGGCTTTCAGGAGCATGGCGAACAGCCTGGTGGTGGATTATTCCTCCCGGCGTTTTCATCAGTTTGACCGTGGTCTCCGTCTTTTTGATTTCCCGGTCCCTGGAAGTCCTGACCAACCCCCGCCTGAGAGGAGGTAATACCCGTGCTCCTGGAAGTAAATAACCTTAAGACCTACTACCGGGTTAATGATATACTGGTAAAAGCCCTGGATGGAGTTTCCTTTAAACTGGAGAAAGGCGATAATCTGGGGCTGGTTGGGGAAAGCGGTTGTGGGAAAACCACTGCTGCCAAATCCATTAACCGAATTCTTCCTCCCAATGGAGGTATCGTTGATGGACAGGTAATTTTCAAAGGAAAAGACCTGGTCCCCCTGAATAATGTACAAATGAATAAGGTTCGCTGGAAAGAAATTGCAATGGTTACCCAGAGTGCCATGAATGCTCTCGATCCTGTCTACAAAATTGAAGATCAGATCACAGAGGCCATTCATACCCATGAAAAAATGAGCAATAAAGATGCCCTGGCCAGGGCGGAAGAACTGTTTGGCATGGTAGGGCTGGAGAAAAAACGGCTATTTGACTATCCCCATCAGTTATCCGGGGGGATGAAACAGAGAGTGGTTATTGCCATGGCCCTGGCTTTAAGCCCGGATCTTATTATTGCTGACGAACCAACCACCGCCCTGGATGTGGTGGTTCAGGACGGAATTTTAAAGCAATTTCTACAGTTACAGGAACAAATTCAATCATCCCTTATCCTGGTTACCCATGATATTTCTGTTGTCGCAGAAATCTGTCAGCGGGTAGCGGTAATGTATGCCGGAAAAATCATGGAGCAGGGAACAACCAGAGAAATTTTTAAAGGCTCCTATCACCCCTATACCCTGGGGCTCCTTAACGCTTACCCCACCCTGGAAGCAGCCCGGGGTGATATCATTTCCATTCCTGGCGCTCCCCCCGATCTGGCCGGGGATATTTCCGGCTGTCGTTTCCGGGAACGCTGCCCCTTCAGCACAGACCGCTGCATGGAAGAACCGGAAGCAGTAGAAGTGGCTCCCGACCATGAGGTTCTGTGTCACTATCCAGAAAAGGTAGAAACTTTCAGGGAAGAAGCTTCCAGACCAACTACCTGGCACAGCGCAGGCACAGGGACTGGAAAAGAAAAAGGAGTGGGCGAAAAAACCACTCTGGAAATTAAGGATCTGGAAAAGCAGTTTTTGATTAAGCAAGCCTTTTTTGGTGGGCACAAAACCATGCTCCGGGCAGTTGACGGGGTAAGTTTTGAGGTTAAAGAAAGAGAAATCCTGGGTCTTGCCGGAGAAAGCGGTTCCGGAAAAAGCACTATCGGTGAACTCCTGGCCAACCTTCAGAGCAAGACTTCGGGGCGAATTCTCTACCTGGGTCAGGACACTGAATTACAGCAAAAAAAGGATGATAAGGCCTTCCGCCGCAATTTCCAGGTTATTTTCCAGGACCCTTATGAAACCCTGAATCCCCGTTTCACAGTATTGAATACCATAATGGAACCCCTGGTTATTCATAAAATTGGGGACAGTTATGAAGATCGACTGGAAAGGGTTAAAAACGCCCTTAATCTGGCAGAGCTTTCTCCTCCGGAAAACTTCTTAAACCGTTTTCCCCATCAGCTATCCGGGGGGCAGAGACAGAGAGTTGCCCTGGCCCGGGCCATTGTCCTGGAACCAAAATTTATAATCGCAGATGAACCGGTATCCATGTTGGACGTTTCTATTCGGGCCGGGATTTTAAACCTGCTTAGAAGAATGCGAGATGAACTGGGTGCTTCTTTAATCTACATTTCACACGACCTGGCCACCATCCGCTACATCTGTAATCGAACCGCCATTCTGTACCTGGGCCGCATTATGGAAATCGGTGAAACAGAACAGGTTATCAGCCAGGCCGCCCACCCCTATACCCAGTTGCTTCTTGCGGCAGTACCCATTCCCGATCCCGATACCGGACGAGAACGAGTTGACCCCCGGGGAGAAATCCCTGACCCCATTGATATGCCCAATGGTTGCCGCTTTCATCCTCGCTGCAAAAAGGCCTTTGAACGGTGCGGCTGGGAGGGCCGGGATCTAAAAAAACTGGTGGATCAGGTAGAATCAGGTGGACCACTCCAGTCTTTCCAGGATGAAATTGCTGATTACAAAGCTGAAGGCCTGGACTTTATCCTTAAAATGAGCTGGAAAGGTTCGCCCCGCTGGGAAGAGCTGCAAAAAGCCCTGGAAGAATTGATGAACATTCACAATTCCAGTATAGTTAAGGCCATTACCTCTTCCAATGTTGAAGAAAATCAATTACGGGTTTCTTTTCCTCCTATGGAAGACCCGCAAATCAAAGAAATTGATGGCGGACAGGAAGTAGCCTGTTATTTATATTAAAATTCCTGAGAGTTAGAAAAGGCGGCCCTGAGCCGCCTTTTTTCATTTTATTTGTTTTTCCCCTGCCTTACTTTTTCCTTTCCAGTCTTAAATTATCAGCAATTTTGGCAATAAACTGAGAATTGGTTGGTTTGCCTTTTTCCCTGATTACCGCCGATCCAAATAGACCTTTAATTGCTTCAAAATCACCCCGCTCCCAGGTTACTTCAATAGCATGCCGGATAGCTCTTTCCACCCGGGAGGGCTTGGTTTTATACTTTTCTGCAACCAGAGGATACAGCCTTCTGGTTACCGCTCCCAGTAATTCCATTTCCCGAATAACCATAATAATTGCTTCTCGCAGATACATATAACCTTTAATATGGGCTGGGACACCCATTTTATGCATTATTTCTGTTACTCGAATTTCCAGATTTTCCTTTTTGGGTTTAGGAACGCCGGTCTGATAACCCGCCCCGGGCAGGGGTTCTTTTAATTGCTGAATCCTCTCCCCCATTATTCTCAGGTCAAAGGGCTTCCGAATGAAAAAATTCGCTCCCAGGTTCTCGGCACCTGGCATTACATCCTGATGTTCAAAAGCAGTTATCATTATTACCTTCATTTCCGGGTTTCTTCCCTGGCGGTTTAACTCTTCCATTACCCCAATTCCATCCATGTTAGGCATGATAACATCCAGTAACAGAACATCGGGTTCCTGCTCTTTTAACATATCCAGGCACTGGAATCCATCATAAGCAATACCAATAACTTCCACCCCACTGTGATCAGAAAAAAATTCCTCAAAAACCTGACAATATTCCAGATTATCATCCGCAAGCATGACCTTCACTTTTTCTTCCACCATTGCAATATAAAACCCCCTTCCTTTTATCAATAATTAATTTCTATATTTTATGAAATTTTCCTTTTTTTTGGAAAATATTTTTTGGATTATTGCCATTTTTTTCAGGAAGGAGGTAAGAAAAAAGAAGGCTATTGTTGGTTAATAGATTTATTCTTTTTCCTGACCCGGGCTTTTTCCAACATTTCCCGGGCATGAGAAAGACCCGTTTCAGTAAAATCACCCTCCAGCATCCGGGCCAGTTCTTTTTCTCTTTCTTTTTCTTCCAGGTATTCCACCCGGGTGCGAGTTTTTTCTTCCTTTACTTCTTTGTCAATGAATAAATGCCGATCAGCCATGCTGGCAATTTGAGGTAAATGGGTAATAGTAATCACCTGACGTCTGCTGCTGATTTGATCCAGCTTTTCAGCAACTTTTTGCGCGGTCTTGCCTCCAATGCCACTATCAATTTCATCAAAAATCATAGTTGGGACCTGCTCCTGATCAGCGGTTAAAGCTTTAAGAGCCAGCATTAACCGCGATATCTCTCCTCCCGAAGCAATTCTGTTGAGTGGTTTTAATTCCTCACCGGGATTGGGGGAGAGCATAAATTCTATTTCATCAAATCCATGTTCCCAGAAGGCAATATTCCCCTGTTCGGTCTGCAGGCCCTCCCGGTCAGGAACTGTCCGCAAATTAACCTCAAAACGGGTACTGGGCATGGCCAGTCCCTGCAGTTCACCGCCCAGAAGATCTGCCATTTTCCGGGCAGCCTTCCTTCGCTGCCGGGAAACTTCCTCCGCTATTCCCCGATACTCTTCCCTGGCCAGGGAAATCTCTTTTTCCAGTTCCCCTGTTTTCTCCTCCGCACCCTCCAGGGTTTGATATTCTTCCCGGGCCTTTTCCAGAAAATTCAGCAAATCTGAAAAATCAGGCCCGTATTTTCTTTTCAGGTTATTAATTTCCCCGATCCGATTTTCCACTTCCTGCAGACGGTTTTCATCAAATATTATCTGTTCAGCATAAGCCCTTATTTCCCGGGTCAGTTCCTGGAGTTGATAATAAGAATTGCGGAGGAGCTCCTCTGCATTTTTTAACTGGGGATCAATTTTTTTCAATTCATCCAATCTTCTATGCATCTGGCCCAGCTGATCTGTTATTCCCATTTCGATATTTTCACCATTCAACTGAGAAAAGATCTCCTGGCTGCCATTATGAAGTAGCTGGGCATTGGCCAGAATCCTATGTTCGGCATTCAATTTTTCTTCTTCTTCATCCTTCAGGCCTGCTTCTTCCAGTTCTTTGATCTGAAATCGAAGCAAGTCCAGTCGTTGAGCCCTTTCCTGCTCCGACCTTTTTAGTTTTTGCAGTTCCTTCTTTTTGTCCTGAAGATCCCTATAGGCCCTGGCCAGGTTTTTTTTGTTTTTTTTCAATTCCTGGCCCCCAAAACTATCCAAAAAATCTCGCTGATTATCAGGAGAAAAAAGAGATTGATGCTCATACTGCCCATGGATATCAATCAAAAAGGGGGATAGTTTCCGGATCATGGCCAGAGTTGCCAGCTGCCCGTTAATGCGGGTTCGATTGCTGCCAGTTCTGGAGATTTCCCGGCTGAGAAGGAGCTGTTCTTCTTGTTCCAGGCCCATCTCCTCCAGGACTCCTTTCATCCGGGGTATATCTTCAATTACAAAAAGAGCCCGGATTTCTGCTTTCTCCGCGCCCGTTCGAATAAAATCATGGGAAGCCCGGGCTCCCAGTAATAATTCTAAAGCACCGATGAGGATTGATTTTCCGGCCCCTGTCTCGCCGGTTAAAATGTTTAATCCAGCCGAAAATTCGATGTTTTGCTTCTCTATCAAAGCAAAATTATTTATTCCCAGTTCAACCAGCACAACCCAGAACCCCCTATTCGACTCCGATCAATTCCCGCAAACGCCTGAGGACATCACTACAAACACAATCTTCCTTCAGGGCTACAAAAATACAGTCGTCGCCTGCAACACAACCCATGACTTCCTCCCATTCCAGGTTATCAATGGCCGAAGCAAGACCCCCGGCAGTACCGGAAATGGTCTTTATCACAATTATATTCCCGGTAATTTCAATACTTAAAACAAAATTTTTAAACATCTTCTCTATCCAGCGAGCCATTTTATGCTTTTCAGCTTCGGGCGGCATTCCGTACTTGTAGGTACCATCTTCTACCGGGATCTTTATCAGTCCCAGATCCTTGATATCCCGGGAAACTGTAGCCTGAGTTACCTCAATGCCCTCCTCTTCCAGGGCTCGAGCCAGATCTTCCTGGGTTTCAATCTTTTCATTCTTGACTAAATTTATTATTTTTAAATGCCTTTTTCCCTTCATCCTTTACCTCCTGTCTCCCTT
>PWFS01000246.1 GCA_003554145.1 Halobacteroidaceae bacterium | reverse complement strand
AGCTCCCCCTGCAATTGCCAGGGCCAGGGGGTTTAAAGGAAGGAGCTGAACCCCTTTTGTCTGGACCGTGGTTTTCATTCCCAGGTCTGAAGTTGGGGAAGCCTGACCCTTGGTTAAACCATAAACCTGATTATTATGGACAAATAAGGCCAGGTTGGGATTGCGGCGCAGGGCGTGCAGGAAATGATTGCCCCCTTCCCCGTATATATCACCATCACCAGATTCTACAATTACCTGCAGATCCCTGCGAACTGCTGCCAGGGCTGTTCCAGCAGGAAGAGCCCTCCCATGCAGACCATTGAAGCCATTTACCCGGAGATAATGGGGCATCTTGCCTGCCTGGCCGATACCGCTGACCACAGCAACCTGATGGGGTTTAAGTTCCATCCCGGCCAGGGTTTTCTGCAGAGCCATTCGGATAGAATAGTTTCCACATCCGGGACACCAGGTTATTTCTTCCTGATTGCTATAATCTTTTTCACTGACCATGAGGGTTCACCTCCCTTGTGATGGCCTGCTGCAATTCTTCAACTTTAAAGGGCCTTCCATCATACTTATTGATTAAAGCCCGGGGGCTCTTTATTCCTTCTGTTGAGAGAACACTGCCCAGTTGCCCTGTATAATTATTTTCTACCAGGACCCAGGGAACTCGGTTCAGAATTTCCTGCCACTTCCCCGGGGGTAGAGGCCACAGGTCCTGAAAAGAATAATGACCAAGTTTAAACCCTTCTTTCTCCAGATTTAGGCGTGCCTCTTCCAGGGGACCATAGGTAGAACCCCAGCTCACCAGAATTAATTGAGCTTCTTCCGGTTCAGCCCCGTGATAAAGGGGAGGCTCCAGATTCTCTTTAATGATTTCCAGCCGTTTCATTCTTTTTTCCATCATCTGCCGTCGGGTAGCTGCATCTTCAATGATATTGCCCGCCTGATTATGTTCATCACTATCGGCCATAACTACCTGTCCTTCCTCTCCAGGAATAAGCCGGGGTGAAATACCATCATCAGTAATTTTATAGCGCAGATAGGGTTCTTGATCCCGGTGATCCTTGATCAATTTTCCCCTGGAAAATTGGTCAGCCGACAGGGAAAGTTCCTCAATTGTCTGCTCGGAATCAGCCAGGAATTGATCGCTCATCACAATTACTGGAACCTGATATTCATCAGCCAGGTTAAAAGCCCGCACTACCTGATAAAAAGCCTCCCCTTGTTGACGGGGAGCCAGGACAATTCGGGGAAACTCTCCCTGAGAAGCATGAATAACAAATTCCAGATCCCCCTGTTCAGTCCTGGTGGGCAAACCCGTAGCCGGCCCTGGCCGCTGACCATTTACTATTACCAGGGGGGTTTCGGTCATTCCCGCCAGGCCCAAACCCTCGACCATCAGCGAAAACCCGCCGCCGGAGGTTCCGGTCATGGCCCTTACTCCCCCGTAAGCAGCCCCCAGCGCCATATTGATAGCGGCAATTTCATCCTCGGCCTGTTCCACCAGGATATTAAACTTTTGAGCCTGCCCCGCCAGAAAATTCATTACTCCCGTTGCCGGGGTCATGGGGTAGGCAGAATAGAATTGAACTCCAGCAGCAACTGCTCCCATTCCCAGGGCGTCATTGCCACTTATCAGCATGCTTTCATCTGGAGCATGCCCATCATCAGGAGAAAAATAATCTTCTCCCATTTTATGACCCCAGGTCAGGCCCTCCAGGTTTTGTTCCAGGATACTACCCTTAAATTTCTCTGCAAGCAGGTCTTGCAAAACTTCCGGCCAGATTCCCAGGGCCCGATGGATCAGGCCCAGGGCAATTACCCCGGCAACCCGCTTATCCCCAAATTGTTCTGCTTTTTTCTTCAGGGGCAATCCTTTTTTTATTCCCGGCCCTGTTTCCGGGGAAAAATCATCCTCATCGTAAAGAAGCAGACCATCCTCCTGGATAAATTCCTGGTGAATGCTCCATGTGGTTTCATCCAGGGCCAGTAAAATATCAACTTTCTCAACTGCTGCACCCAGGGGCCGAGATCCCAGGCGAACATCAGAAAAGTTGTGCCCTCCCCTGATCCGGGACATATAATCTTTGCTGGTGAAAACATAGAAGCCATTACGCAGTAAGGATTTGGCCAGAAATTTGGCTATCGTATTGATGCCCTGTCCGGCCTGTCCGCCAATCCTGATATTTAACATTTCTTCACCCACCCCCTTTATTTTTTTCCCGGGGTAAAACCATGGTCAGTCCAATTCTTTTGCGGGTCAGGTCAATAGATTTTACCATTACATCCACTATATCACCAACTGCAACCACTTCCAGAGGATTGCGGACATATTTGGAGCTCATTTCCGAAATATGAACCAGGCCATCCTCTTTTACCCCAATATCTACAAAAGCCCCAAAATCCACAACATTTCTTACTGTTCCCCTTAAAACCATCCCTTCCTCCAGATCTTCAATGGACAGCACATTGGTTCGAAAAATCGGAGGCGGCAGATCCTCCCGGGGATCACGCCCGGGACGGCCCAGAGAATCAATAATATCCTGGAGGGTAGGAACTCCAGTCTCCAACTCTGAGGCCATCCTGTTTGGATCCAGTTCCTGCAGTTTTTGCCGAATTTCCTTTATTTTCCCTTTATCCTCCAGATCGGACAGGACAAACCCTAATTTTTCCAGGAGCTGGCTGGCCACTTCATAGGATTCCGGGTGAATTGGTGTCCTGGCCAGGGGATCAGCAGAACTGTAAATCCGCAAAAAACCTGCAGCCTGTTGGAAGGTTTTCTGGCCCAGGCCTTTTACCGCCAATAATTCATCTCTTTTCTGAAAAACGCCTTCCTGCTCCCGAAAATCAACCAGGGTTCCAGCAACCCTGCTGTTAAGACCTGATACATAACTTAAAAGGGCAGGAGAAGCAGTATTCAAATCTACACCAACATAGTTTACACAGGATTCAACAACCTGCTGCAATTTTTCCTTGAGCCTGGAAGGGGTTATATCATGCTGGTACATGCCCACCCCCAGGGACTTAGGGTCAATTTTTACCAGTTCAGCCAGAGGATCCTGCAGCCGGCGAGCAATGGAAACAGCACCCCTCATGGCCACATCCATGCCCGGTAATTCTCTTTTGGCCAGGGGGGAAGCAGAGTAGACTGAAGCTCCAGCTTCATCCACCACAATGTATTTTAAATCCTTTCCACTTTCGGCAATTACCTCTACCGCCAGTTTTTCAGTTTCCCGACAGGCAGTACCATTGCCAATGGCGACAACATCTATCTGATATTCTCTAACCAGTTCCAAAAGGAGTCGAAAAGCCAGTTCCCACCGGTTTTGAGGAGGGTGGGGATAAATGGTTTCACTGGCCAGCACCCGGCCAGTCTGATCCACCACAACCACTTTGGAACCGGTTCGGAAGCCAGGATCAATTCCCATCACCCGGGCACCACTGACAGGCGGTTGCAACAGTAATTTTTTCAGGTTAGAAGCAAAAATGGTTATGGCATGCTGTTCTGCTTTTTCCCAGATCTCACTCCTGATCTCCCTTTCAACAGCAGGCTGTAACAGGCGCCGATATCCATCCCGAATAGCGCTCTGCAGTTGTTCCCGGCCAAAAAAATCCCCTTCCTTAATATACCCCTTTTCCAGGGTCTGAATTATTTCTTCCTGGGGAACCTCCAGGTCAACCTTCAAAAATTCTTCTCTTTCTCCCCTGCTGATGGCCAGTATGCGGTGGGGAGGCATCCTTTTGACCGCTTCCCGGTATTCATAATACATTTCATAGGGAGAATGATCTTCTGTTTCACCCCGGGAACTTAAAATCCCCTGCTCCCAGCTAAGTTTTCGAGTAACAGCTCTGGACCAGGGCTCATCGGCCACCCATTCAGCAATAATGTCGCGGGCTCCGGACCATACTTTTTCAACTTCTGTCAATTCCTTTTCCGGATCCAGATATTTTTCTGCCTCCCGGTCCGGGTGTTCCAGGTCCTTCTCCTGGGCAAAAAGCAGCTGGGCCAGGGGTTCCAGCCCCTTTTCCCGGGCCATGGTTGCCCTGGTTCGCCGCCGGGGCCGATAGGGACGGTACAGATCCTCCAACTCCTGCATCCGGGTAGCTTTTTTTATTTTTTCTTCCAGTTCTTCAGTCAGTTTATCCTGTTCAGCTATCAATCGCAAAATTTCCTCCTTGCGATTGATCAGATTACGCAAATATTTCAAGCGTTCCTCCAGTTTCCGCAAAACCTCTTCGTCCAGGCCCCCAGTTGCCTCTTTTCGGTACCGAGAGATAAAGGGAATGGTATTGTCCCCATCCAGAAGCTCAACAGTTCTGCGAACCTGATCAGTTTCCAAGCCCATTTCCTGGCTGATTATTTTAATAATTTGCTGCTCCTCCATCCTTTCCCTCCTCTCTGTTCCCGCTTCAATAATTATTGTTCTGGAGGTGAAAAAAATTGATTTCCAGGTCCTTTTTGCTTCCCTCCACCTCTAATTCCCGCAAGGATAGTCCCGGACGGGCCTGATTAAATAAAAACAGGCGATATGATCCTGGCCGCACTCCGTCTATCCGAAAGGAGCCTGCAGAACCCAGTTCCACCTTATAAAAACCCTGATGATCCTCCATATTACTGAGAAGCAGAATATTCTCCTCGGGATCCTGTTCAGCAAAAAAGGAACTCACCCGGCCAGCCAGGGTATGAGTTTCGATTTGCTGAAAATCATAGCCTCCTTCTCTCCCATCCACCAGTTTTTTTTCCTGTTCCCAGCTTTTACCTTCTGGGGCTAAAGGTTTAATGGGGTTGGCAAATTCCTGTTCCCGGGAGCTCAGGTAAAACCCCTGTTCATCTGTCACCACGATCTCCTCACCTATTTTCACCTTAACCCCGGCTAAACCCTTCCCCCTTTCATCTGTAATTCTCCCACTGACGGAAAACCTTTTGTCCAGCAAAAGGGTTTGCAGCCCGGCAATAATACTCTCAATTATTTTCTGATCTTCAAACAAGCCATGATGGTGAGCTCCCTTAACCGGGGGGAAATTACTGGCTCCATCCAGGAAAGAACTGAAATTAGAAACTACCCCGTCTCCGGGGGAAGGGAGAAAGGAAATTAACTGATAATAAGCTTCACCAAGATATGAAAAGAAATTCCTGGGAGCATCAGGATCCAGCAAACCGGAAAAACTATAATAGCGATCTGCATATTTTTCATTTTTGTTCAATTCTTGCATCAAGCCAGTTTTCTCCCAATTGAGAAAGCCAAACCGCTCCATTAATGCCGCTGTACCCTGTAAATCCTGAACTGCAGGGCGCAGGAAAAGGTTATTATCCGAAAAAGGCAGAGGAATACCCTGATGGGGGGAGCCCAGGGTGAAAAGACCCTGGATTTGTTCATGCCCATCTAACTGATTGATATAATATCTGGCCAGGAGCCCTCCCATACTATGGGCAATAATCACTATCTCCCTCTCGGGTTTTATATGTTCCTCCAGCTGTTCAGAAAATTCCCCGGCTAGGGTTGGAATATCATCAAAATAGGGATTATAAAAGAAAACAAAAAACTCAACCTGATCTTCAATTTCATCATGTTCCGCGATTCTTCTCCTCAGTTCAAGCCATTTTTCCGCATGGAGAGCCTGATAAATGTTATCAGTAAGGACCTGGGTCTGAAAACCATGGACCAGGACAATAGCAGTAGGACCAGTTCCCCCTGGCTTCCCGGTTACCTCCTCCCAGGATAAAAGATCCGACGCTGAAACTCCCCCGGAAAAAACAAAAATAAAAATAAGTAGATAGCCTACAAACCTGAACATAATTACCTCCTAATTTATCAGGAAACCGACCTGATATGCTCCCAACAGGTAGAAAAGATAAAGGGTTAAAAGAATCAGGCCCTCTTTCCGCGAAATTCGGGATTGGGTAAAACCCATTATCAAAAGCAGCACCACAAATATTAACATTCCCAGCAGGCTTAGGATATCTCCAGTCCTGTCCAGGGAGAAGGGACTGATTGTCCCCGCAAGGCCCGCAACCCAGGTAAGCCCCAGGATGTTGGCCCCAACCACATTTCCCAGAGACAGATCAGCCACTCCCCGGCGCATGGCAACAATTGCAGTGGTTAGTTCTGGCAGGGAAGTACCCAGGGCAATAATGGTTAACCCCACAAAAAGGGTAGAAAAATTAAAATAAGCGGCGATCTGAAGGCTGGAATTAACCAGAAGACGACTCCCTGCCACTACCAGCAGGGCACCCAGAGCAAAAAATATGAGGTTTTTCCCCACTGCCTTTCCCTTCCCCCCAGAGGGGGAGGGGTTTTGGGATTTCTTATTCAATCTGTAGTTTCTAATCAGATCGGCTGTTAAATAAAAAGCTCCTGCTCCCAGCATTATCAGCCCGCCCCAGCGAGGAAAATACCCATCAATTAAAAACACACTTAAAAGAAAAGCAGCACCCAGCATAACCCAGGCAGAAACCAAAAAATCACGGGGTCGAACCCAGATTGCCCGCACGACTGCGCTGAAACCCACCACCAGACCGGTATTGGCAATAACTGAGCCCAGGGCATTCCCGATTGCCAGGTGGGCATCCCCCTGAAAACTGGCAGTAGCGGTAACCATTAACTCCGGCAGGGTTGTAGCAATGCTGACCAGGGTTCCCCCGATAATCAGGCGGGGAATACCCAGAAGACCGGCCAGCTTAACACTGGAAGAAACAAAATAATCCCCGCCCCTTATAAGGAAAAACAGTCCTGCCAGGAATAAAAGAATGGTCTGGATCATTAACCTAGCTCCTATTGATAATTTTCCAACCTGATTTAAAGAGTCTCAAACTGGCCCGGGGATCAGCCTATGGGCAGCTTAACTCCCATAAAAAAATCCATTAATTTCTGGTCTGGAGAGTCTGTTCCAGGTTTTCCAGTTCATCTGTTCCCTGATAATGCCAGTACCCTCCCCAGAATTCAAAAATCAGTCGTTGATCTTTTTGCAGAAACAGTTGACCCTCCGGAATGGAAAAAATCAGCTTGGTTTTCTCCAGGGATGGTTCTTTTCCCGGTTCTCCATTTTCTATCCCCAATAAAGCTTCTCCTATCTTATCCAGTTCTGGAGGCTCCAGCACTCTGCCCTGTCCGGTCTCCGGATCAATTAACTCAACATATTCAGCATCCACCACCAGAGAAATCAAACCTCTCCTGCTCTGCATTATTTCCTGGCAGAAAGAAAACAGCTTCTCCGCTTTAATCTTTTTCTCTTGCCCATCCACAATTAATTGATCGGGACGAACAATTATTTGTCCCCTCCGGGACAGAACATCCTGTCCCTCTGAAAAAAAAATGGTGAAAAAGTAATCCTCATCAGCAGGTTCAGGCTCAGGTTCTGGACGGTCAATACGGTAATTTACCCTTTCCCAGAGGGCGGCAACAACATCCGGGTTTTCTTCAAATACGATCAGGCGATCACCGCGTCTAGCTTCAGAAATCATGTGCAGGCTATAGGCCTGGGGAACATAGTCTGAATCCCGCAATAAGATAAATAGTAAAACAATTGCTAATATTGACAGGTAAAAAAATAACCGGGCCTTCCTGGTTTTAAATAACATTTGTCCTAACCCCACACTCCAAAAAATATAATCATAAGCACAATTAAAACCAGCAGCCAGATAATTCCAAACTTGATACGGCTCATGGTATCCTCAGGCCGTTTTTCCTGTTCTTCTTCCCGCAGGCGGCGGTTAAAATCAAATAAAAACATTAACCCTCACCCCTGAATTCATTTTGGGATAAACTTCCTCGAATACCTTCTCTATAAATATGCTATATCCTGCCCCTTTTTTGTTTTACCTCAAAATACTGCTTCCCTGCACTCTTAAAACACCTTTTCCACCCCAGCAGATAAAAAAGAGGAAAAGTGGCTTAAAAAAGGAAAGAATTAATTTAAGATTAAATTATTCCAATCCAACGGGAGGTTCCCCATGTTTATTTTAGAACTCGCACTTCTTTATGCATTAGGAATAATCGGATGTTTCCTGGGCAAAAAAAGCCGTCTCCCCGCAGCTCCAGTTCTGGGAACCCTTATTTTTTTAATAACTCTCCAGTTGCTGGGCCTACCCCTTCCTGACCTCACCGAAGGCAGCGTCCTGGCCATACAGGTAGCCCTGGGAATAATGGTGGGGGCCCGCTTCAACGAAGAAACCAGGCAGCCCCTCAGGGGAATTTTCCGGCCAGCCCTTATGGTCTCAACCTGGGCTTTAAGCCTGGCCTTTATTTCCGGTTTCATAATCCATTCTCTTACTGACCTCAGGCTGACAACAACCATCCTATCCTCCAGTGTGGGAGGATTACCTGAAATGACAGTCCTGGCAGTGGCCACTGACGCCGACCCGGTAATTGTTATTTTTTTTCATATTACCCGCCTTCTGGTGACCCTGATGCTGTTTCCCCCTATCCTTAAACTACTCAAGGCGAAATTTCCCGGTCCAACTCCTCCTGAAAACCGTAATAACAGGAAGCCAGTTCCCTCCCCTCCGATGCCTCGAACCTGGCCCGCAGCCCTCTTCACCATTTCCGGAACTGCAGTTATCGGCTATTTAAGCCACCTGGCTCAGGTCCCGGCAGGGGGCCTGGTGGGAGCTATCCTTTTTATGGTTATCGGAAAACGTTTGCGGCTCCCAATTTTTCCCCCCCCGGCCTTCCTTTTAAACTGGTTCTTAATCGGGGTAGGAGTTATGATTGCCGACCGGGTCGATGTAGCCAGTCTTACCCATCTGTGGAATGTGCAAATTATTTTGCCTCTTTTCCTATCAATTTTCTTAATCATGGGCAGTTCCTTTTTCGTTGCCTTCTTAATTCACCGCTTCGCCGGCTGGGATCCGATTTCTGCTTATCTGGCTGCTGCTCCAGCCGGGTTTACCATAATGACCGCTCTGGCTTTACAGGAAAACCGCAATCCTGTGGCCATTTCTCTTATGCACCTGACCAGGTTAATGGTATTAAAGCTGGTCCTTCCTTTTGTTTTTATGCTTTTTTACTGAAAAAAGCAGGAAAAGTTTATTCCTGCTCCTCAAAAAAGCGACCCAGTATTCCATTGATAAATCGGCCAGAATCCTCGCCACCGAAAGCTTTTCCCAGTTCAATAGCCTCATCTACTGCAACCGCAGGGGGTACATCGGCACAATATTCAATCTCAAACAGGCCCATCCTGACAATTATTAGGTCGACCCTTGAAAGCCTTTCCAAACGCCACCTGGACAGGGTTTTTTTTATTTTTTCATCCAGTTTTTCTTTTTTCTCCCAGATCCCCCAGAGAAGATGCCGGGTATAGTGGGCCTCCGCTGCGGATGGTTCCAGATACAAGAAATATTCCCAGGCCTGCTCCAGGTCATTATCAGTCTGCTCCATAAGGTACAGGACCTGAACTGCCCATTCTCTCTGCTGCCGCCGGGCTATCAATTTACTCAAACTCAACCTCCCCCTTTCCCTGCGGGGGCGGAAAAAAATTCTGTGTTTTTCTCCTCCCATTTTTCAAAAAAATGGGGGCCCTGAAGCCCCTTTTTATTATCAACAAATGTTCTTTAATAGTGATCCCGGGAGGGGATGAACCCCTGTACCCCTTAATACTGATTTTCTTCTTCGTCATCTTCTTCTTCAACCTGTTCTTCAGCGGTCTCCTCTTCCTCTTCAATTTCTTCCCCAAATATTCTCTCTTTCCAGGGTTTTTCCTCAGAATAGAGATCTTCTTCATCGGTTTCTTCTTTTTCTTCCTCATCGGTTTTTTCTTCCTCTTCTTCCTCTTCCTGTTCTTCGCTCCAGAACTTTTCCCGCTGGGGCTCTTCCTTTTCTTCCCATTCTTCATGATCAGTCTCTTCCTGCCAGGCCGTTTCTCGAGACGTTTCTTCTTCGGTCAGTTCTTCTTCCTCAAAGCCCCGGGGCATTTCTTCTCTCCGCTGGTCCAGGCCAGGCTCTTCCCTGGAATGCTCAACTTCTTCAGGTCGTTCTTCTTCAATTTTTTCTTCCTCCACCTCTTCGAACCAGGCTTTTTCCTTCTGGGGCTCTTCATCTTTTTGCAGTTCTTCTTCCACAGCTGGTTTCTCTTCTTTCTCTTCTTTCTCTTCTTTCTCTTCTTTCTCTT
>PWFS01000080.1 GCA_003554145.1 Halobacteroidaceae bacterium | reverse complement strand
CAGTATCCGTAACCAGCAGGGTTCTCTTGGCCATGGGCATTATACCTCCTGAATATTTTTTCCTGGTGAAAATATTTACAATAACAATATTATACAATAATAAAATATACTTGGCAAAAAAATCACAAATTTCCGTTGGCCCTTTATCAGGTCAGGGAATTATCCCGAGAACCATCATTGCGCGAGAATTTGAGGAATGGAAATTTTCCTGGGGACTGAGAAAAATTCTTTTTACGGTTTATATTCTGGAAAAAGAATGGGAGACTGGAATTGATAATTTGGGGGAGAAGGAGAAATGAATCAGTGATTTTTGATGGAAGGGGAATAGAGTGGAGATAGAAAATGAAAGAAAAAAATAATCTCAAAAGAAAGACCTGGACTTACAAGGAAAAAGCAGGAAAACAGGGCTTGGAGGTGGAGGCACCTGGAGGCAAGCCCTAGAGGTTCTCCGAATTTGGCTGCAGAGACCACTCCAGTATTAATCGTATCTTCCCAACCTGATTCCAGTCCGGGAGTAATTGGTCGTTGATCTATCTGCTATAGGGATGAGGCGCGGAAATAAGCTGGGACTTAGAGTTTTTCGGGGTTAAGCTCTCTTGCAGGGGGAGAATTTTCCTTTTCCTTTCCCTTTACTTTTTTTGCATAATCTCAATTGGGATAGGGGCAGATGGGTTTCTAACCAACGCGGAAAAAAATGGAGCGTGTTTGACCCGGGTTGATTGAAATTTAAACCTCCGAAAAATATAAAAATAAGGCTTGGAGGGGGAGAATAAATTTTTAGGGTGGGTCATTTGGAAAGGGAAGGTTTAAAACCTTGTTTTTTCACATTCTTTAAAATTACAAAAGCCGGGTTTAAAAAATCAATTTTTTCGCAAAAGGAGTCCTGCAATAGTAAGAATATAACTCAAAAGGGAGTTTTAAACCTGAAAAATGGCTGAAAATACCAGAAATCAAACTGTTTTAATATTTGTTGGCCCTGTTGTTTTAGGGTACTATACTAATAATTATTTTTTGCCGATAAAAAGGTAGAGTTCTAGCCCCTGGGAATTGGCATTTTTTTGGTATTAACCCGGAATAGTAAGGTTTTATTCAGTTATATTGGAAAAGTTAAATAAAGTTGTGCTGGGGGCGATCAATGGTAAATTAATCCTCTTTTTTAAAGGGATTTAACGGCTAACGTAGAATTACTTTCTAATAATCTATTTATAATTTAACTAATTTAAAAAAAATTAAGCCAGAAGCGAGTTGCTGACCCTTCTTGGTGCAGTTGCGTAGGAGAGGATGAGTTAATGACTGCAACTAAATTTAAACTGGGAGATTTACTGGTCCAGTATAATTATATCAGCCAGGATGATCTGGAGAAAGCCCTGCATTATCAAAAAGAAGAACAACCGCAAATGAAACTGGGAGAGATCCTGGTTGAAATGGACATGATCCAGGAAAGTCATCTGATTCAGGTTCTGGAATTCCACCTGGGCTTTCCCCACGTTGAGCTAGACAAGTATATTCTGGATCCTCAGCTGGCCGATTTAATACCGGAAAATCTGGCCCGTCGGGCCCTGGCCGTACCCCTGGAGAGGGACGGCCGAACTTTAAAGGTGGCCCTGGCTGACCCTTCTGATGTGGTAGCCATTGATGATATCAGCAGGGCTACCGGGTTGCGGGTAGAACCCTATATAGCTTCTACCCAGGAAATCAGGAAGTCTTTAAATGAACTCTATTTTGGACCTACCGGTGATGCTGAGGTTTTCCGAGAGCTTAATGAATTTGAGGTGGAAAAATCCCAGGATGAAATTCAACTGGAAGAGCTGGAGCAGATGGTGGAAGATGCCCCCATCGTCCGGTTGGCTAACCTGATTATAAATCGAGCCATCCAGGAACGATCCAGTGACGTTCATATTGAGCCCCTGGAAAGGCAGGTTAAAATTCGTAACCGCCTGGATGGAATTTTAATCGAAAGGATGTCAGTTCCCAAGGGCAGTCAGGCGGCTTTGATATCCCGCCTCAAAATTATGGCCAACCTGGATATTTCGGAAAGACGCAAGCCCCAGGACGGTCGGATAAATTTGCGGCGAGGGGACGTGGAGTGGGATATCCGGATTTCAACCCTGCCCACTATATATGGAGAAAAGGTGGTTATCCGTCTTCTCAACCGCCAGGCTATTCCCGGCCTTCCGGAACTGGGGTTCGGGGAGGAAAATGAAGAATTGATCCGCAGCATGATTAAAAATCCCTATGGGATGATCCTGGTTACCGGCCCCACCGGTAGTGGGAAAACAACTACCCTGTTTTCTGCCCTGAAAGAAATCCATCAGCCCGGAGTTAATATTACGACGGTAGAAGATCCTGTAGAATATGTGCTGCCCGGGGTTAATCAGGTCCAGGCCAATCCCCGCATTGGTCTGACCTTTGCCAATTCTTTGCGGTCGATTTTGCGCCAGGACCCGGATATTATAATGATTGGTGAGATCAGGGATTCGGAAACGGCCTCCATTGGAATTAATTCTGCCCTGACCGGTCACCTGGTTTTAAGTACCCTGCATACCAATGATGCTCCTTCGGCCATCAGCCGGATTCTGGATATGGGAATTGAGCCCTTCCTTATTGCTTCAACCTTAATCGGGGCCCTGGCCCAGCGCCTGGTGCGCAAAGTCTGCCAGGAATGTAAAACCGAGGTTGCCCTGACCGAAGAACAGCAGGCCTACCTGGCCGACCACGGTATTCATAAAAGGACCCAGGAAGTTGGACAGGGCTGCCGGGCCTGTGGCGATACCGGGTTCCGGGGTCGAATGGCTGTTTCAGAAATTTTAACCATTAATAGACCCATCCGGCGTTTGATTGTAAAAAGAAGGAGCATTGATGAGATACGGGAGACTGCCCTGGAACAGGGGATGAAAACCCTGTTGCAGGATGGACTGGATAAATTTCAGGCGGGCAAAACCACCCTGGAGGAAGTATTGAGGGTTGCCATTCAGTAAGAGGGGGGAAGCCATTTGTTTATTGATGAAATTCTGGAACTCATCGTCCAGAGGCCCGAGGTTTCTGATTTACACCTTACTGCTAACATGAAACCCATTATTCGGGTCAACGGCGAACTTGAGCCCCTGGATGGGGAATGGGAAAAACTGACTGTCCAGGATGTCAAGGATATCAGCCGACATCTGATGAATGATCAACAGTACCAGACCTTCCAGGAGGAAATGGAAATTGACTTTTCCCACAGCCTGGGAGGGATTGGCCGGTTTAGGGTTAATGCCTATCATCAACGGAGCAGCGTGGCCCTGGCCCTGCGGATTATTCCACCAGCTGTTAAGACCCTGGAAGAGCTTAATATGCCTCCGGTCCTGAAAAATTTATCTCGAATGCGGAGTGGACTGGTGCTCTGTACCGGGCCAACAGGATCGGGAAAATCCACTACCCAGGCGGCAATTGTGGACCAGATTAACTCGGAAAGAACCTGCCATGTTATGACCCTGGAGGATCCCATTGAATACCTGCATCGCAATAAGAGGGCCATTGTCCATCAGCGTGAAATTGGAGGAGACAGCCGTAGTTTTTCCCGGGGTTTGCGCTCTGCTCTGCGCCAGGATCCAGACGTTATTCAGGTGGGAGAGATGCGCGATCTGGAAACTATTTCTATTGCCATGGAAGCCGCAGAAACCGGTCATCTGGTCATGGCTACCCTGCATACCAATGATGCTCCTCAGGCGGTAGATCGGATTATTGATGTTTATCCACCTCATCAGCAGAACCAGATTCGTTTCCAGCTGGCTTCAGTCCTGAAGGCTGTTCTGGCCCACGATCTCCTGCCCACCAAAGATCGGCAGGGCCGGGTTTTAGCCATGGAAATACTCCTGGGTAACTCCGCAGTTAAAAATCTTATCCGGGAGGGTAAAACTTTTCAACTTTATTCGGTGATGCAGACCAGTTCCGAGCAGCACATGCAGACCATGGATTCCGCTCTGGGACGGTTATATGAAAAGGGGCAGATTGAATTTCAGGTTGCCCTGGAACGCTGCAGTAATCCGGAACTTATCAAGCGTTATCGTGGCGCATAAAGGGGGGTTGATGGATGGCCAGGTTATATGCCTATAACACCCGCAATCAACGAGGTAAAATAGTCAAGGGAACCATAGAGGGGGAATCATCGGAGCAGGTGGCCCGTAAATTAAAGGAAGATGGCTATATTGTCCTGAATATTAAACCCAAGCAGCAGGCCCAGGAAATTTCCCTGGATTTTTTCCAGAGAAAGAAAGTTAAAAAGCCGGACCTGGTTATATATGCTCGCCAGATGGCCACCATGTTTGAAGCCGGCCTGACCCTGGTTGAAATCCTGGATATTCTCAATGAACAAACCGAGCACCCGACTTTAAAAGAAATTAACCGCCAGTTGCAACAGGATGTGGAGCGGGGTAAAACTTTTTTTGCCGCTCTCGCGGCCCATCCCAAAGTTTTCCCGCCCCTTTTCCGCCAGATGATTAAAGCCGGGGAGGAGGCGGGAGTTCTGGACGAAGTCCTGAACCGCCTGGCCGATCACCTGGAAAGGGAAAATGAACTGAATCAAAAGGTAAAATCAGCCATGATGTATCCCGCAGTAATTGGAGTCGTGGCTGTACTGGTTGTGATTTTTCTCCTGACCTTTGTTATTCCCCAGTTTGTGGGTATTTTTGCCGGGGCCGGGGCAGAATTGCCCTGGCCGACCCGGATGATTATGAATATCAGTGAAGCATTTCAGTCTTACTGGTGGGCTATTTTTGGTGGACTGCTGGCCCTGCTGGGAGGATTAAAACTATATACCAATACCGACAACGGCAAAGAAGTGAAAGATCGAATTTTATTAAGAATGCCCCTTTTTGGCAAACTGGTGCGGAAAGTATCGGTATCCCAGTTTTCCCGCACCATGGCTACTTTGAGCACCGCTGGTATTTCTATTTTTGAAGGCCTGCGCATCGTGGAGGATGTGGTCACCAATAAGGTTATTTCTCGCACCATCGCCGATACCTATTCCAAGCTGGGAGAGGGTGCTACCCTATCCCAACCCCTGATAAGCAGCGGGCAATTTCCCAAAATGGTGACCCAGATGATCGCCATTGGGGAAGAAACCGGTAATGTGGATACCATGCTCAATAAGATTGCTGATTTTTATGATAAGGAAGTTGAGCATGCCGTGGAAGGCCTGATCAAGATGATTGAACCCATGTTGGTGGTTGTGGTAGCGGTAGTAGTCGGCTTTATCGTAATATCTATTGCCATGCCCATGTTTGAAATGATGACGGTAATTCAGTAGTTCTATGGGGGGAGCAGTTGGCCTTGATTATTCTTATTTTTATCCTTGGTCTTGTCCTGGGCAGCTTTATTAATGTTCTCATCTACCGGCTGCCCCGCAAAGGAAATATCTATTTATCCCGGTCAGCCTGTCCATATTGTGAAAAGAAACTGGCTGCCCTGGATCTCATACCTGTTTTTAGCTATTTATTGCTCCGAGGTAGTTGTCGTTATTGTCAGGGAAGGATTTCACCCCGCTATCCCCTGGTGGAACTCTTAACCGCCCTGGGGCTCAGCGCTATTATTCTGGCCCTGGGCCTGACCTGGCAGGGCCTGGCCCTATCACTTTTATTCCTTTTTCTCCTGCCAGCGGCAATTATAGATTTTCAGCACTTTATTCTCCCGGATGAGATTACCCTGGTAGGCCTGGGCCTGGGATTGGTTCTGGCCCTGGTGGGAGATCACCTGGGGATTGGGCAGGCTTTGCTGGGGGCTGGACTGGGGGGAGGTTCACTGTTTCTCCTGGCCCTGGCCTATCCTTCGGGAATGGGGGGCGGCGATGTTAAGTTGATGGCCATGGTCGGCAGTTTTATTGGCTGGCAGTTGGCCCTGGGAGCAATTTTTCTTGGCGCAATCCTGGGAATTATCTATTTTATTATTGCCGGGAAAATTGTGGGAAGCATGGACAGCAATACCCCCATTCCCTTCGGTTCGATGCTGGCGCCTGCCAGTTTGATAGCCTTTTTCTGGGGTTATACAATATGGGAATGGTACCTGAACCTGTTCATTTAGAAAAAGATCAAGCGGTTGAGGGAGGGAGGCTTTGTTGATGCCAAAAAGGAGGATTATTCTTTACTGCCTTTTGTTTGTCCTGCTGGCAGGGACTCCAGTTTCGGCAGCTTTTTCGGCAATCATTCAACCAGGGGTTAACACCCTGGGAGTCAATTTTTCCAACATAACCCTGGATAGGGATGCTTACCGCCCGGTTTATGGAATCCGACTGCACCTCATTTCGGAACACAGGCGGGCCCTGGGGGCGGAATTTTATTCCCGGCCGGAACATATGCAGGTGCTGAATGTTTTTCTCCAGTACCAGCTGGAAGAGCCCATCCTGGAGGACACCTGGGCAGCGGGTTTTGCTGGTTATTCCGATCTGCGCAATTATTCGACGCGGGAAATGCATCGGGGAGTGGTAATTGGACTTCTTTTCACCCGGGAATTTCGCGACAACTGGCAGGCCCACACCGGCCTCAGTTTTTACATTTACCGGGGTCTTTTAGACCTGGGATTTGAGACCGGCTTTCAGTATTTTTTGGGAGAAAGTTTAAGTGCAGAATTAACCTATAAAGGTTATCCCCTGGGAACAAGGGGGCTTAACCTGGGAGCCAATATTCACTTTTGAGAGGAGTAGGCCAATGGCCAGACCTATTATTGGATTGGATATCGGGAGCAGAAGCATAAAGGGGATCAAGCTGGACGATCGCAGAAGAAAACCCCTGCTGATTGATTTTGCTATGGAAACCCTGCCTCCCGAAGCCATTAAGGATGGAGAGATAATCGAGGAGGAACTGGTAACCGAAACCCTGCGCAAAATTGCCGGGCAACTCCGTCCTTCTCGCTGTAAGATGGTGGCCGCTATTTCTGGTGAACAGGCCATGGTTCGCAATATCAAAATGCCCAAAATGTCCCGCAAAGAAATCAAAGAAGCCCTGCCCTGGCAAATAGATGAGTACCTTTCCTTCCCCCTGGAAGAAGCGGTAATGGATTTTGTGATAGAAAGAGAGAGTGAAACCGAAGAAGGGCAGGAACTCGATATTATGGCGGTGGCCGCCCGCCGGGAAAATGTAGAAAGTATCCTTAACCCCATGAGGAATGCCGGCTTTCAGCCGGACCGGGTTAATCTCCAGACTTTCGCCCTTTATTATATTTTAAAGTTCATGGGTAAGGAAAAGGATAACCTGGCCCTGGCCGATATCGGGGCTTCAGCCACGGACCTGATATTGATGAACGAAGGTTTGATTGAACAGCACCGGACCCTGCCCCTGGGAGGAGAAAACTTTACCCGTGCTCTGGCCACCGAGTTAAGGATTTCCGAGGAGGAAGCCGAAAGGATCAAAATAGAGGAACTGGCCGATCAGAAAGAAGAAATGACCGAACTGGATATTTCTTTTGGGGATCTGGCTGATGAATTTTCCCGCTCCCTGGCCCACTTTTCCATTCAGCACCGGGGCCTGGAAATTGAGAAACTATACCTGACCGGAGGTGCTTCCCAGACTTCAGGTCTTCTGGAGTCGATAAAAAACCGGGTAGATGTTCCAGTTGATTTTCTCAAGATGGAGGACGTGTTAACCCTGGCCAGGAGAATTGATCAGGAAAAATTTTCTGATGTGCAATCCCGCTTTTTTGTCAGCCTGGGTCTGGCCCTGAGCGAGGTGAAAGAATAATGTATCGCGTTAATTTAATTCCTGTAGAAAAAAAGGAAAGGCTGAATATACGCCGCCTGCTGGGAGTTCTCCTCATTATTTTTATCCTGGCAGGAGTTGGTTTCAGCTTTTTTTATCAACGCCTGGAAATCAGTTCCCTGGAAAATCAGATTGCTGCAGTTGAGAGAGAACTGCAGACTTTAGCTCCCATGGTCCGGCAGGCAGAGGAACTGCAGCAGGAAATCAACCGCCTCGAGGATCAGATTTTCTACGATGAAATTTTCTATCCCCGCACTTCCCTGGTGGAAACAATTAAGGAATTTTCGCATCTTATGACGGATCATATGAATCTCAACAATTTTAACCTGGAGCATGGGGGGGAGCTCACTATTTCCGGACAGACCCGGGATCATGAAAAGGTGTCAATGTATATGGATAATCTGGATGGATCTCCCTATTTCAACAATGTAAACCTGGTGGAAAGTTCCAGTACCTGGGACGGCGATGGTTTCCGGAGAACCGTTTTTTATCTCAATGTGCGGTTTAAAGAAAGTGGGGTGGAACAATAATGGGCAGTCTCAGCAAGAGGGAAAAAGTTCTGCTCCTGATTACCTTTATTCTCCTTATTGGGGTGGGCTATTACTACTTTATTTTCACTCCTGCCCAGGAGGAAATTGCTCGCCTGGAACAACACCTGATCCAGCAGGAGGATGAGCTGTTTCGGGATCGGATAATGGCCCGGCGGGTGCCAGACCTGGAGGAAACCTACGCAGAAAAAAGATGGATGATGGATTCTCTGGAGGCTTCTCTACCGGATCAGGTCCGGGTGTCGGATTTTCTCGATGACCTGGAACAGATTGCCCGGCGCCTGGAGCTCCGCTTTCAGACTTTTCGACCCCAGTCACCGGAAACCCCCTCGGATTATTTCGGGACCAAAAAGTACCGACTTACGGTGCAGGGGCCTTTTGACCGGGTTTTGCTCTTTTTAATTGCCCTGGAGGAATTTCAGCAGCCCCTGGAGATAGAACAGATCCGGATGTCGGGTGCTGGAGAAAGGGGCTGGGTTAATATGGAGACCCATGTTATCAGCTATTTCCTGCTTTAGGATACAGGGGAGGTGAGTATTATTAACTGTTTTAAGGTCAAGAGGGTATTGGGTTTAATTATCTTAACACTTTTTTCGTTTTTCAGTCTGGGACTGGCTTCCCTGCCTCCGGACACCGGGGAATCGTCCCCCGAAGAAGCCGACCATTATCTGTTGGCAGAACTTTCCATGCCCCAGTACGAACTTTTCACTCTTTACGGTGAGCTGGAGAGAAAGGCCATTCCGGAAAACCCATTTCGACCCTGGGAATGGTTAACACCTCCCCCGGCAGAGGTTGAAATTGAGGCTGAAACAGATCCCCCGGAAGTAGTTCAGGAACCGACTTTTCCCCCTCCCCATATTTTAAGGGGGATTGCCGGGCCGCCCGGGGACAGGTATGGTCTGCTGGTGAAAGAGGGGCGCAGTATAATTGTCGAAGAAGGGGAAATTATTGATCGGTGGCAGGTATTATCCATAGAAAAAGATAGATTGATCATGGAGGATATTGAGCTCGGGCAGAAATTTTTGCTCCGTCTGGGAGGTGAGGAAAGTGAAAAGTTACCATAAGCGAACCCTTCTCTTTTATTCCTGTTTTCTGATATTGGTTTTTTTCTTAACGGGCCTGGTAACTGCCCAGGAAGAAACACCCATTGACATGGTTTTTAAGGATGCTGACCTCAGGGATATTTTTCATACCCTGGCTGAAATTGCCGAAATCAGGCTGGTGACCGATGATTCAGTTCGGGGCACAGTTGATTTGCTGCGGTTGGAAGATACTACCTTTAAAAATGCTTTTGATGCAGTTATTTTCGCCAATGATCTGGATTACGAGATAATCAATGACATCTATATTGTGGCCCAGCCCTCCCGGATCCAGGAGTTGAGAAAGAAGGACCTTATTTTAGAAACTTTTTACATCGACCACGGTGATGCCGAGGATATTAAGAGAATTCTGGGGAACCTGGTTCCCCAGGCCATAATCAAGTATGATCAGCGCCTGGAAATGCTGATTATCCAGGCCGAAGAACCTGATATCAATCGATCCCGCTACATTATTTCCATACTTGATGTCGAAAAAGAAGAGGAACCGGAACCAGAGCCAGAACCCATACCAGAGCCAGAACCTGAGCCCGAGCCCGAACCCGAACCTGAAATTCTTTTCCGGAGTTTTAAGGTTAATTATGGGCGTTCTGAGGAACTAATAAATCTCCTGGGGACTTTTACCCCCGAGGCTAAAGTAGAATATGATACCCGGCTCAATAAGCTGATGGTGGAAGCCACCGAAGATGATATGGAAAGGGTTTTGGAGATAGTTGAGGTCCTGGATATACCTGAGGCTCAGGTTACAGTGGAAATTCGGGTCGAGGAGATCTCTTCTTCTGGCTTGGAAGAAATGGGAGTTGCTCCGGGACAGCTGAGCCAGATAAAAATCATCCGGGAAGATGATGCCTTGCCCGGCCTGGATTTGAGTCTTCCTTCTATTATCCGGATGCTCCGGGAACAGGGCGATTCCACCAACCTGGCCAAT
>PWFS01000190.1 GCA_003554145.1 Halobacteroidaceae bacterium | reverse complement strand
TATTTTCAGCCTTCAAGAAGGTTATAATCTGCTGAGGAGGGGTTTTAATCCTGCTGTCCAACAGACTGAACATATTCAACCGGACTGCAAATAAAGTTAAAAGATCAGTTCTTTCTCCCGGGCTGGGTGTCTGGCATACCTTTCCAACTTGCTTGTAAGGAGTTCAGCTCCTGTCCAGGGCGGGAACTCCCCAAATTTTTGGCTGCGGGAAAAGGCCAGGACCGGTTTCTCCTTTTTCCGGTTGGGCCAATTGGAGTCCTGCAAAATACTTCTTCCAATTAAATTAAGCAATTTTTGTGCCATGTACAGTTTTTCCCAGGAATTAAAATCCATTCAACATCCTTAAAACCCTATCGGAAAAGAAAATTTTTTAAATTCAAACAAGGAAATCAGCCACAAAAAAGGAAGTCTTAATTGGAAAAAAGTTATCAGGAGGCAAAAAAAAATCATGAGCAATCTTTTTTTTATGCAACTGGCCCTTATTCTCTCCTATTTTCTGCTTCTTTTCCCTCAGCTACTGCGCCTTTCTACCTCCCGGGCAGCGCAGTTTCGCTGGCTGATTATTGCCCTCCTGGGCATTAAGAGTCTGGGGGGATTGAATTTCCTGTTGGGGCAAACCACCCTGGGGTGGCAGGAACTGGCCATCAGCCAGAACGGATTCCTGATTTTTTCTGCCCTTTTTTTTGTCCCGGCCTTTATTTTAAGGGAAAAGTGGCCCTCCCGTTTCAGGAGCTGGCAACCTGTAATTCTTTTAATTGTCCTGGTACCCGCCCTTATTCTTGGTGGAACCTCGGCCAATAAGGGGTTTCCGGTTACTGATCATGTCCCTGATCTGGTTCAGGATCCGCCAGGGGAACCCGGCACAATGGAAGTCCTGGATTTTTCCATCCTGAACATCCTCCCCTATCTTTATGAGGATATTTTTTTCCTGATGGATATTTCTTTCCGCTATGGGGACGAAGTTTTTCACCGGAAAAACTGGCCGGTTCGGATCAATCCCGCCAGGAACACCGAGCCCCTGTTACAGGCCCGGGTTGTTGCTCAGGGGGAAAAAGGGTTTTTGCCTGGTTTTTATCAACCGGTCTTTATTATGGAAACCCGTGATTTCATTGCCTTTCGGGGGGAAAATCCGGAAAGGACCAGCTACAGCCGGGAGCTTCAGCAGAATCTCAATACTTTTATGGGATGGTGAGACAATGAATGAATTGGCCCTTTTTATTGGAAACTTTTTCCTGCCTATTTTCCGTTATCTGTTCTGGATCACCCATGAATTCAGCTCCCTTTATCTTATTTTTTTTGCCGTAATTCTGATTATGGGGCTCCGGGTTTTTTTCCTTTTTTTAAATTCGATCCAGTTTTTCCTGCGATGGCGACTGAAGAAAGAGTATCGTTATTTTAACATGTCTTATGACCTTCTGCAGGACAGCCTGAGAAGCCTGTTGTGGATATCCGGTTTCAGTTTTATCCATTTCAGCATTGTTTTCTGGTTTTAATAACAAGTCCCCGCCTTTTTATTAAATTTTTCCCCCAGAAGAGCTTATTTCGACTCTTGAGGAGAAAAACACTCTCCCCTGTTCTCTTCCTGCAAAACTCCGAAACTTTTTTTCCTTTCCGCCTGAGTACAAGAAAAAGGAGCCGACCGGCTCCTTTTTTTTAACGTTCTTCAATAATATAAACAATGCCTATCCAGGCCTCTTCAAACTGATCGGCCCGGTAAAGACGCCGCACAGTTTCATTATCCGGGGCTGCGGGATCGTTGACAATTGCATATAGTTCTCCATCTTTTTCTTTGAAACCCACTACCAGAACCAGATGTCCCCCGGTGGAATCTATGGGTGAATTATCCAGTTCGCCAGATCCAAAACGAATTGAAGTTATTACCGGGACTCCCCGGGCAATCTGCTCCTTAATTTCATTCAAACTGGGATAATAATCAACATAGGCCCGGTAGCCCAGGCTTCCGGCAAAGGCAACATTAAAAGACCAGTTCCCGTATATCCGGGCTCCATCATCATGAGAATACTGAGCCACCTCAGCCGAGGGCATATCAGTACTCAATTTTTCCAGAACCATGGCCAGGGCCACAGGGCTGCAGATCCGGCCTCTGATGGCTGGGTCTTCCACCATCTGGGAACGCTGGGGAACATCCAGTTCCCGCAGATAACCTTCGGGTTTTTCCCGGGCGGGATATAATTCGTCCCGATCATAGGCCGTACCTCCCAGACCCTGCAGGACTGGAGTATTTTCCCCGTCTCCAATCAGAATAGCCCTGATCTTATAGTCCTGGGCCTTGTCATCGTGCAGAACCTCAAAGATATCGATATTAATTCGATAGGCATAGCCCTCATTCCAGGAGGAAAGAGAAATTGACCTGGATTCGGTATTCTTGCCCCATATACCCAAAACCTGCCAGCCGCTCCATTCTTCCCCGGCTATTAGCACATCAACCTCTACTATAACATAGCTGTCACCGGGAGTTTTCACATTCCAGGAGGGAACCATGCTGGTAAAAGGATAGGTGGTGGTAATTACCGGGCTGGTATAAATACCCTCTTCCACATAACCGTCTTCCTCCTTTTTCAATTCCAGGCTACCGGGATAGTTTTCCGAAAACACCAGCCCTTCCATTTCTCCGGCCAACCAGTCTTCTTCGCCTTCCAAAAAAAGAAAGTTGGCCTGGACCAGTGTCCCGCTAAAAACCAGAATAAAAAGAAAGAACAGGGTCAGAACAGATCTTTTTTGCATTATTAACCTCCTTTTAACCTCCGCCTTTCATCCGGGGATCGAGAATATCCCGCAATCCATCACCCAGCAGGTTAAAGCCCATCACCACAAAAAATATGGCCAGTCCCGGGAAAGTCATCTGCCACCATCGTCCGCGAATAATTGGGGATTGGGACCGGGCCTGGGCAATCATCCTGCCCCAGCTAATTTGAGGGGGTTGGGCCCCCAGACCAAGGAAACTCAACGCAGCCTCACCCAGAATGGGCCCGGCCAGGCCCAGGGTGGCCATAACCAGGAGCGGGGCAGCGGCATTGGGCAGAATATGTCTGAACAGAATGCGCCCCTTGGTAGCTCCCAGGGCACGGCTGGCCTGCACAAAGTCCCTTTCCCGGAGAGACAGGGTTTCAGCCCGGGTAATACGGGCCACTCCAGTCCAACCGGTTACAGCCAGGGCAAAGAAAATATTCTCAATTCCAGGACCCCTGACGGCCATAATACCCAGGGCCAGCAGCAGGTCCGGAAAGACAACAAAACCATCGGCAATTCTCATGATCAGGCTGTCGGTAAATCTTCCCCCCGAAAAACCCGCCAGAAGTCCCAGGGGAACTCCCAGGACAAACCTGATAACCACAACCACGACTCCAATCATCAGGGACAGGCGGGCTCCCATAATTACCCGACTCAAGATACATCTTCCGCCGTGATCGGTCCCCAAAACATAGGTTACTTCTTCCTCTGTAAACATCAAATCAGGATCTTCCTGGGTGTAATCAACAACGGTTCGGGTTACCTGGCTCATGGGCGGAAGGTGCCGGTTGGGCAGGTCCATGCTGTAGGGGTTGTGGGGAACCAATAGCGGGGCAAACAGGGCGGTAAGAAGAAATATGGTGATAACAATAAACCCAATCAGGGCAAGGGGGCGTTCCCAGATCCCTTTTATTATTTCTCTGACCTGGTTTTTCTGTTTAACTTCGGCCATTTCCTGCACTACTTTTTTCTCCATTTTTTCCATTTATCTACCCTCCTTACCCATCAATCATACCTGATCCGGGGATCAAGGTAGGCATACATAATATCAATCAAAACAATATTCAAGCAGAAAACAAGCCCATAGAACATCATGCTCCCCATTACCATAGGAATATCCCGCTCAATGAATCTTTCAAAAACCAGGCGCCCTACCCCAGGCCAGCTGAAAACCGTCTCCACTATTACTGAACCTCCCAGGAGAGTTCCAATATTGAGACCAACCACGGTAACAACTGAAAGAACCCCATTGCGAAGGGCATGCTTGTAAACCACGATCCTTTCCGAAAGCCCCTTGGAGCGGGCGGTGCGGATAAAGTCCTGCCTTAATACTTCCAGCATACCGGAACGAAGCAAACGCATGGTCAAGGTTGCTCCGGCTGTTCCCAGGGTTATTGCGGGTAAGATGGAATGGGTAAAGCTTTCCCAGTTATATAAGACTGCAAAAGGTGGGCCTACCCGGCCATAAAGGGGCAAAATACCCCATAAAAAACCCACCAGGTAAATCAGCATCAGGCCCAGCCAGAAATTGGGCACACAGAGCCCGAAAAGCGCAAATACCCGGCCAAAATGATCCAGAGGGGTATTCTGCCGGATCGCGGATAAAATCCCTATCGGAATGGCCAGGGCCATAGAAATAATTAATGAGACCAGGCTCAATTCAAAACTGGCCGGTATTCGACTTATTATTGTTGGTAAAACCTCTCGATTATCCCGCAGAGACCGCCCAAAATCTCCCTGTAAAATCCCGCCCATCCATTCCACGTACTGAACTGGAAGGGGGCGGTCCAAACCCATGACCCTTCTCAAATGCATAATATCCTCTGTGGTGGCATCCTCACCCAGCATCATTGTAACCGGGTCCCCGGGAACCAGGTGCATCAGGGAGAAGGTAATAATGGAGGCTACAAATAAAACAGGGATAACCTGTAAAAACCTTCTAATTATATAGGTGTTCATCTTTTAGCTTTACCCCCCTTGAAAGAGGCGGGAGCAAGAGCCCCCGCCACCCTCACTTAACAGATTATTCTGGACCTCTTAATTTTAGTCCGTAAGCCACATATGCTGATATACCCGGAAGCAGTAGAAGGGGTCGGTATCGAAATTCTGAACCCTGGTATTATAGGTGGAACGGTGAACTCCATGCCACAGGAAAATGGCGGGGAGTTCTTCGGCCAGGATCTCCTGAATTTCGAAATAATATTCCTTGCGCTCATCAATATCAAAGGTACGGACCGCTTTTTCGGCCAGTTCATCGACCCGGGGATTGCTGTATCCAGCAATATTTTGGTTGGTATCGGTCATAAACTGGCGGTTGATACCTCTCTCCGGGTCAGTCTGACGGGTCCAGGCCCGGTAATGAAGTTCAAAGAGGTCCTGATTAACGTCATCGGTTAAAAGACCCCATTCCATTGGCTGTAGGTCAACATCGATCCCCACCATGCCCAGCTGATCCTGAATAATCTCCATTGCGGCAACGGCCCCGGAAGAACATTTCAGTTCAACGGTTACTCCGTCCTCATAACCGGCTTCCCGCAGGAGACGGACTGCACGGCCTGGATTATAGGGATAGCTCCTTACGTCAGGATTATGGGCCCAGGAAACAGGGATAATGGGTCCGGTAGAGAGTTCCATTGCCCCATGGAATACGGTGTCAATAATTTCCTGCCGATTAATTGCATAGGAGATTGCCTGGCGCACTTTTTTATCGGCAAGGGGTCCTTCAGTCTGATTAACGCCCAGGTAGAACCAGGAAGTTCCTGGCTTCTGAACTACATCCAGATCATCTCGTTCCTCTACCATATCCAGGTCCTCTGTAGCCACTGCCAGGACATCCAGGTCTCCATCCAGATAGGCCATCAGAGCAGTATCATAATCCATGTTCAAAAATTCAACTTCATCCAGGTAGGGACGTCCAGCATAAAAATCTTCAAAGGCTTCAAAAACGATCCTTTCATCAATGCTCCACTCTTTAAACTTAAAAGGTCCTGCCCCTACTGGGTCATAGGGGAAGTCATCTTCGCCTTTTTCCTCCCAGGCATGTTTGGGTACAAGGGGGAATAGCAGGCTATACATAATGGGAGCGAAAGGCTCATAAAGATTGAGCTGAACCGTATATTCATCAAGCTTTTCTACCGATTCAATGTGATCACGAATTCCGGTATGCCAGTAGGAAGCAAAATCGGGATCGAGGTTTTTCTCAAAGGTAAACACAACATCTTCCGCAGTCAGGGTTTCACCATCATGCCACTTCATACCTTCACGAATATTAAAAATTAGAGTGGTGTCATCGGGGTTTTCCCAGGACTCAGCAGCATCAGGCTGAAATTCCCCATCAGGATTGATTACAAATAGATAGGCATTAAATAAATACGACAGATCCCAGGCATAGGCCTGACCACCCAACATAAATGGGTTAAGGGTCATGGGGTCATCAGCAGCCCTGACTTTGATCCGGCCCCCGTACTGAGGTTCTTCTGCAACTGCCACACTCCCTGCCAGAACCAGACACAGAGCCAGAACCAGAAAAACGGTAATTTTTTTCACCTTTTTTCCTCCTTTAAATGATTTTGAACTGACTAAACTTTACCCGGCATTCTTTTTTTTTCAGAAGCATATCCCCTCCCTTCTCTGGAAAAAACTTTTATATAAAATGGAATACCTGATAACAGATAAAATGCAATTATTGTACCAGAAAGATTTTCCCCATTGACCCCACCATCTACCCCTCAAAAAAAGCCTGTGTCCAATTGATTGAACAAAGCGGCCCTGATAGCGTGCAGATTTTTACACAAAAGATTATTGCTAACCCAGTCATACTCGTGATTAACCCGCTACTCCCCCCAGGGTTAGCATGGCCCGGAAGGCCTTGAACAGGGTCAGGAGATCCTGATGACTGTAGGTCAGGGTACAGGCCTCCAGACGACTGACCCCGGGAATTAACTGGCAGGCATCAGCCATTGCAGAAGTAACAACATCCATTTCCAGACGATAGGGGCTCTCCATCTGAAAAGGTTTAAAAGAAGAAATATTCTCTACTGCCTCCCGTGCTTTGCTTTCAATCAACTCCCCGGCTTTTTCGGGGTGAATACATTCCGCTGAATAACGGCTTAAACCCTTTTTAACCTCAACTGTATAGACATTCCCCAGGAGTTCCTGCCCTTCAGCACAGACTGAATCATCCCCGGTAATAAGAATTACCGGAGCCTCAAACTGACCTGCAACCAGGGCATTCATTCCCATTTCCCCCAACTCCACTCCATTTATCTGAAGCCGTCGGAGAACCCTGCCCGAATAGGTATGATCAAGAATACTGGCCCGGGTGCCCCGACGACCGTGATAACCTACCAGGAAAACGCCGGAAACCTCATCGCTCAAACCCTGAACCATGCTCAATTCTTTTAAACTGCCGCTGATTAAGGTAGCCTCAGGGTGCAGCTTATCCGGGATAATATTGCGCATACTTCCGTGGGAATCATTGACCACCACTTCCTGGGCCCCTCCGGCCAGAGCCCCTTTTATTGCCCGATTTACCTCCTCAGTCATTATCCCCCGAGCCCAGGAATAATCCTGCCCGGAGCGGGAATCTACCTGATCCCCCGCAACAATACCCGAAATTCCTTCCATGTCCGCTGAAATAAGGATTTTCATCGATGGCCTCCTCATAAATTTTATTCCATATATTCAAATTCCATGGGCCCAATACGAACAGTATCCCCTTCTTGAATTCCTTCTGCCTCCAGTGCTTCATAAAGGCCCTTTTTCTGGAAATAATCCAGCAAATGACGAACGCTTTCATCATTATTGAAATCAGTTCGGGCAATAATCTTATCTGCTTTACCCCCATATACAACAAATATTTCCCCTTCTTTTTTTATGGAAAAAGGGGTCTGCTCTTCATTTTCCGATTCTTCTACAATGGGTATTTCCATTTCTGGTTCCGGAGCCTCTTTTAAGGCCTGATAAACTTCTTCCACCAGAGTTTCCAGACCCATACCATCAGCAGCAGAAATAAGGAAAGATTTAAACCCCAATTCCTCCAGTTGTTCTTCCAGTTGGGGCCACTTTTCCCTTGTCTCGGCCAGATCACCTTTATTTACCGCCACCAGACCTGGCCTGAAACTCAAATCCTTACGATATTTGCTCAACTCCTCACGAACCTGCTGCAGGGCGTCTAAAGGTTCTTCTCCCGAAAAACCCGACCCATCAATAACAAATAACAGCAATCTGGTGCGCTCCACGTGGCGAAGAAATTGATGCCCCAGGCCAACTCCGCGATGAGCCCCGGCAATAAGGCCCGGCAGATCGGCCCAGACCATACTATTATCCTTCCATTCCACCACACCCAGGTAGGGAGAAAGTGTGGTAAAAGGATAATCCGCAATTCTGGGTCGAGAATTAGAAACCCGGGTTAAAAGGGTAGATTTACCTGCATTGGGTAGGCCCACCAGGCCTACTTCCGCCAGGAGTTTAAGTTCAAGCCTGATTTTTCTCTCATCGCCAGGATCACCCAGTTCGGAATGACGGGGGACCCTTCTGGTGGAAGAGCGAAACCGGGCATTGCCCCGCCCTCCCCGACCTCCCCGGGCCACGATAAACTCTTCCCCCTCAGCAGTCAGATCCGCCAGGAGGCGATTAGTTCGGGCACAATAAATAGCGGTCCCGGTAGGCACCAAAACAATTAAGTCTTCTCCATCTCCCCCGGTCCTATTTCCCCCCTGACCGGCGCTTCCTGCCCCGGCCTCAAAAACCTTGCGGTGGCGAAAAGGAGCAAGGGTGTTCAGACCTTCATCAACTTTTAATATAACATGCCCACCCCGGCCTCCATCGCCCCCATCGGGACCTCCCCGGGGCACATATTTTTCTCGCCTGAAACTGGTTATACCTTTGCCACCCTGGCCTCCGGCCACTTTAATTTCTACCTCATCAATAAACAAAATGGAACCTCCAGAAAAAAAATTGGAAAAACAGAGGAGCAACTACCCGGATTATAGAAAAAATAAATGGGAAACAGTAGAAAAAATCTATAAAACTTTCAGGTAAACTTTATTTCTACAAAACAATTGGTTTTCCTTTAATAAAATTGAGGAGGTTGGCTTTATGCTTTACAATTTTCAGGGTAAAGAACCCCAGATTCAGGATAATGTTTATCTCGGGCCAGGCTGTCGAATCATTGGGCAGGTAAAGATCGAAAAAGATGCTTCGATCTGGCCCAATGCCGTCCTGCGAGGGGACCTGGCCTCCATTCATATTGGCCTGGCCAGCAATGTTCAGGATAACTGTACCCTGCACGTAGAAAGGGGGCAGGGTTTAATTATTGGCAAACGGGTTACCATCGGCCATGGAGCAGTTCTGCATGGCTGCACCATAGACGACGAGAGTCTGGTGGGAATGGGAGCAATTATTCTAAACCGAGCAGAAATTGGAGCGGGCTGTCTAATTGCCGCAGGAGCCCTTGTTCCCGAGGGGAAAAAAATCCCTCCCGGAAAACTGGTTATGGGCAATCCGGGGAAAATTATCCGGGATCTGGGCCCAGAAGAAAAAGCAGGGCTCAAAAATTCTGCAGAAGGATATCAAAAACTGGCCAGAGCTTTTTTGCGAAGTAAAGAAAATGCTCCTTAAATCTATCCCCGGAACAGTTAGCTCCCTTTTTGCCCCTTGATTGAAAAGCCAGCATGGGGTATTATATATATGGTTGTCCGGGAATGTTAAATTATAAAAACCCGGGAGGGATATTTGTTTTTTAATGCCCTTTTAAAACCTTAAAGGAGGATCTTTAATGAAAAAGAAACTGGCATTTTCTTTCGTTATACTCCTAATAGCCGGTTTTGCTTTTGGTTGTGACGGGGAACCAGGCTGGGAAGATGGCACCTATCAGGCCAGTGCGGAAGGCTATAATGATGACATTGTTCTTGAAGTTGTAATTGACGGAGGCGAAATTATAGAAATTAATATCCTGGAACACGAGGAAACTCCTGGAATTGCTGAATCCGCATTTGACGCCGTTATTCCCGATATAATTGAGGCCCAGTCCACTGACGTAGATTCGGTTAGCGGAGCTACCCTGACTGCCGACGCAGTTATTGAGGCGGTGGAAAAAGCCCTGGCTGAAGCAGAAAATTAAATCGGGTAGGAGACAACCCATTATTTGAGAAACCGACCTCCCCCACCACCGCACGTACCGTTCGGTATACGGCGGTTTCTCATTTTACGGGGGCAGGATTTAATTACTGGCAATCGGCTACCATCCGCCATTTAGCAGTTCTGCAGGGCTGCAGCATAGACCACGAGAGCCCGGGGGAAATGGAAGCAGTTATTCTGAACGGAGCAGAAATTGGAGCGGGCTGTTTAATTGCCGCGGGAGGCCTTATTCCCGAGGGAAAAACCCTCCCGGAAAACTGTTTATAGGCAATCCGGGATCTGGGAACAAAGGGAAAATCAGGGCTCAAAAATTCTGCAGAAGGATATCAAAAACTGGACAGATTTTTTTTGCGGAGTAAAGGAACTGCTCCTTTACTCTATCCCCGGGACCATCAGCTTCTTTTCTGCCCCTTGACTGAAAATCCAGCATGGAGTATTATATTTATGGTTATC
>PWFS01000118.1 GCA_003554145.1 Halobacteroidaceae bacterium | reverse complement strand
TACCCCAACTTCCGAACTGAATTACAGGATCATCTGGATAAGAGAGGTAAGGAGTTGATTTCTACGTGGGCGGCCAATGACCTGGAGGGGGAACTTCTTTTATTTCCCGGTTGCAATATTTTAACGGGTCCGGAATTACTGGATATTGATTGTTTAAAAGAAATTAAAATTGCTGGAACCCTGGACCATTGCTGCGGGGAAATGTATTATCGCATGGGATTACTGGATGTGGTCCAGAATATTGCAGCAAGATTGACCGATTTATTCCAGGGGAAAAAAATTGGGACCATGTTATTTGCCTGTCCCGCCTGTTATAATATGTTTAGCAATATTCTGCCCCGGGAATTTGGAGCGGTTTTTGATTTTGAAAAGCGCTTTTTACTGGAATATTTACTGGATAAAATGGAGATAAAAACGGCTCAGAAGAAAAAAGTAGGCCTGCATGACTCCTGCCATGCCCGGATTCTGGGCCCCGAAGTTACGGGTTCGGCCCGGGATTTTATAAAAAAAATGGGGCTGGAACTGGAGGAGGGGACAAAAGCAGAGAACCCTTACCTTTGTTGTGGGGCTGCAGCAGGAGCAACTCGTTTTAATCCGGTTGATATAATAAAAACTGCCGGGCGAGCTGTAGGAGAAAACCCAGGCAGGAACTCCAGGGAAATTGCCGTTTATTGTGGGGGCTGTCTTCTGACTCTGGGTACTTATCAAACCTTTTCTCCAGGGGGGCCTGCCATCAGGCATGTTTTAGAATATTTCCAGGATGCAAGAAACAAGGACAAAAAACGGCCCCTGGCCCTGAGAAGCAGACGGCTGATACTAAATTTTCTTAAAAGAAGCAGTTTCCAGTTGTTTTCCCGGCGCACATTCTGTCTCAACTCCCGGGGAGAGCGGGAATGGCAGGGTCTCGATCGTAGAGAAAAGAACTAAATAGCCAGTTTAAAGGATTTTCTCCTGTTTTCCTGAAAAGTTAGAATCAGTTACCCTGTTCACAGGGTCCCTGAAAATAAAAAATAATGGTCAAAAGAAACAGGTGCAGGGTTTTTATCCGCTGTATATAAAGGATAAAAAGGTCCTTTGTGGAACTATGTTGGGGGTGGATGGCGTTGCAAAAATATTATTTGATAAATCTGGGCTGTCCTAAAAATGAAGTGGATGGCCAGTACCTGGAAGGCCTCCTTAGAGAAGAGGGCTTTGAGGCTTCCCCGGATGAGCTGAAAAGTGACATAATAATAATTAATACCTGCGGGTTTATTGTTTCAGCCCAAGAAGAATCCATAAATGCTATCCTGGAGGCTGTAAGACTTAAGGAACAGAAGGATTTTAAACTGATTGTTGTAGGGTGTTTGAGCCAGAGATTTAAGGAGGAACTGGTCAGAGAATTGCCGGAGGTTGATGTTTTTATGGGGGCCGGAATTGAAAATGAATTCCGAAATCTCCTGAGAAAGATTAAATTCGAGGGGCTTAAGGGACAGGAATGTTTTTTTTCTCAACCTTTTGCCCGAGGTGACTATTCGACTGGTAACCGGAAGGTTTCGGCCCCTTCAGCCTATTTAAAAATAGCCGAAGGGTGTGATAACCGCTGTTCTTACTGTACGATACCAACTATTCGAGGTCCTTTTCGTAGTCGGCCCCTGGAGGACCTTATCCAGGAAACCAGGGATCTGGTTAATCAGGGGGTAAAGGAAATTATCCTGGTTGCCCAGGATACCGGTCGTTATGGGATTGATCTCTATCAAGAAATAGGGCTTGTTAAATTGCTGCAGGGTTTGAACAGTATTGAGGAACTGCGGTGGATAAGGTTAATGTACCTCCAACCAGCGGGAATTGAGGATAATTTACTGGATCTTGTGGCTCGAGAAAAGAAAATTCTCCCTTACCTGGAAATACCAATGCAGCATATTCAGCCTGATATTCTACACAATATGAACAGGCCTGGAGATGAAAGGATGTTGCGGGAACTGGTGCAACGTATCAGGACCAAGATCCCCGGTGTTTTTCTCCGAACAACCTTTATGGTTGGTTTTCCAGGGGAAAGCGAAGAGGATTTTGAACGTCTTTATAATTTCGTGGATGAGGTCAGACCAGAGAGAATGGGAGTTTTTAAATATTCTCCAGAGGAGGGAACCCCTGCTGCCCGGATGGACGGGCAGGTTCCGGAAAAATTAAAGGAAGAAAGATACCGCAGGCTGGAAAAATTACAGCACGAAATTGCCAGAGAAAAGAATCAGGAACTGGTTGGAGAAACACACGAAGTTTTGATTGAAGAAATTCACCCTGATTATTCTCTGGGTAGAACCGGGGGAGATGCTCCAGAAATAGATAATCTGGTGATTGTTGAGGGGGAACAGCAGGTTGAAATCGGGGGCATTTATTCGGTCAAAATTGTCCTGGCCCTGGAATATGAACTGGTAGGGGAGATTTACCATGAATTTGCCCAATAAATTAACCATGCTCAGAATAATTTTAATTCCAATAATGATGGGGTTTTTGTTGTTCCAATTCCGGGGAGAATACTCTCTTTATTCCCAGATTTTTGCCCTGGGAATTTTCATTATTGCCGCAATTACGGATGGACTGGATGGCTATATTGCCCGGCGGCAGAATGCCGTTACCAAGTTTGGTAAATTGATTGATCCTCTGGCGGATAAACTTTTAATTACTGCGGCTTTAATAGCTTTTGTGGATATGGGTAAAGTTTCTGCCTGGCCTGTACTTTTGATTATTGGAAGGGAATTTTCGGTAATGGGATTAAGAGTCCTGGCAGCCGCAGAGGGAACAGTTATTTCGGCCAGCAAAATGGGAAAGGTAAAAACCATTTTACAAATTTCCGCTATTATTGGGGTTATGATCCATCCCGATATCATTAAATTTCCCTTTGCCCTGCAGCAGATTTTACTCTGGATTGCAGTTTTGATAACTCTTTTTTCCGGGTATGATTATTTTAGACGTAATTATCGGATTTTAACCGAAGAAAAAAATAGGTAGCCTTATCTCAACCCCGGAACCTAATCCGGGGTTTTTTGGGGCATAATTAAGTTGGACCTATTGCAGGAGTTCCGGAACAGGTAATTTAGGAGAAAGGTTTTTTGGTCCGGAAGACGAAATATTGTTTGAAGGCAGAAATCAGGTTCCAGAATAAATGCGGTGCATGCTCCGGATTTTTGTTCTTGTTTTCCCCAGAGAAAACCGCATTTTTCTGCTGCCATAAAAGAGGATATTATTGCAGAAGGAGGGTAATTATGGACAAAAAAGGGATTAACACCAGGATGGTTCATTCAGGGGAGAAACCATGCCCGGTTACTGGTGCCATGCGCATGCCGATTTATCAAACCGCAACTTTTGTTTTTGAAAATGTGGAACAGGGGGCCCGGCGTTTTGCCGGGGAAGAAGAGGGGTATATTTATACCCGTCTGGGCAATCCCACCCAGAACGCCCTGGAGGTTAAAATGGCAGACCTGGAGGGGGGCGAGGCCGCTATTGCTACCGCCTCCGGTATGGCAGCCGTTTCCAGCGCCACAATGGGCCTTTTAAAACAGGGGGATCATGTTGTTTCTTCTGAAGCTGTTTATGGATGCACCCATTCCCTTTTTAAAGAACTTTTCCCCAGGTGGGGACTGGGGGTTTCTTTTGTAGATACTTCTGACCCGGAGGAAATTGCAGCAGCTATTAAACCCGAAACCCGGATGCTCTACCTGGAGTCTCCCGCCAATCCCACTATGTCCCTGGTTGACCTGGAAAAAGCAGTTGCCCTGGCTAAAGAAAATGGGCTTAAAACGGTTATTGATAATACCTTTATGACCCCTTATTATCAGCGCCCCCTGGAGAAGGGGATTGACCTGGTAGTTCACAGTGGTACCAAGTATATCGGGGGTCACGGTGATGCGGTTGCCGGAATTATCGTGGGCAGTAAAGAAGATCTGGATATTATCAGGGGGACCACTCTAAAGGATTTTGGGGGAATAATCAGTCCTTTCAATGCCTGGTTGTTACTGCGGGGGATAAAAACCCTGGGGTTACGGATGGAAAGGATTACTTCTAACTGTCAGAAAGTGGCTGAGTTTTTGCAACAGCACCCCCAGGTGGAGAGGGTTTATTATCCAGGATTGAAGAATCATCCCCAGCATGAACTGGCCCAAAAGCAGATGGATGGTTTTGGAGGGATGCTGAGTTTTGAGCTTAAAGGGGGATATTCTGCGGGGAAAAAACTGATGGAAAGCCTGGAACTATGCACCCTGGCAGTTAGCCTGGGGGACCTGGATACCCTGATCCAGCATCCGGCTTCGATGACCCATTCCGTGCTGGAACTGGAAGATCAGGAGGAAGCGGGAATATTGCCCGGGCTGGTAAGGCTTTCTGTGGGTATTGAAGATGGGGAAGATATAATCAAGGACCTGGATGATGGTCTAAAATTGATAGGACAGGCGTGATAACTTGCGAGCAGAGATAATTTCCATTGGAACTGAATTATTGCTGGGAGATGTAGTCAATTATAATGCTGCATTCCTGGGGGAAGAACTGGCCCGACTGGGGATTGATGTCTATTTTATTTCCTGTGTGGGAGATAATCCCGGGCGCCTGGAAGATACATTGCGACAGGCCAGGGCCAGGGCTGATCTGATCCTAACCACCGGTGGGCTGGGTCCTACCAGTGATGATATTACCAGGGAGGTTATTGCCCGAACTTTTAATTGTCCCCTGGAGCGCAGGGGAGAGGTTGAGACAATGATCAGAGAGTTCTTCGCCTCTCGGAACAGGTCCATGCCCGAAGAAAATCTCAGGCAGGCCTTTTTCCCCCGTGGGGCTGTTCCCCTGTACAATAATGAGGGCACTGCTCCCGGTTTTATGCTGGAAGAAGAGGGATTACTGGTTTTTGCTCTGCCCGGGGTCCCCCCGGAAATGAAGAACATGTTTAAAAAAAGTGTTTATCCCCGCCTGCTCTCTCTGGAGAGGAGAGAGGGAATTATTTTTTCCCGAACCCTACGCATTTTTGGCCCGGGGGAATCTGAAGTAGAAAACAGACTGAGCAGGATAATTGCTTCTCAAACCAATCCCACAATTGCTCCCCTGGCAGGAAAGGGTGAGGTCAGGGTTCGGATTACCTGCAAGGAGAAAGATGAGAAGAAAGCTCAAGAAAAAATTGAGGAAATGGTTCGAGCAGTAAAGGGAATTATTGGAGAATATATTTATGGGGAAGATGATGATACCCTGGAAAGGGTTACAGGTAATCTTTTGGAAAAGAACGGGCTCTCTCTGGCTCTCGCCGAATCCTGCACCGGTGGCCTGGTTGGCAGTAGAATAACTGATGTTCCTGGGTCTTCCAAGTATTTCCTGGGTGGGATTGTGGCCTACAGCAATAAGATGAAAATTGAAAGCCTGGGAGTTCCCCCTGAAACAATTGAAAAAGAAGGGGCTGTCAGCGAAGCAACTGCCCTGGCCATGGCCCGGGGGGCGAAAACCCGAGTTGGTAGTGATCTGGGCCTGGCTATAACGGGAGTTGCAGGGCCGGAAGGAGGAACTCCGGAAAAACCGGTAGGAACTGTCTGCCTGGGTTTGATCTCCGATCAAAGAGAAATTGCAATGACCTGCTTACTGGGATCTCAGCGGGAGCAAAATAAGTGGCGAGCAGGAAATGCTGCCCTGGACCTGATTCGTCGTTATATCCTTGATTTGATCTGAGGGGATGGTATTAGGTTTCCGGGGAAAAATCAAAATTGGTCCCAGAACTGCAGTTTGCTCAATATTGGAATTTTGAGGATGCAGGAGGTATAAACATGGGAATTCGTTCTTTTGTGGCAATTAAAGTTCCTGACCTTATTACCCCCCAACTGGTGGGTTTACAGAGGGAATTACAGACAACACCCATTAATGTTCGCTGGGTTGAGCCTCAGAATTTTCACCTGACCCTTCATTTTATTGGTGATATAGACCCTGATCAGGTGGAGAAAACTATTATTGAGTTAAAGAATGCTGTGCGGGGTTTTCCTCCTTTTTCCTTGAATTTTACAGGAGTTGGAGGTTTCCCCAGGGAAGGCAAATTGAGAGTAATATGGACTGGAGTGGGCAGGGGAGAGAAAGAGTTGCTGGAACTGCAACCCCTGGTGCTTAAAGCCCTACAAAAAGCAGGAGTAGTGGAAGAAGGGGAGAAAAATAAATTTCATCCCCATCTAACCCTGGGTCGAATTAAAGGTAAGCCCAATACCCGGTCTTTAAGGGTTTTAATGGAGGAACAGAGGGGTTTTGTTTCTGCTGATTTTTCGGTTTCGTCCCTGCAGTTGTTCAAGAGTCAACTTACTCCAGAGGGGCCGGTTTATTCAATTCTGGAGGACATAAGTTTTCGGAATTGCACCCTTGACAAATGAGAACGGGTGTTCTATAATTAAAACAGATTAACTGGACGGAGGGGAAAAAAATGAGTGAAAAAGAAAAAGCTTTGGATGTGGCGATAAGCCAGATTCACCGGCAGTACGGACAGGGTTCAATTATGAAACTGGGTGAAGCTACCGCCAATATGAATGTGGGGACCATACCCTCCGGAGCAATTTCCCTTGATGTGGCCCTGGGAGTTGGCGGTATTCCGCGGGGCAGGATTATTGAACTTTTTGGCCCCGAGTCTTCTGGGAAAACTACCCTGGCCCTGCATATTGCTGCGGAAGCTCAAAAGGAAGGTGGAATTGCAGCTTTTATTGATGCGGAACATGCCATGGATCCCAAATATGCCCGGGCCCTCGGAGTTGATACGGATAATCTTTTGATTTCCCAGCCCGACACCGGGGAGCAGGCCCTGGAGATCTGTGAAGCCCTGGTTCGCAGTAATGCGGTGGATGTTATCGTTGTTGATTCGGTAGCAGCCCTGGTTCCCAAAGCAGAAATTGAAGGGGAGATGGGGGATTCTCACGTGGGACTGCAGGCTCGGTTGATGTCCCAGGCCATGCGTAAGCTTTCCGGGTCAATCAGTAAGTCCCGCAGTGTAGTTCTTTTTATTAATCAGATCCGGGAAAAGGTTGGAGTTATGTTCGGCAATCCAGAAACTACCCCTGGCGGAAGGGCCTTAAAGTTTTATTCCTCGGTCCGCATGGAAATAAAAAAAATCCAGCTGCTTAAAGAAGGAGATCAGACTATTGGGAACCGGACCCGGGTAAAAGTAGTAAAAAACAAGGTAGCCCCCCCATTTCGCCAGGCAGAATTTGATATTATGTACGGTACGGGTATTTCCAGCACCGGTTCTATTCTCGATGAGGGAGTAAACTGTGATATAGTCAGCCGTTCCGGGGCCTGGTATTCATTTGGGGATGAACGACTGGGGCAGGGCCGGGAAAATGCCAAGGCTTACCTGGAAGATAATCCGGAACTGCTGGAAAAAATAACATTGCAGGTTAAAGAAAAACTGGGTTTTCCTGCTGAGGAAAGTTCTGAGGAAAAAGAAAAGGAAAAAGAGTCATAATTCTACCCCTGAGCCCCTGCTATAAGCGGGGCTTTCCTTTTTCTTGACACCTGTCTCTAAAAGATTTAAAATAGAAAAGAGTGATCCCTTATTATCCCCCGTAAAAACTGATTTAGTTTGAGATAACAACTGAATATGGAAGGAGGTGAAAACAATCCTGCAGAACCCTTTATTGATTGGATTGTTAACCCTTGTAATAGGGTTTATTATAGGCTTCGGCGTTCGTAAAATCCTGGGAGAAATGCAGGTGCAGTCGGCAGAAAAGGAAGCCAGGGAAATTCTAGAAGGAGCACAAAAAGAGGCTGAAACCATAAAAAGGGAAGCCAGCCTGGCAGCCAAGGAAGAAGCACATGCAACCAAGGAAAAAATTGAACAGGAAAGTCGAGAACGCCGCAATGAACTACAAAAACTGGAGCAAAGACTGCTGCAGAAAGAAGAAAACCTGGAAAAGAAATCAGAGCAGCTGGAAAAAAGGGAAGAACAATTAAAGGGCCGAGAACAAAAAATTCAGCAACTGGAAGATGAAAGCGAGGCCATAAAAGACCAACAGCTGCAAAAACTGGAGGAAATATCCGGGTTTTCCAAGGCTGAAGCACAACAGGAGCTTTTCCAGCAGGTGGAACGGGATGTAGAAAAGGACCTGGCCAGGATGATCAAGGAAAAAGAAGCCCAGGCCAGAGAAGAAGCAGAAAAGAAGGCTCGGGAAATTATTTCACTTGCCATTCAACGTTTTGCGGCCGACCACATTGCCGAAACAACGGTTTCCGTAGTTTCTCTTCCCAATGACGAGATGAAAGGGCGAATTATTGGAAGGGAAGGGCGGAATATACGAACCCTGGAAAACCTAACTGGAATTGATCTGATTATCGATGATACCCCGGAAGCTGTTATCCTCTCAGGTTTTGATCCTATAAGAAGAGAAGTGGCCCGGGTGTCTCTGGAAAAGCTGATAGCTGATGGCAGAATTCACCCCGGGCGGATTGAAGAAATGGTGGAGAAATCCCGCAAGGAGATTGAAGCCAAAATCCGCGAAGAAGGAGAACAGGCAGCATTTGATACGGGGGTTCATGGGATCCATAAAGAGCTGATAAAACTCCTGGGACGGTTAAAATTCCGGACCAGTTACGGGCAAAATGTATTGAATCATTCCATCGAAGTGGCTCATCTATGTGGCATTATGGCCTCAGAAATTGGATCAGATGTGAATATTGCTAAAAGAGCTGGTTTGCTCCATGATATTGGAAAAGCAGTTGACCATGAAGTGGAAGGCCCCCATGTGGAAATCGGGGCGGATCTATGTAAGAAATACGGGGAAAGTAAGGCGGTAATACACGCTGTTCTGGCCCATCACGAAGATGTAGAGTTTGAGAGCTTGGAGGCAATCCTTGTGGCAGCGGCTGATGCCCTGTCTGCTGCTCGACCAGGGGCCCGGCGGGAAACTCTGGAATCTTATGTGAAACGTCTGGAAAGTCTGGAAAAAATAGCAGATTCTTTTGAAGGCGTGGAAAAGGCCTATGCCATTCAGGCCGGTCGGGAAATCCGGGTGATTGTAAAACCCGATAGAGTCCGGGATGATGCGGCCCCTAAACTGGCTCGGGATGTAGTTAAAACGATTGAAGATGACCTTGAATACCCGGGTCAGATCAAAGTAACCATTATCAGAGAGACTCGGGCCGTGGATTATGCCAAGTAAAAAGAATAGAAAAAGCCCCGGGTCATAGGCCCGCGGGCTTTTTTGTCCCTAAGAAAGCCCGGGAATTATTTTTTCTATTAATTTTTTTTCAATAAACAACAGGGTAAACTATTACCTATGCAATATCCAGAAGGTGAGGCTTGTAATCGGGAAATTCAGTTAATAGCTTAAAATCCTGCCCCCGGGGCAGGTGGAATAATAAAATATGCTGATTTTTTTGGCCCTGGCAGGAGGGAGCACATTGCGGATTCTTTTTCTGGGTGATATCGTAGGCAAACCCGGCCGGAAAGTAATTGCAGAAAAACTGGATAGTTTGAAAAAAAAATATAAAACCGATATAGTTGTTGCCAACGGCGAAAATGCTGCCGGCGGTTTTGGTATTACGGAGAAAGTTTATCAGGAATTGCGTGAATTGGGAATCGAGGTTATTACCAGTGGAAATCACATCTGGGATAAAAAAGAGATATATCAGGTAATTGATCAGGAAGATCGATTACTCCGACCTTTAAACTATTCACCTAAAGCCCCGGGTCGAGGATATGGAATATTCAATGTTAAAGGCAAGAACAATATTGGGATAATTAATTTATCCGGAAGAGTTTTTATGGGACCCGCTGACTGTCCCTTCCGGGTTTTTGATGATGTAATTGAAAGTATAAGGAAGATAACTCCGGTGATCCTGGTGGATTTTCATGCTGAGGCAACTTCCGAAAAGAGAGCTTTTCTCCACTATGCCGATGGTCGAGCAGCGGCAATCCTGGGCACCCATACTCATATCAGCACAGCGGATTCCCAGATAACCCCTGCTGGAACTGCCTATATAACTGATGTGGGGATGACCGGTGTTCAGAATTCGGTGCTGGGCGTGGAACCCCAGGCCATTATTTCTCGTTTCCTAACAGGATTACCCCAGAGGTTTGAGGTTGCCAGCGGAGATGGAGAAATTCGAGGGGTTTTTCTGGAAGTTAATGGAGAGGGTCAGACCGAAAAAATGGAGGTAGTAAAAAGTCAATAACCCCAAGCTTATGCCCTAATGAGCATTGAAGTGGGGGTCTGTAAAAGCCCATATTGATTAGCCTGAGCCTTCAAAAGATTGAAACAAATCCCCCTGATAATTTCCCCTCTGGTTATATTCAGGTTATTTTTAATAGGAATATGGGGAGAATTTTGGGAGCCCAGCTCCCGGGTTTGAAAGTGTTGCCAGGTGGACAGTTTTTTTTGTGGTTCTCCTCCATTTTAGTGGACAAATTAAAACTTAAAAGAGAAGGACATCCACGATACTCCGAGAAAATTTAAGCTAAGC
>PWFS01000248.1 GCA_003554145.1 Halobacteroidaceae bacterium | reverse complement strand
ACCAGAAGCCAGCTCCAGTTCTTTATAAATTCAGGCATGAATAATCTCCTCCTGATCCTTTAATTATAATATTATAATAATATGATTTAAGTTGCCGGTCAACCCCTTTGACTTTTTTTTCATAATTTCTTAATATATAAATATACTGATCAAGAGGTGAGCGTTATGGATGATTTTTTCCGGGGCAGAGAAGAGGTAGAGAAGGCTGCAGCCATCATGAAAGCCCTGGGCCATCCCCAGCGCCTGGGTATTGCCCGGGGACTGGCCCGTTGCGGCGGCTGCAATGTAAAAAAAATTCAGGAAAACACGGGGATTCCCCAGTCCACTATTTCCCAGCACCTGGACCGGTTGAAAAATGCCGGCCTTATAACCGGGGAGCGGCAGGGTAATGAGGTTATTTATCGCTTGATTGATCCCCGGGTTAAAACCATTTTACAGTGTTTTTTTACAGAAGAATATCCCGAACAGGAGGACAGATAAAAGAGAAGAGCCCAAATAATCAGCCCCCGCCGCAGGCGGGGGCTGAATTCCTTTATTTTACGCTCAGACTGGCCAAAAACAGGTCAATTTCCAGCCCCAGGGCAGCACCCAGATTAACCTTGGCCAGTTCATAATTGAAAAGTTTTTCCACCATTTCCTTTTCTCTACGGATCATATTCAGCTGGGCCAGTTCTTTTTCTGCTGTGGTTGCTACCCCCGCATCTACCATCTTTTCTGTTTCCTGATACCGCTGCCGGGCAAAACTGTATTCCAGGTGGGCTTGCTGCAGGGTATTGAATTTATCCTCCATTTCAGCATACAGGGAATTAATTTTTAACTCAATTCCCTCCCGGGCTTCCTGATGCCGGGTGTGGGCCTGTTCCAGTGCACTTTCTTTTTCTTCAATTTGGGCCCGGCGCAGCCCGGAATCAAAAAGATTAATTTGAATTCTGGCTTCAACCTGCCATTCGTCCTCCAGCTCAGTGTCAAAGCTCAGCAGCTCTTCCAGGTCTTCTTTTTCGGGAAACCAGTCTGGAGGAAACTTCCAGGACCAGGCCTCTTTAAAATCCTCCCCCTCCTGCTCATCAATTTCAATTCCCTCTACCTGGGGTAAAGTGGTATCGAAGTGGGTCAGGGTTCCAGTAACCCGTAGATCGGAGGACATTTCCAGTCCCGCCCGGAAATTTCTTTCCGGGGAACTGTAGCTTCCTCCTACCTGAAACTCAAAGATGCTCCTGCGGGCTTCATCCAGCTCTATTTGGGCCAGGTCTATTCCCAGCTGACTCATTTCCACTTCAGGGCGGTTCTTCAGGGCCATTTCCTGCATTATGTTCCGGTCCCAGGGCCAGGGGTTGGCCGTATCCATGGCCCCGATATCCGGGAGCTGAGGATCCGGAATATTCTGCACCTCTTCTTTTTCCAGGCCTGTCGTTGTGACGACTCTGTCCCGGGCCAGCTCAAGCATCCTGCGGGCGCTGTTCAGGGTGGAACTGGCCTCTTCTACTTCAAGTTCTGCTTCTCGAACATCCCGGCTCACGGCAGTGCCTTCCTCTTTCTCAATTTCAACCCTTTTTAGGGCCTGCTCCCGGTTTTCCAGGGCTTTTTGGGCCAGGGTAACCCCGTCCCGGGCCTGAAAAAGATTGAGGGCTGCCTCCAGGGTTTCTTCCGTTACAGAATAACGGGCTTTTTTCAGGGAATGATAGGCTTCATCCCGGGCCAGACGTGCTTTTTCCAGGGGAGCCTTGTATTCAATTCTATCTCCAAAAACGGTACTGAGGGCCAGGGTTCCACTGTAGGAGGAGTAGGAGGCTCCCACTTCTTCCCCGGCAATTGAATACATGGTTTCCAGGTAGGAAGGAGTTTTTTCCCGGTCCACTTCCAGGAGGAGGTCACCCCGCCAGCTACGTCCCGCCCGGGCCTGTTCTACCAGGGCCCCTGCTTCTTCTTTTTCCATTTGAGCCAGGATAACCTCCCGGTTATTTTCCAGGGCTTCCCTGATCAGATCCTCCAGGGAATTGATATGGTCCGCTTCTGCTGGTTTAGGGGCAAAAAACACAAGGCAGGTGAAGACCAGAAAAAGCAGAAGACAAGGAGTTGATCTTAACCGAATACCGGGCATTATTATTCTCCTTTCTTTTCAGGTGTTTTCAGGAGGAAAAAGGACGGGCCAGGAGTCTGCGGACAAAGCTGATAGTATCTTCAAAAAAGGTATAAAGGGCTGGCATTATGAGGAGAGTAGAAAAGGCCGCTACCAGCAGACCCCCGATAACCGAGATGGCAATGGGAGCCTGAAGCTCAGCTCCTTCCCCCCAGCCCAGGGCCAGGGGCAGCATGGCCAGAATGGTGGTGGAGGAGGTCATCAGCACGGGACGGAGGCGGATCCTGCCGGCTTTTATTATAGCCTCTCTGCGTTCCAGACCCTGGCGCCGGAGTTGATTGATATAGTCCAGGAACACAATGGAATTATTTACCACGATACCCACCAGCATAATGGCCCCAATCATCGAAGCCATATTCAGGGTCCACCCTGTGAGGAGCAGGGATACTGCCACTCCCACAAAACCAAAGGGGACCGAAAACAAAATCACCAGGGGTTGCCAGAGGGATTCAAACTGACTGGCCAGGACCATGAATACCAGGATCAAACCCAGCAGGAGAACCAGGTAAAGGTCGGAAAAGGCTTCTTCCATCCATTCGGTTTCACTGCCGTAAGAATGGGAGATACCTGCCGGGAATTCCATGGCCTCCAATTCTTTATCCAGTTCATCAACTATGGATCCCAGGTCAATACCATAAATCTGGGCATAAACCGGGATCATCCGGGTTTGATTCAGCCTTCTGATTTCTATGGGGCTCAAACCCTCTTCAATTGTCGCCACTTCCTGCAGGGGGATAATGGTCCCGGCGGGAGTGGTCAGAGGAAGTCTTTTAAGCACTTCGGGATCATTGCGGGCTTCTTCTTCCAGTCGCACCAGAATATCAATTTCACTGCCTTCTTCTTCTCGGAAGCGGGAGGCTACCTGGCCCTCGACTGCGGTCTGAACAGCAGAAGCAATCTGGGCGGGAGCCAGTCCAAAACTACCTGCTTTACCCCGATCCACCTCAAACCGGAGTTCCGGTCTCTCTTCATCGATGCCAATTCCGGGTTCCCTGGTTCCGGGGATACCCTCCACGACCTGGAGAATTTCTTCGGCAAAATCCTGGACCTGATCCAGATCATCTCCCATTAGATTAACCTGCAGGGGGGCGTCATCCATTTCTTCTCCGCCCATGAGGGTTGAAATGGCAGAAACTTCAATTTCAGCTTCATTTTTATCGGCGGTAATGCTGCGTATTTCCTCGATTACCTCCCGGGTACTGCGATCCCGATCATCCAGGTCGACCAGGCTGATCATTATTTCCGCAACATCACCCATACGGCCTTCCCCTACCCGGGTCTGCATGATTCTGAGTTCCGGGAGTTGCTCCAGTTCTTCCTCCAGGGAGGCAGTCAGTTGATCGGTGGGGCCGTGGGGTGTCCCCCGGGGCATTTCAATACTGATCCGGATCTGACCTTCGTCCAGGGGGGGCAAAAATTCAGTTCCGATAATGGGAATCAACAGCAGACTCAAAAGCAGAAAAAGAGCACCGGCAGGGAGGATCAGGCTGCGATAACGGAGGGTTTTTTCGAGGATTTTTCCGTACAACCCTGCCAGTTTTTGCAGTTGGCGGGAAATGAGGTTATGCTCTTGTTTTTCCTTCAGCTGGGCCGGATCAGTTCTGGTTAAAAGCCGGGAACAGAGCATGGGGATAACAGTAATAGAAACCAGGAGGGAGACCAGGAGAGAAAAAGCGACGGTAAAGGAAAGATCCTGGAAAATCTTGCTGGCAATGCCTTCAATAAAGATCACGGGCAAGAATACCATTAAGGTGGTCAGGGTTGAGGCAGTAATGGCGGCCATAATTTCCCGGGTTCCACTTACTGCTGCTTCATCGGCAGCAGCTCCTTCAGTGCGGTGCCGGAAAATGCTTTCCAGCACAACTATGGCATTATCTACCAGCATGCCGGTCCCCAGGGCCAGTCCACCCAGGGACATAATGTTAAGAGTCATGTCAATATTATAGAGGAGGAAAAAGGTAGTGATAATGGAAACCGGAATGGCCACGGCGATAATAACGGTGGGGGCCAGGCTGGCCAGAAAAGCCAGGAGCACACCTATGGCCAGCAGTCCTCCCAGAACTGCATTGTTGGTAACGGTGTTAATGGCCAGGACCACGAATTCAGATTGATCGGCTATAGTAGAAAATTTTATCCCGTCTCCCAGGTCCTCCTGGATGGCTACCATTTCCTCTCGAACCCTTTCCGCTGCTTCTACAGTATTGGCATCGGCTTCTTTGTGAATTTCAATACTGACGCTATCCTGTCCATCTACCCGGGTATACTCGGTGAGATCCTTAAAGCCGTCTTCAATTCTGGCCAGTTCCTGCAAACGATAGACCCCGCTCTGTCCGGGAACCCGGACCTGTCTGAGGTCTTCGAGGGTATCAAATTCTCCCAGGGTGCGCAGGAGAAGCTGTTGCTCTTCTTCTATGGTTATATCCCCGGCTGGAAGATCAAGATTGGCGGCATAGATGCCCTGCACAATATCCTCCAGGGAAACCTGATAGGACTGCAGGAGGGTTGGATCCAGGTTAACCTCAATTTCCCGCTCATAACCTCCTCTGATATCAATTGAAGCTACCCCGCCCAATCTTTCCAGGCGAGGCTGAATATCATTTTCCACCACCTGGCGCAGCTCATAAAGATCATTGTCGCCGGTAATTCCATATTCCAGGATGGGGAATTCGGTAGGGTCAAACTCCAGAGTGTAGGGATCTGCAGCATCATCGGGTAAAAATTCCCGGGCCAGGTCCAGTTGCTGCCGCACATCCTGAACGGCAAAATTGAGATCCGTTCCCCAGTCAAATTCGATTAAAATCATGGATTCCCCCTCCTGGGAGAAGGAGGTGAGGGAATCGACATTGCCCACAATCTGCAGGGCTTCTTCCAGGGGGCGGGTAATCAGGCTTTCAATTTCCTCAGGGCCGGCGCCCTCATATTCAGTTATAACTACAGCTACCGGTAAATCCAATTCGGGTAGAAGTTCAATAGGAAGCTGGCTGAGGGCAATTCCCCCCAGCAGTATACAGATAAGGATCAGCATGATGATGGTTACCGGTCTTTTTACCCCAATGCGTGGGAGCTGCACAGCTAATCACCTTCCATTATTTCCACTTCCCGACCCGAAGTTAATTCCCCCCGGGCCTGGGTAATCACCTGTGCTCCAGGTTCCAGGCCGGAAGTGATTTCGACTTTACCATTGTGGTCCTCTCCCAATTCAACCATCTGGGGAGTGGCCTGATTATCGCGGATGAGGTACACGTAGGGGCTGTCATTTTCATAATGAACTGCTTCCTGATCCAGCAGGGGATAGCCAGGACCGGGATCAATTATTATCCTGGCTTCAGCGTACATCCCCGGGCGGATCCTATTATCAGTTCCGGGGATTTTTATGGTTACCGGGAACAGGCCGCTGTCCGGATCTGCTACTGGAGCCACCTGAATAACTTCACCCGTAATTTCTTCACCGGGCAGGGCATTAATTTCGATCTCGGCTCTCTGTCCCCCCGATACCAGCCCTATATCCTGTTCGCCCACCTGGATGGTAAGGTGCAGCGGGTCCAGTTCTCCCAGGACCAGGGGAGGTTGAGCTTCTCCTACCATTTCACCTGGTTCAACTGTTCGCTGAATAATAACTCCATCCCGGGGGGCGGTGACCCGGGCATCCTCCCGGGCCATTTCTGCCATTTCCAGCTGAGTTTCGGCCTGACTAAGCTGGGCCCGGGCGGCTTCAATCTCCAGGTCTCGGGCGCCACTCCTGGCCATATCCAGATTAATCCGCGCACTGGTTAAATTGGTGCGGGCCAGATTTTTTTCGCTGCGGGCCTGCTCATATTCCTGTTCGGTTATAATATCTTCTTCCCGGAGTTTCTGCATCCGCTCGTAACTGTCCCGGGCCATTTCCAGCTGGGTTTCGGCCTGCTCTACTGTTTTTTGGAGTTGATCCAGCTCTTCCTGGCGGGGACCCTCTTCAGCCATTTCCAGCTGGGCCCGGGCAGCGTCAACTCCGGCCTGGGCCTGCTCAATATTTTTTTCAATTTCCCGGGAGTCCATTTTTAACAGCAGGTCCCCCCGGTCCACCGGGTCTCCTTCTTCCACCAGGACCTGTTCTACTTCGCCGGGGATGGGAGGGAAAATATAGGTTGTGGCACTGGGTTCAATAGCCCCATCATAACTGAGTGTTTCATCCTTTTCCGGTACCCGGGCCCGGCTGGTGGTAACCTGCAGGGGTTTTTTATCCTCTTCAGGTGAAGGGGATTTTCCCCCGTTATCCGAGGCTTGATTTATCAATAGTTCTTCCAATTCCTGGATTTGCTTTTCCAGGGAGGCCACCTGGTCGCTTTTTTGCTGGGATTGAAAGAAGCGGACCCAGCCCCATCCTGCCAGGATTAAAATTGTTACCATTATGATTATTAAAACCGGGGATTTTAATCCTTTCATTTTAAATCACCTTCAGTCTCCGTTTCCCAGGAGATTATGAAAAAATAGGTTTTCCAGGGTGGAATAGATTTTGGAAACCGGGAAATGACTGCTGAAAATAAACCAGTAGAAGGCCGATGAAAAAATTGCTCCGGTAAGGCCTGCAGTAAGGGTATCTAGATGCTCGAATTCAAAGATCCCCTTCTCCCGCCCCTGGAATAATATCTCCCGGAAGGGTGAATTGGGTTGATAATATAGTTTTTCGGCCTGTTCTTTAATGCTCTGATCATAACTGAAATGTTCCCGGACCAGGAAAATACAAAAGTCCCGGTGCTCGGCAAAAAAATTGAGAGTCGCCATTATGGCCTGCTTTAACTGCAGTCGGGGATCGGCTTCGGGATCGCGGTTTTCTTCCACCTTAATTGTTATCTGCTGCAGCCCTTCCTCAATTATGGCCAGGAAAAGGGCTTCTTTGTTTTCAAAATAAGTATAAACAGTTCCCTTGCCCACCCCTGCTTCCCGGGCAATTTCCGCCACCGTGGTTTGATAAAAACCCTTATTGGTAAACATGTAAACTGCAGCCTGAATTATCCGGGTATACTTTTCCCTGTTTTTTAATTTCATAATTTCACCTCGAAATCAGTCTTCCGGATAATAGAACTGACTGGTCAGTTTTATTATAACAATAAATCCAGGGGGAGGCAATGGAGGGCTGATGGCTTTTTAAGGGAGAATTTATACTGAAAAAAGCTGGAGAAGAATAAGGGACATAAAATGCCTTTAGCCCTGATTAGACTCCAGCATGGTTTACTGCCCGGGAAGGGAATAAAAAAACCGACTCCGCAGTTGGAGCCGGCTTTTTTATCAGGAAAAAAGCCCCTGGGATTGATAGCGGGCCACCTGGGCTACATCTTTGTCCCCGCGGCCGGATAAATTGACAATAATGTTTTTTTCCGGAGGCAGACCGGGAGCCAGTTTAAGGGCCAGGGCTACTGCATGGGCGCTCTCCAGGGCGGGAATTATGCCCTCTTTTTTGCTCAAGAGATGGAAGATATCCAGGGCCTCCCGATCGGTAATGCTTTCATAACTGATTCTGCCGGTATCTTTTAAGTAGGAATGTTCGGGGCCGACTCCGGGATAATCCAGGCCGGGAGCAATGGAGTGAACCGGAAGGGGTTCTCCTTGCTCATCCTGCAGAGTATAACATTTAAAACCGTGAATTATGCCCGGGGAGCCCCGGCTGATGGAGGCAGCATGTCTGTTGCTATCCAGGCCGCTACCGGCCGGTTCCACCCCGATTATTTCCACTTCCCGATCTTCCAAAAAGGGATGGAAAAGGCCGATGGCATTACTGCCCCCACCGACACAGGCCACAAGATAAGCTGGCAGGCCGCCTGTCCTTTTTATAATCTGTTCCCGGGCCTCCTGGCCGATAATGCTTTGAAAATCACGGACCATGGTGGGGTAGGGGTGGGGACCCACTGCTGATCCCAGGAGATAAAAACTGCGGTCATAATCACCGGCATATGTTTCCAGGGCGGCATCGACAGCATCTTTCAGGGTGCGGGTTCCTGTTTCAACGGGGATTACCTCTGCTCCCAGCAATTCCATGCGGAACACATTCATTTCCTGGCGCTGAATATCTTCCGCTCCCATGAAAATTGTGCATTCCAGGTCAAAAAAACTGGCAACAGTGGCGGTTGCAACCCCGTGCTGACCAGCACCGGTTTCGGCAATAAGCCTTTTTTTGCCCAGTTCTCGAGCCAGGAGAGCCTGGCCCAAAGCATTGTTGATTTTGTGGGAGCCCGTATGATTTAAATCTTCTCGTTTCAGGAAAATGCGGGCTCCACCGGCATATTCGCTTAATTTTTCTGCAAAATAAAGGGGGCTGGGCCGGCCCACGAAATGCTTCATATGATGAGCCAGCTCTCTTTGAAAAGTTGTTTCTCCGCGCAGGTTCTCATAGGCCGTTGTGAGTTCCTGCAGGGGTTTTTCCAGGGGTGGGGGGACAAAGCGCCCGCCATAATTGCCAAAATAACCTTCTCCTGCCATTTCTTCTTTACGAGTAGCCATAATAATCTCCTCCTTATTTTTTGGTAGAAAATAAAAAAGACCCCGGCGAAACCGGAGCCAGAAACAGCAATATATAAAAACCGGATTCCCTTTCTTTTTTTACCCAGATGAAATTGGACGTGGTTTGGAGCCACGCCAGGACCAGGTATTAAAAGGGGAAAAAACGGTATTGGAAAACATCTTTCTGACCTCACTTTTTTAGTATATCCAACATTATACTCCTACTTTAATATGCTGTCAAGGCAATGGAAGAAAAAAAAGAATTCAGATAATTAGGGGAGTTGGAGCAGATTGTTAATTCCCTGCAGGGGGAGCAGGCCCGGGAGTGATTATGGGGAGAAGGGCAGAAAAATCGTGTTGCTTAGAGAAGTATTCCTGATTAGAGCGGAGTTCAGGGGAGACGTTCCGCCATGATTTCCAGGAGCCGGGCCGGATAATCGGTAATAATTCCCTTAACCCCCACCTCCAGAAATCTCTCCATGCGTTCCCGTTCGTTGATGGTCCAGATAAAGGTGTGGCGCCCTGCAGCATGGGCTGCTGCCAGGAAGGGAGCGGTGAGGATGGGAAAACCATCTTCATTGGGGGGAATAAAAAGTCCTTCAAAGCCCCAGTTTAACCAGCCGGCCAAACCCGCATGGGCCAGTAAATAGAAGCGGCGAACTTCTTTCCAGGAGGCAGCAGTGGGGATATCGGGCATCAGGCGCCGAAAATGCTCGATGGTGTGACTGTTGAAGGATCCGACAAACACCTGATCCTGGGCCCCGGCTTCCATAATGGTTCGGGCAACCACTTCTGCACTGGCCACACCCGGCCTTTTAATCTCAATCATAATCGGTTCATCCGGGAAAGCGGCCAGGACCTCGTCCAGCATGGGAACCTGCAGGCCCTGACCTCGAAAAGGATATTCCCCCTCGGGGGTGGAAAAATTGTAGCCCGCATCCAGTTCCTGGAGTTCCTCCCGGGAAAAAGAGGAAACAAAACCCTCGCCATCTGTGGTCCGATCCACGGTCCGATCGTGGATAACTGCTGGATGAAAATCTTCGGTCAGCCAGATATCCAGCTCCAGAACATCTGCCCCTTTTTCCAGGGCTCGCTCAAAAGCTTTTATGGTATTTTCTGGATAATTACCGGAAGCCCCCCGGTGGGCTATATTCAGGGGTGGTTCGAGGAGCTCAAAGATATTTATCTCGGCAAAGGGGGCCGGGAAATAAATACTCCGGGCCATCTGCAGGGTGTTCAAGACCACAATCAGGGCAAAAATTGCCAGAATTATTTTGAAAGAAATTCCACGTCGCCGCATTGTCGCCTCCTGTTTTCCGTGTTGATCTGGAGTAATTATTGTTTCTACAAAAATTCTGAGATTCCTATTTTTCCATTTTGATTTTACCTGAAAAGAAGGATTATAGGAGAATTAATGGAATAAAAATTTATAGAAAAGAAGGAGGGGATAAGGTGCAATATTTTAAAAATGTAGGAGAAGTTCTTGATTTTGCTATCAGAGAGGAAGAAAAAGCCCGGGATTTTTACCTTGATCTGGCGGGACGAGTAGAACGCCCCGCAATGAAGAAAAACTTCGAAGAATTTGCCCAGGAAGAACAGAAACACAGGGACCGGCTCCTGGAGGTAAAGGAAGGCCGAAGGGAAGTTAAGCCCTCCCAGGAAGTCCCGGATATGAAGATGAGCGATTACCTGGTAAATGTAACACCCAGTGAGGATATGGATTATGGAGACGCGCTGATACTGGCCATGAAGAGGGAAAAAGCTGCCTACCGTCTTTATACCCGTCTGGCAGAGGTGGTTGACGATGATAATCTGGAACAGGTCTTTAAGGGCCTGGCTTCAGAGGAAGCCAAACATAAAATGGCCTTTGAGGTAGAATACGACGAGCACTATATGGCGGAAAATTAATT
>PWFS01000243.1 GCA_003554145.1 Halobacteroidaceae bacterium | reverse complement strand
CGGGAAGACTTATATTATCGTCTGAACATTATTTCCTTGATTATTCCTCCCCTGCGACGGCGCAAAGATGATATCCTGGATCTGATAAACTATCTTTTACCCCGCCTGGCCTCAAAAGTGGGCAAGGAAGTAACGGGAGTTTCTGATGAAGCTCTCCGTTTAATGTTAAACTATGACTGGCCCGGAAATATTCGGGAACTGGAAAATGTCCTGGAACGGGGTATCAACCTGGCTGAAGGAAATATCATCCTTTCCTCATATTTGCCTCCCACCCTGCAGGCTGATCCCGGGTATCAGGGTAAAGAAATGGACGGAGATGGGCTGTCCCTGGAGCAATCGGTTCAGGAGGCAGAAAAAAGAACAATAATCCAGACTCTCCATAGTTGTGGAGGCAATAGGACAGAAGCTGCCCGCCGGTTAAAAGTTGCCCGGACCACCCTTTATAATAAGCTGCAGCGCTACAGGATTAAATCCAGTTGAAAGCTGTGTTATAATTGAATAGGACTGGGGGCGGACATAATGAAAGCGATCACAACCCATGAAATGACAGATTTTGATGGCCTGGCAGCTATGGTTCTGGCCAAAAAATTATTTCCCCACCATCAGGTTTTGCAACCCCAAAAAAAAGGCCGGGGTGTTGAAGATTTCCTGGCATTATATAAGGATGAGTTTTCTTTTATTCAGGAATTTACCGGTGAGGAAAAAATAAATGAACTGGTCCTGGTAGACACCCAGAAAATTCCTTCCACTCTTCTTCCAGATATAACATTGACCATTTATGATCATCATCCCCCTTTTGAAGTGGATGCCGGTCCCGGTGGAATTATAAAGCCTGTAGGTTCCACCACCACAATTTTGTTGGAGCTGATTAAGGAAAAAGGGCTGAAATTATCTGAAGCGGAAAAGGTGCTTGCTGCTATTGCTATTTACAGTGATACTCTTTCTTTTACCGCGGATTATACGGGGCTTGATGACTTTCAGGCTGCTCTGTTCCTCTGGCAGGAAGGTTTTAATATCCATATCCTGCGGGAATTTCTTCACCTTCCCCTCAATCAGAAACAGCAGGATCTTTTAAATGAGTTACTGGACCTGGCCCTGGTCTGGAAAATTAAAGGCTTTAATATTCATGTTTTCCCTTATCAATCGGATCAATATATTTCGGGTTTGAATCAAATTGCTCAGACCCTGATGGATATTCGTGATGCAGATGCAGTTTTTTTAATGCTGGGAACTGATGATCGTCAGTTCCTGGTTGGGCGAGCCCGGGTAAGAGAGATTGACCTTGGTCCTGTTATGGAAAGATTGGGGGGAGGAGGACACCGGGGAGCAGGATCCGCCCTGGTCCGGGATATTGATGGAGCCACTTTGCAGGATAAACTTCGGGGCTACCTGGAACAATTTATTTCTTCAGATTTACTGGCTCGCAATATTATGTCCAGGCCGGTTAAGACCATTACTCCAGATACCACTGTGGAAAAGGCCGAAGAAATCATGGAATTTTACGGCCATAACGGCTTGATAATAATGGATGAGGATGATGTGGCGGGGATTTTTTCCCGAAGGGATTTGCTTAAGGTTAAAAAGCATGGGTTAAGTCATGCCCCCGTAAAAGGATATATGAGCCGCAGGGTTTTGACCATAACCCCTGAAACAACGGTCCCGGAAATCCAGGAAATTATGATAAAAAATAATGTTGGTCGTCTGCCTGTTTTAGATGAAGACGGAGCCCTAAAAGGAATTGTTACCAGGAGTGATCTTTTAAAAGTCCATCATCAGGAACAGCTGGAAGTCAGTAGTTACGGTGGCCAGATGGTTTTACCCCGATTACAGGTTTTTGATGTGGGGGACAAACTGGGGCAACTCCCTTCCCGACTGGAAAAGATTTTTAAAGAACTTACCATTTGCAGTTCTGAACTGGAAATCAAGGTCTATGTGGTTGGAGGATTTGTTCGGGACCTTCTCCTGGGAATGATTAATTATAATCTTGATTTTATTGTTGAAGAGGATGCAGTTCTCCTGGCCCGAAGATTGACCCGCAAACTGGGGGGAAATTTAACCCAGTTTGCTGATTTTAATACTGCGACTGTTGAACTGGAGGATGGACTGGCCCTGGATTTTGCCCAGACCCGCCGGGAATATTATGAATATCCTGCAGCCCTGCCCCAGGTGGAACCTGCTTCGCTGAAGCAGGACCTTTATCGTAGGGATTTCACGGTAAATGCAATGGTCATCGGCCTCTCCGGGACAGAATGGGGACAGCTCATTGATATTTTTGGGGGTTTTCAGGATTTAAAGGCCCGTCGTCTGCAGGCTCTACACACAATGAGTTTTGTGGATGATCCTCAGCGGGTTTTTCGGGGGCTCAGCCTGATTATGCGCTATAATTTTTCTTTTTCTCCTGACACTCGCTCCCTGCTTGAGGAAGCGGTGGAGGTTGATATTTTTCGTAATCTCCCGGCCCTGATAATAAAAGACCACCTGAAAAGGCTTCTCCAACTGGGAGATTGGAGCCGCCTGGCTTTTTTATTTGATGAATTCCGATTGTGGCCAGCTACTCTGACCCCGGTTCCCGAGAAATTAAGCTGGGAAGAAGAAGCCCTTAATTTCCTGGAGCAGATCTGGAACAGAGATCCCAAAAAACGGCTGGACCCTCTCCTTGTTTTTGCTGGTTATGTTTTCCGGGAGGAAAGTCGTGGCTTCCGAGCCTCCCTGGTTGAAAACTGGCAATTGGATAAAAAAGCAGGTCGGTTTTTAGTCGAGGAGATGGAAATGAAGGATTGTTTTCAGGATAAATTAAAAGAAACCGAGAACGCTGCAGATGTTTTCTGGCTTTTTCATTCCTGCACCCGGGAAATGGCTGCCTTGATGGGAGCTCAACTGGGGCCAGGACCCCTGCGGGAAAAAATAGAAAAATTTTTACTTCAGAGCAGCCTTGTTGAGATCAGTGTTTCCGGGCAGGACCTGCTGGACCTTGGTGTTCCCAGGGGTCCTATTCTGGGGGAGATACTACGCAAAATAAAGACTGCTCGCATTAACGGTGAAGTAACAACACCTGATGAAGAACTGGATCTGGCCCGAAGAATTTTCTTTAATAGAGGAGGTAAAAACAGTAATGGTTGAATTACTCCTGATTATACCGGTAATACTCTTATCCCTCTCAGTTCACGAGTTTTCCCATGGGAAAGCAGCTGATGTTCTGGGGGACCCTACCCCGCGATCAATGGGTCGATTGACCCTGAATCCCATTGCCCACCTTGATCCTATTGGAGCGCTGGTTCTCCTTTTAACCCGGCGTTTTGGTTGGGCTAAACCTGTTCCCATTAACCCCCGCAATTTTCGGAATCCTGCCCGGGATATAATGGTGGTCAGCCTGGCGGGGCCCGCCTCTAATGTGGGACTGGCCATTGGTTTCTCATTGGTTTTCCGCTTCATCTTATTTCTCCTGGAGATGGGAGCCCTTACCTATGCGGTAGGGAACTTTACTTTCTTCCTGATTGAAATGATTCAGATTGGTATAATAATAAACCTGGCCCTGGCAATTTTCAACCTGCTGCCGGTTCCTCCCCTGGATGGCTCCAAAATTTTGCGAGGCTTATTGCCCTATCGTTATCACCGCCATCTTAATTTCCTGGAAGGGCCCTATGGCTTTATTATCATTATTTTGCTTCTATTCACTGGTGTTCTGGGGCGGGTAATTTCGCCCATTATCTTTTTCTTTTATAATATCTTAATGCTGGGGGTTTAGAAGAAAGGAGCGAAAAAATGGAGAGGAAAAGGGTTTTGAGCGGTAATCGGCCTACGGGTCGGTTGCACCTGGGTCATCTGGTGGGGATACTGGATAACTGGGTGCAGATGCAGAAAGATTATGATTGTTTTTACGAAGTTGCAGACTGGCATGTCCTGACCACTTCAATTGAAAATAGCTCCGCTATTCCCGAACATACCCGGGAAATGGTCCTGGACTGGTTTGCGGTAGGGATAGATCCCGAGCAGAGCACCGTTTTTGTCCAGTCCAGGGTCCCCGAACATGCCGAACTTCATTTGCTTTTTTCCATGCTGGCTACTGTTTCCCGCCTGGAAAGAAACCCGACCTACAAAGAACAGATCAATGAACTTAACCTTGGAGATCAGGTCAGTTACGGGCTTTTGGGTTATCCCGTGCTCCAGGCGGCAGATGTTTTAATATACCGGGCTCATGCGGTCCCTGTTGGCGAGGATCAGCTTCCCCATCTGGAGTTTACCAGGGAAATGGCCCGGCGCTTTAACTATGTTTTCGGTGAAGTTTTTCCCATCCCTGAACCCCACCTGACCAGGGCACCTCGCCTGCCGGGGATTGATGGAAGAAAAATGAGCAAAAGTTATAACAATGCCATTTTCCTTACCGATGACCCGGATACTGTGTATAAGAAGGTCTGGAATATAGTTACCGATCCAGGGAGAATTCGCCTGAAAGACCCCGGGAACCCGGAAGTCTGTCATGTTTATTCTTTTTATCAGGTTTTTGCAACGGAAAGAACCGGGGTTGTAGGTCAGGAATGCCGGGAGGCAGAGCGGGGCTGTACTGGCTGTAAAAAGGAACTGGTGGAAATCCTGATTAAACTATTACAACCAATCCAAAAGGAAAGAGAAAAGTATCAAGAGGAACCCGGCTTGATCGAGGATTACCTGGCCCATGGGACAGAAAAAGCTCGAGAAGAAGCGATAAAAACCATGAAAGCTGTTCGGCAGAAAATGGGAGTCGGGAGGATTTAGGGTGGAATACAACCTCAAGCTGGATTCTTTTGAAGGGCCCCTGGATCTTTTGATCCATCTCATTGAAAAAAATCAACTGGATATTAGCGAGATTTCCCTGCATAAGATTACCAGCCAGTACCTGGATTACCTGAATCAGATGGAAGAAATGGATCTGGAAATCGCCAGTGAATTTCTGATTTTAGCTGCCCAGTTGTTGCAGTTAAAAACCAGGAATCTGTTGCCAGGGAGAAAAGCGAAAAACCCAGGCCCGCCTCCCCAACCCGATCTGATAAAAAGGTTGTTTTTTTACCGGCAGATAAAAAAGGTGACCGGTCTTTTAGATGATATTCAATCCAGGCGGATTGATGCTTATAATCGGGATTCGGATCACTTGATTTATTTTCTCAGTCGCTACGAGGACCTGGAAAAGCAGCGAGAAAATCCCCTGGAAGGGATCAATTTACAGCAGTTGGTCCAGGCCTATAATCGAGCCTGTATTGATTCTCGGGCCCGCCAGAAAAAAGAAAAAGAAACAACTCCCAATTGGTACGAGTTTGAAGGAGAAACATTTACCGTAACAGAAAAAATGGAAGAAATAATCGATTATTGCAGCAATTATCCGGATGGCTTTTCTTTTGGGAAAATGGTTCAGGATAAAAAGAACCCCCAGGAAAAAGTAGTATCTTTTCTTGCTCTCCTGGAACTGATCAAATCCAGGAAGGTTAAAATCGCCAGAGGTGCTCAGGCTGAAAAACTGATAATTAAGGGAGGTATGGCTTAGTGTCCTCGCCGCCAGAACTCAAGGGGGCGGTTGAAGCCCTGATTTTTCTTGCTGCAGAACCGGTTACTGTTGAAGAAATGGCTGTGGTCCTGGAAGTAAGGCAGGAGGAGGTCCAGGGAGCAGTGGAAGACCTGAAAAACGATTATAATCAATCCGGGCGCGGTATTCAACTGGATGAATTGGCCGGTGGATTTGTGTTTTCAACCCGGATGGAATATGGGGAATATGTCCGCAGGCTATTTCAGCCCGGCTTAAAACAACGAATCACCCGGGCTTCTCTGGAAACCCTGGCCATAATTGCCTATCGGCAGCCTATAACCCGGGGTGAAATCGAAAAAATCCGGGGAGTAAAGGCGGAGAAGGCCCTTTTTACCCTGGTGAAGAAGGGTTTGATCCAGGAGGTTGGCCGCCTGGAAAAAACCGGCACTCCCATCCTATACGGAACCACTTCTGCTTTTTTGTATCATTTTGGCCTGGCTGATATTTCGGAACTGCCTGATCCCGATGGAATACAGGAAGCGGGACCTCCTGACCTGGGGGAAGACGACTCAGGTTCCCAGGGGGCCGCAGAAAAATCTGGGGATTGATGGATTTTGGGGCAGTCAGTTAGGGGGGCAGGTTGTGGAAAGATTACAAAAAGTTCTGGCCCGGCGAGGGGTCGGCTCCCGCAGAAAATGTGAAGAGTATATAACTGCTGGCCGGGTGGAGGTAAATGGCCGCATTGTTAGGGAACTGGGGAGCAGGGTTGATCCCCATCGGGATGAGATAAGATTTGACGGACAGTTGATTGCAGCAGTCGCAATGATTTATCTGTTATTCAATAAACCCCCTTTTTGTATCACTACCAGGGAGGATCCCGGGGGCCGCCCCACAGTTATGGATTACCTGCCTTCCTCCTATCAGGATCTGCATCCCGTTGGGCGTCTCGACTGGGATACGGAGGGGCTCCTTCTTCTGACCAATGATGGTGAATTGACCTATAAATTAACCCATCCCCGTCATCAGGTTGACAAAACTTACCGGATCTGGACTGATAAAAGGGTGGGGAAGGAAGAAATGGAAAAACTGAGAAGGGGTATCAAACTGGAAGATGGATGGACTGCTCCTGCGGTAGTAAAAAAAATTTCCCCGGGACTCCTGGAAATTTCCATTCATGAGGGGCGAAATCGCCAGGTCAGGCGGATGATGAGTGCCCTTAAGCTTGCGGTAAACCGCCTGCAGAGAATTCGCATGGGCAACCTGGAACTGGGAGATCTCCCTGCCGGTGAATTTCGGGAGTTGAGCAGCCAGGAAAAAGAGCAATTAAAAGCCCTGTTTTGTAGCTCTTAAAGGTTTATCAGGGCCAATGTAGAACTAGAACAGCAAAGCCCTGAAAGGAACTCCACCATAGCTAGTTGTAGCCTTATTGGAAAAATTATTAAGGAGGTAAAAAAGATGGAACTTTTGAAGGTGTCAGCAAACTCTAAACCCAAAGCGGTAGCAGGAGCACTGGCTGCGATTTTAAGGAATGAAAAGAGAGTCGAGATGCAGGCTATTGGCGCCGGGGCTATCAATCAGGCGGTAAAGGCCATTGCCATTTGCAGGGGCTATGTAGCCCCCAACGGAATTAACCTGATAATGTACCCTTCTTTTGCCGAGATTGAAATTGACGGTGAAGAAAGAACAGCAATTAAATTTATTGTAGAATCGCGATAGTTTTTTTGTTGATGAGGGAATGAAATGGGGGAAGAACATGCACATCAAGGGAATTACCCTCCAGGGTTTTAAATCATTCCCAGAGAGGGTAACGATCTGGTTCGACGGAGAAATAACTGCAGTGGTAGGACCCAACGGTAGCGGCAAAAGTAATATTGTTGATGCAATCAGGTGGGTTCTGGGGGAGCAGAGTGCCAAGACTCTCCGGGGCGGCAAAATGGAAGATCTTATTTTTTCTGGAACGATCAAGAGGAGGCCTCGTCAGTCAGCCGAGGTCACCCTGATTCTGGATAATTCTGGGGGCGAACTTCCTCTGGATGAAAAAGAGGTTCGCGTCAGCCGCAGGGTACATCAGTTGAAGGGTAGCAGTTATCTCCTTAATGGAGAGACATGTCGGTTAAAAGACATTGAAAACCTTCTACTGGACGGAGGGATGCGCCGGGATTCTTCCTCCATCCTGGGACAGGGGAAGATTGAAAGTATTTTAATGAGTAAACCCATGGACCGGCGGGAACTTTTTGAGGAAGCCTCGGGAATAATAAAGTACAAGAATCGAAAAAAGGAAGCCCGGGCTAAGCTGGATCATACCGAGCAGCAACAGCAGCGAATCAGGGATATCATAAACGAGCTGAACCGGCAGGCCAGGCCCCTGCAGGAACAGGCCCGTAAGGCCCGAGAATACAGAGACCTCCAGGACCGGCTTTTTTCCCTGGAGGTAAACCTGTTTTTGCACCGCTTTAACCGCTACTCCCTGCGGTTGAATAAGGTTTTTGCAGAAATAGAAAAAATCAAAGAAGAACGGGATCAAAAGTTAAGGGAACGGGCTGAACTGGGAGAAACTCTGGAAAAAAGCACAGGTTGCCAGAGGGAAACACTTCGAAAACTGGAACAAAAGCGGGAAAAAATTTATCAACTGGGAATTAAAGAAGAAGGTCTGGGTAACAAGATTGAAATAAATCAGGAGAAAATTAAAGTTAATCGGACTGCCAGAAAGGAAAGGGTGGAAGAACTGGAAAATTTGAGTTCTTTATTTGACCAGAAAAATGAGGAAAAAAAAGAACTGGAAAAAAAACTGGAACAAAAAGAGAAGAAGGTTTCTTTCCTGGAAAACCGCCTTGAATCTATTTCCCAGGAAGAACAGGAGAAAATCAAACGCGATCATACCCTGAATCAAAGACGAGAAGGGTTACGAACAGAAATAAGGGAAAGCCTGGATGCCCTGAACAAAAAAAGGCAGGCTCAACAGGAACTGGAAGGCAGAATTGCTCAGATGGAAACCAGGTTTCAGGAACTAAAAACATCCCGACAGAATAACTCCTGCAACCTGGCCGAGCAGAAGGACCACCTGGAAAAAAGAAATTCGGAACTCAAAGCAAAAAAAGAGGAACAGCAAAATGCCCTGAATGCTGAAAAGAAACTAAATAAAGAGCTGGAGAAAACACGGGAACAGTATAATAGTTTAGAGGAACAGAAAAATCAAAAGGAAAAGAACCTGATCAGTATCCGCAACCGGCTGGGAGTAATCGGTGAGTTCAGGGAAAAAGGCCGCGGTTATTCCAGTGGTGTTCGGCTGGTACTGGAAGAAGCGGAAAAGGGAAAGCTGGCGGGGATCAGGGGGGTTGTGGCCGAAAATTATGAAGTTGATGTCCGGTATGGAGAAGAAATTGCTGCTGCTCTGGAGGGTAGGGAGCAGAATGTAATTGTTGATAGTGACCGGGCGGCCGAAAATGCTATTCAGGTTCTCAGGAGAAAAAATGCAGGGCGGGTAACTTTTCTACCCCTGGACCTTATTGCCCCACGCCAGTTAAGGGAAGAAGAAAAAAGGGTGCTGAAAGACCCTGGAATACTGGGGACGGGCCTTGATCTGATCGAGTTTCCCCCTGAAATGCAGCCGGTATTTTCATTTCTCTTGGGGAGGGTTGTAATCGCAGAGAAAATGACCCAGGCCCTGGAGGTTTACCGGAAGCTGAAGAAGAAAGTCCGGCTGGTCACGTTAAAAGGAGATGTTATTCAACCTGGTGGAGCCATTACCGGGGGAGGCCGGCGGCAAAGGTCCCTTTTTAAAGGTAGCCATCAGGAGGCTCAACTTTCCCGGGAAAGGGATAGCCTGGAACAGGAACTCCAGGAACTGGAAGCAAAAAGGGAGAAGGTCGGTGCCCGGCGCGATAAATTAAGGGGTCAACTGGAAGAGTCCCGCGGTCGGGTTTATGAGCTCCAGCTGGCCCAAAAAACCCTGGAAAAGGACATTTCTTTCCAGGAAAACAATCTGGAGCAAATGCGTTCGGCCCTGGAGAAGAATGAGACCGGGTTAAATCAATTAAGGGAAGAACAGGAGACCCTGGAGCAAAAAAAAGAAAAAAACGAACAGAAAATATCCCGGCTACAGGAAAATATCCAGGCCAGCAGAAAAAAGCTGCAGGAGCTGGAAAAAGAAATAGATGAATTGTACCGGGTGCGGGGGGAACATCAAAATTCGGTAATGGATTTGCGGGTGGAAATGGCTGAAACCAGCCAGGAATTCAGTTATACTCAAAAGCAGCTGGAAAAAAATAGGGGAGAACTAGAGAAAATTACCCAGCAACAGGAGGAAAAGGAAGAGCACCTGGAAAAGATCCATCAATCTATCTCTCAACTGGAAAGCAATATAAATGAATGGAAAGAAGAAAAAACTTCCCTTCGAGAAGAGCAGATTTCCCTGAAATCGAAAAAAAAGGAACTGGAAGCAAAAAGGGAGGAACTCCAGGAGAAGGTAGAAAAAATACAAAAACAAACTGGAATACTGGATGAGCAGGTTGAAACCCTGGAAAAGAAAATGCACCGACTGGAGATAGAAAGAACCCGCCTGCAGGGAGAAAAAGAAAAAATTTCTGACTGGCTATACCGGGAATATGATTTGAGCATAGAAAAAGCCCGGTCTTATGCGGATGATAGTTTCCAGAAAAAAGGAGCGGAAAAAGAAATAAAATTAATTAAAAAGAAGATGGAAGCACTGGGGCCTGTAAACCTGGGAGCTATTGAGGAATATGAAAACCTGGAAAAAAGGTTGAATTTCATGCGGGAACAGCACGGAGACCTGCGAGAAGCCCAGGCAATTCTGCACAGAATAATTGAAGGCATTGATCGGAACATGGCCCGGAAATTTAAGAACACCTTCCAGGAGGTTAATAAGGAATTTGAGATAATCTTTAACAAGTTGTTTCAGGGAGGAAAAGCCTACCTTTATTTATCCGATGAAGAAGAACTCCTGGAAACAGGAGTTGAAGTGGTGGCTCAGCCCCCGGGGAAAAAATTGCAAAAACTTTCTCTGATGTCTGGTGGAGAAAAAGCCTTAACTGCCATTGCCCTTCTTTTTGCCCTGATGAAGGTCAAACCAAGTCCTTTTTATATCCTGGATGAAATTGATGCACCACTGGATGATGCCAATGTGGATCGCTTTATTTCCTTTCTGGCGGAAATCAATGATTTATCCCAATTTATTATTATAACCCACCGCAAGAGAACAATTGCTGAAGCCAGTACCATCTATGGAGTCACTATGGAGGATGAAGGGGTATCAAGAATAATTTCCTACCGGGTGAAAGAAAGGGCCGGGTAAAAATGAGCTGTTTTTTCCGGTAGAACTGTATCAGAGCCTGGAGCAAATTACTTTTTAGGCAATGGACAGGTTGGATTCTTCCTGGCATACCTTGAACAGCAGGGTATCCTGGAACTAAATTTCAATTGGAGTTAGAGACTTTTAAGCTGGGGAGTGATTTTGTGAGCATACTGGAAAAATTAAAAGCCGGCCTGGCAAAAACTCGCCAGGGAATCTGGCAGAATACTATAGGTCTTTTCCAACGCAAGGTTGATGAAGATTTTTTTGAGGAACTGGAGGAACT
>PWFS01000228.1 GCA_003554145.1 Halobacteroidaceae bacterium | reverse complement strand
TTGTAAGAAAAACAATTGAGGAAATAATGTTAAAAACCAGGATAGTAGTCCCGCAGCGGCTATGAACAGCCAGTTCTTTTTCACCCCGCTGTAAGCGAATAAGTCCCTCCCGGGCGGCTTCTTCTACATCCCAGGGATTGGCCCGGCCCCGGATAAAATAGCCTTCCTCCTGGGCCATTCCAGAATAGAAAAAACCTTTACCGAATTTTTCCTCCAGGACATTAATGGTTGCGTGTTCCAGGGCATGATTTTTCCGGAGAATTTTATTGGTTGCTATTTGATAAATCTGCCCGGGAGCATTCAGCAAAACTGCAATGGAATTAAAGGCAAATTTAAAAGGGATAAAAATCAGGAGAAAAAGACCCAGCACAACCAGGAAAGGGAGAAGCAGGGGAGTAAAAAGAAAAAAGAAAAAAAGGAGCAGTAAAATAAGGTAACCCATTTTTTACCTCCTGGAACCGGCAAGCAATAAAAACAGGCGCAGCAGGTGAGCAATAGCAACTGCCGTTGCCGCCACATAGGTCAGGGCCGCCGCATCCAGGACTTTTTTGACCTGCCCCATTTCATCACTGGCCAGAATGTTTTTGTGCTGTAGCACCTCCCGGGCTCGACTGGAGGCATTAAACTCCACCGGAAGAGTTGCCAGCTGAAAAAGCACCGCCCCGGCAAAAAAGATAATACCGGCAATAATGAGGCTTTCACTGGCAAATAAAAAACCAATAAAGGCCAGGGGAATTCCCAGTCGGGATCCGATATTAGCTACCGGGAAGATCATGCTGCGGATGGTCAGGGGAGCATAGCCATGCATATCCTGCAGGGCATGGGCGGCTTCGTGAGCCGCAACTCCGATAGCTGCCACCGAGTTCCCCCGATAAACATCCGGAGAAAGGCGGATGGTCTTGCTGCGAGGATCATAGTGATCGGTTAACTGCCCCTGCCCCTGTTCAATTGTTATATTCCTGCCCTCTGTCCCCAGAACTTCACGAGCAATCCTTTCCCCGGTATAGGGAGTCCGGGATCGGACCTGCATATATTTTTTAAAGGTGGATTTTACCCTGTACTGGGCATAAAAAGCAAATAGCATCGCGGGAATCACTACAATTATGGTAATATCAAAAATGGGGAAGAACATCACCCTACCTCCTTGCACAGAGTTTTTATTGCGTTTTCCAGTTCCCACCAGTCGACTTCAGTGTTGAAACAGGGCCCCTGAGGCCTGATATTAATAACACCCAGAACTGGCCGGGGGAAAACATCACGAATACCACTCATTAAATCCCTTTCACATGCCACAGCGACAATGGCCCAGGGGTTAATTTTTTTAACAACCTGACGGGCATCAGTCCCTCCAGTAACAACCGCCAGGTGAAAACCGTTTTCCTTCTGCATTTGAATTAACCGGCACACCTGGCATTTCCCACACTGACTGCAATTAGCCAGATCATGGGTTATGCGGTGGGGACAACTGGCTTCCTGCATACAGTGAGGAGCCAGGACAAGAATATCCTCCGGGGCATAGCTGGATCCCAGGTTTTTTACCATTTTGTTGATCAGGTAAATATAGCTCTTCTCCAGGGATTCCTGGGAAAACCCAAGGGCCTGCCCCATCCGGACAACAAATCCCAGAAAATTATTAACAGTTATTTTAAGGGGAAAATGGAGAAATCGAGGAATTTTCCACTGCTGAAAAAGAAACCATATCCCGAGAAAGCCAAGGATCAGAACCAGCAAGAAAGCACTCAGGACCACACTTATTACCATAAAAAAAACATTTATAATAATTGCGGTTCCAAATAAATTAAAGTACCACATAATAATCAGGGTCAGGATTAAAAAAACAATCAGACTTAGAGTCAGCCCTAAAAAAGAGGGGGATAAACGTCTATCAGCCATTTTTTTCGCCCCTTACTTCCATTCTGCTACCGGGAGGCAGGGAAAAACCCCGCAAAAACTCATCACCAGCCAGGGTCTTTTTTCCCGGCCTCTGCAGCTGGAGGAGATTAAGGCTACCCTGGCTGGTCTGAACAAGGATTTCCCGGGAAGTTGTTTTAATGGAACCTGTTTTAAGTCCGGGGATATCCTTTTCAACCCGGGCCTTCCAGATTTTCCATTCCTCTTCTCCAAAAACTGTCCGGGCTCCGGGAAAAGGATTCAGGGCTCGAACCTGCCTTTCCAGAAAACCGGCTGAATAATTCCAGTTAAGGTACATTTCTTCTGGAGAAAGCTTGGGGGCGTGAACCCCTCCCTCTGGCTGTTTTTGAGGTTCAATCTCACCCCGGAAAAATTTTTTCAGGGTCTCGGGCAGAAGGTGCGCGCCCCTAATAGCCAGACGATCATGGAGGCTGCCCAGAGTTTCATTGCTTCTGATCTCCACTTTTTCCTGGAGAAAAACTGGACCGGTATCCCAGCCTTCATCCATCAACATGGTGGAAACACCAGTGACTGAATCCCCATTTAATATTGCTCTCTGTATGGGATTGGGACCACGGTACCTGGGTAGCAGTGAGGCGTGGAGATTAACTGCTCCTTTATCCGGGAGTTGCAGCAAATCCCGGCCTATTTTCTGCCCAAAGGCTACTACAACCAGAAATGCGGGCTGGACCCGGGACAGCATTGCGAGCTGTGCCTCCTGATTAATATCAGCCACTTCATGCACCATGAGCCCTAACTCCTGGGCAGCCCGGGCTACAGGGGCTGGTTTTTTCTTTTGTCCTCGACCCCGGGGCCGGGAAGGCTGACAGAAAACCCCTCGCACATCGATGTCCTGATCTGCATTTAAAACCTCCAGGGCAGGAATTGCAAAATCAGGGGTCCCGGCAAAAAAAATTCTCATTAATTTTCCATCTCCTTTTGGGGCACCGGTCGTCCCCGGTCAACAATCAACCGGCCCTGCAGGTGATCAATTTCATGCTGCAGAACCCGGGCTGGAAATCCAGTGAATTCCTTTTCGATTTTTTCCCCCCTGCGGTCTAAACCCCGCACCCTGATCCAGCCTGCTCTTTTAACTATCCTTTCATGACCTGGAACACTCAAACAGCCTTCTGCACTCTCTTCTTCTGGTCCTCTATTAATTATTTCCGGGTTGAGGATTACCTGCAGACCCTCTCCCACATCATAAACAATCACCTGCTTATTAACCCCAATTTGAGGTGCTGCCAGGCCAACTCCAGGTGCATCATACATGGTTTCAGCCATATTATCAATCAAACGTTCCAGGCTCTCATCAATTTCCTGCACCGGTTGACATTTACTTTTTAAAACTGGGTCTCCAATAGTCCTTATTTGCCTGACTACCAATGATAATCCACCTCACAATTCATAGGTAATTATAACATTCTTTTTGGATTTAATTCAAGGTTTACCGCGATACCTTCCCGTAAGAGTTCCCGGACCATTCCCCGGGTTTCTTTTTCTGCCCTGATCAGGACCCTTCTTTCTCGACTGCGGCATAGAAGCTGCCAGCGACTTTTATCTTTTTCCCTGGGAAAAAAGGCGGGAACCGGACCTAACACATCAATTCTCTGACCTGAGACCTGCCTGGAAATAACCCGGGCCAGTTTCCGACCCGCCTGCTCTACTTCTGTATTCAAATTTCCCTCCAGGTAAAAAGCCAGAAAGTTCCAGGCCGGAGGATAGCGGTATTCTTCTCGGAATTTCAACTCCCGGCCCATAAATCCTTCCCAATCCCCCTTTTGGGCCTGAAGCAGGGTGGGATGATCTTTATTATAGGTCTGAATAAATAGCTTTCCTCCCTGTACCCGGCGGGCACTGGAATTAATTACCTGAAAGAAATCCTCCTGGCTGTCATAAAAAGGAAGATTAAGATCAGTATCGGCCATTACCATTACCCCTCCCTCAAAACGAGGGAAAAAGTCCTTTAAAATTAAGCTGGTCCCCACTACCACCTGATATTTCCCTTGCTCCAGTTCCCGGCAAATCTCCTGCAGGGAGTTGTTCTTCCCCACCCTATCGGAATCAACAATTTTTAAATCAAGATCTGGATGTAAACGGGAAATCTCTTCCGCTACTTTTTCCGTCCCTATTCCCAGGGATCGGATAAATTTACTCTTACAGGCGGGGCAGATTTCCAGGAGTCTGGCCTTTTTCTGACAGTGATGGCAGATTAATTGTTTGTTCTCCCGGTGCAGGGTCATATTTTTTCCACATTTCGAACAACTTGCCACATAACCACAATTCCTGCATAGGACAAAGGGGGCATATCCCCGGCGGTTAACATGAAAAAACAATCGACCCCTGCCCTCTACCGCCACCTGCTGCAGGAGGTCCAAAACCTCCCGGCTAAAAATGCTGATATTGCCCCGAGAAAATTCTTTCCGCATATCCACGATTTCAATCTCCGGTGAGAGCCTGTCGGGAGAAGAATGGCAAAAAAAAGAATATTTCCCCCTCCTGACCCCATAAAAAGCAGAGAGGGAAGGACTGGATGAAGATAGAATAAAAAAGGCTTTTTCCAGCTGGGCTCGCCGGGCAGCAACTTCACTGGTTATATAGCGAGGATTTTCTCTCTGCCGATAGGCTTCGTCTTCTTCATTGTTAATAATAATCAGACCCGGATTTTCGACCGGGGCAAAAATCGCGGATCTGGTACCTACTATCAATCGAGCAGGCCTTTTTTTGCTTTTTTCCCACTGATCATAACGTTCCTGAGGAGAAAGATCGCTATGCAAAAGCAGCGTTTCTCGAGGAAAAAACCGGATCAGGTAGCGGGCCAGAAAATAGGCCTGCATTGCTTCGGGAGCCAGGACAATTGCACTTCTTTGATTGTTTAGACAGGCCTGAATCATGGGAATAAATCGGTTCCAGGTTTCTTTCCCTGCGACTCCCCGGTAAACCATTGCCCTGCCGGGTCTTAAATGGCTTTTCATTTGATAATCAATGGCCCCATTTAAAACCTCCGGCTTTTCCGGACGCGGAGCAAGGGGATCACGTCTGCCCCTTTCCCTACGAATTTCTATAATATTTCTTTCGACCATGGTCTGTATGGTATCGGAACTGACCCCGGTTGCCTCTTTCAGGCGGACCAGGGACGGGTTAAAATCAATTTCCTGTAAATAATCCCAAACCTCTTTTTGCCGGTAGGCCCGACCCCACTCTTTTTTTTCCCGGGAGGGATTGCAGTAAACTCGTTTTTCCCGAGGGATTTCATCCCGGGCTATTTCCGGAGGGATTACTGCCTGCAGGGCAGTAATATGAAAACAAAAATAGTTCTCTACCAGCCACTGCACCAGGGCCATCTGAACCTGATTTAATACCGGGGTACTCTCCGCCCCGGTGATGGTCTTTATATTATCCAGAGTGCTTTCTTCTTTCAACTGCCAGACAAAACCGCTTCTGTTGTTCCGGCCAAAGGGAACCTGAACCCTGCAACCGGGCTGCAAAGCACCCAGTAAATCAGGGGGAATCAGGTAATCAAAAACCCGATCCACTTCTCCGTGGGGAATATCAATTATCACTTCGGCCACTTTGCAGCTCATTTTATATCTGCCGGCCTCCCTGTACCCGGAGTTCTTCAGCTTTATCAGTCTTTTCCCAGGGCAGTTGCAAATCCTCTCGCCCCATGTGACCATAGGCCGCCACCTGGCGGTACAATGGACGTAACAAATCAAGATCTTCAATAATCTTACTGGGACGAAGGTCAAAATTGGCCCGGATGAGCTTTTCTAATTCCATATCACTGAGCTGCCCGGTCCCAAACGAATCAACCAGTATGGAAACCGGCCGGGCGACACCAATGGCATAGGCAACCTGAACCTCGCATTTTCTGGCCAGACCGGCGGCTACAATGTTTTTTGCTACATAGCGAGCCGCATAAGAACCGGAGCGATCAACCTTGGTCGGGTCTTTACCGGAAAAAGCTCCTCCGCCGTGACGGGAGTACCCACCGTAGGTATCAACAATTATTTTTCTCCCGGTTAACCCGGCATCGCCCTGAGGCCCGCCAATAACAAAACGGCCCGTAGGGTTAACATAAAAGTTAATTCTTTCATCCCGCAGATTTTCCGGAAGAACCGGATCAATCACGTGTTCCCTGATCCCCTGCTCTATTTCAGAACCCTCTACCTGGGGGTGATGCTGGGCAGAAACTACCACGGTGTCAATACGCCTGGGGCCCTCGGGTCCATATTCCACCGTAACCTGCGTTTTCCCATCGGGCCTGAGATAGGGTAAAATCCCTTTTTTCCGGACCCAGGCCAGGCGACGAGCCAGCTTGTGACTCAGCATGATGGGCAGGGGCATCAATTCGGGAGTTTCATCACAGGCAAAACCAAACATCAATCCCTGATCCCCCGCTCCTGTCTCCTCGTTTTCCCCGTTCTGAGCCCTATCAACCCCCTGGGCAATATCGGGAGATTGTTCATCAATTGAGGTCAGAACAGCACAGGTATCACAATCAAAACCATATTTGGCCCTGGTATAGCCAATTTCCCGGACTGTTTCCCGGGCAATATTGGAGATATCAACATAACAACAGGTAGTTATTTCCCCGGCAACCATAATCAATCCGGTGTTGACCAGGGTTTCACAGGCTACCCTGGCCCTGGGATCCTGCCTGATAATCTCATCCAGGATGCTGTCACTGATCTGATCAGCAATTTTATCCGGATGCCCTTCGGTAACAGATTCCGAAGTAAACAGTATTTTTTCTTTATCAGCCATTCATATCACCCACTTTTCCCAGAATTACCTCGATTCTCTCCCCCAGCTTGATCCGGGGAATTGATATTTCACATTTATAGGCCAGAACCAATACCCCGGCCTGCCGGGCCCTAACAACTCCTCCAGCAAAATCGGGATCCATAGCCTGGTTGGGAGCAAATGAACTAACATCTTCCCGCTGAACAGCAAAGAACAGGAGGCTTTTCCCCCCATTTTCCTGCACCCGGATCAACTCTTCAATATGCCGGGTTCCTCTACTGGTGGGAGCATCTGGAAATAAAGCCATTCCTTCCCGCATCAGGTTGACCGATTTTACCTCCACCAGGACCGGTCCCTCCGGAGAATGCAGCTGAAAATCCAGACGACTCTGTCCTACCCGTACTTCTTTCCTGCCCAGAGTCATACCTTTTAATTCCGCCAGGTCTCCCGCCAGGAGGGCCTCGGCAAAAAGGGAAGTGGCCAGCCTGGAATCCACCGCTACCAATCCTCCTGGAGCTTTTACCAGGATCAGGTCCCACCTGGTTTTGCGGGAGGTTTCCGGGCGGGGATTTAAAAAGACCGGGGCCCCCTTCTGCATTAATTCTCCCAGACGTCCCGTACTGGGAACATGAGCCAGGTGTTCTTCCCCTTCAATTTTTACTGTAGCAACAAATCGATTTTTCCTTTCCAGGAGAACCCCCGGAACCAGCCGGTTAAATTCCATACCCTTTTTACCCCTTAATGCCCCTGTTCAGGGGGCGCTGTTCATATTATCAGAAAACAGAAGAAAAGCAGACAGGCTTATCCTATTAATTTCCTCCAATTAACCCCATAACCCTGCTTTTTTTTACTTCCTTCCGGGAAAAAGCCATCCCTCTCCCGCCAATTTAGTCTCCCGGTCACCTGTCCCCCATTTTTTAGTTCAACTGAAATAAGCAGGACCGTTGTCCTGCAGTTCTCCAGGCAAAAAAAGGAGGCCCGTATTTATTCCAGGCCTCCTTGTGCTGCCCTTTCCTTAACTCTACACCCAGCCGCGCACCCGCATGGCTTCTTCCAGGCGCTTAATGGCTACCATGTAGGCGGTAATCCTCATGTTTACTTCGTTTTCCAGGTAGGCATTGTATACGTTATGGAAAGATTTGACCATAATTTCTTCCAGTTTTTCTGTTACCTCTTCTGCTGTCCAGTAATAGTTCATCAGGTTCTGAACCCATTCGAAATAGGATACGGTTACTCCACCAGCATTGGCCAGAATATCGGGGAGAACCACGACCCCATTTTTGTCCAGAATCTCGTCCGCTTTGGGAGTGGTTGGTCCATTGGCAGCTTCACCAATTATCCGGGCCTTGATGTTTTCCGCATTCCTGGTAGTAATTACATTTTCCATTGCCGCGGGGATCAGGATATCACATTCCAGTTCCAGGAGATCTTTATTGGAAATTTCGCTGCAACCTGGGAACCCTTTTACTGAACCCACCCGATCCTTGTGGGCCCGGAGTTCAATGGGATCGAAGCCATCTTGATTATAAACTCCTCCTGAGGAATCGTTGGCGGCAATAATTTTTGCTCCCAGATCCTGCAGCAGTCGGCCTGCAGCACTACCGGCATTCCCGTAGCCCTGAATTACAACAGTTGCTCCATTGAGGTCCAGACCGATGGCCTTGGCAGCTTCCCGAACCACGATCACGCAGCCCCGGGCAGTAGCTTCTTCCCGTCCCTCGGAGCCTCCTAAGATAATGGGCTTACCGGTTACGAGTCCGGGAACATTAACCCCTTTGAGCTGACTGAATTCATCCATCATCCAGGCCATAACCTGGGGATTGGTATAAACATCAGGAGCGGGAATATCACGGTCCGGCCCTACTATGGGGGCCAGGGCCCGGATAAAGTTTCGGGAGAGCCTTTCGATTTCCCGGCGGGATAATTCCTTGGGATTAACCTTGACTCCACCTTTTCCCCCGCCATAGGGGATACCAACCAGGGCGCACTTGAAGGTCATCCAGGCTGCCAGGGCCTTGGTTTCATCCATAGCCACATCGGGGTGAAAACGAAGGCCGCCCTTGGTCGGTCCGAGGGCGTCATTATGCTGACAGCGGTAACCGGAAAAGACCTTTACCGACCCATCATCCATACGCACCGAAACCGAACAGTTAAAAGTCCGCATGGGCTCTTTTAATAGGTCGTGAACTCCAGGGTCAAGATCCAACTCTCTGGCTGCAACGGCAACCTGCTGTTGAACAATTTCGTATACATTCAGATTTTCTTCCATTAATATAGTTCACCTCTTCTTAAAATTAATTGGTTCTTCCTGAAAAAACCACCAATAACTTCTTTCCGTCCCCCTTTCCTAGCCAAAATGAGATAAAATAACGCCGGCAGCAATGGCTGAGCCGATAACCCCAGCTACATTGGGACCCATAGCATGCATTAAAAGATGATTATCGGGGTCCTCGTCCTGACCAAGTTTCTGGCTGACCCGGGCGGCCATGGGCACCGCAGATACTCCTGCGGAACCAATCAGGGGATTAACCCGCCCCCCGGTCACCCGGTGCATAATTTTGCCCAGGATAACGCCGGCAAAGGTTCCCACTGCAAAGGCAAAAAGTCCCAGCAAAACAATCTGAATGGTTTCCCAGATCAGGAAATTTTCTGCAGTTGCGGTGGCGCCAACGGTAAGCCCGAGAAAAATAGTAACAATATTGACCAGAGAATCCCGGGCAGTCTGCAACAGCCGGTCTACAACTCCCGATTCCTTGAGCAAATTCCCAAACATTAAAGAACCGATTAAGGGAATGGAAGCGGGGATAAGCATTCCCGTTAAAATGGTAACCCCCACCGGAAAAATAATTTTCTCCTTTTTGGAAACCTCCCGCAGCTGGGCCATCCGCACCCGCCGCTCGGAGGAATTGGTTAATAATCGGATAATGGGCGGTTGAATAACCGGAACCAGGGCCATGTAAGAGTAAGCCGCTACTGCTATCGGTCCCAGTAATTCAGGGGCCAGATTGGCCGCAGTAAAAATGGCGGTAGGGCCATCGGCACCTCCAATAGTTCCAATAGCTCCGGCCTGAAATGGCTGAAAACCGAGAAGCAAAGCTCCCAAAACAGTGGTAAAAATTCCAAACTGGGCTGCTGCTCCCAACAGCATGGTTTTGGGATTGGCCAGAAGCGGCCCAAAATCAGTCCAGGCTCCAACACCAATGAAAATTAAAGGAGGATAGATCCCCAGACTGGTTCCCTGATAAATATAATATAAGAGGCCTCCCACCTGATCCCCCTGAGGGGGATCCATCAATCCTCCCAGGGGCAAATTTACCATGATTACACCAAAACTGATGGGTATCAACAGCAGGGGTTCATATTTTTTCTTAATTGCCAGGTACAGTAGCACCCCGGCTACAACCAGCATAATTAACTGCTGCCAGGTAAGATGGGCAAAACCGGTGCTCTGCCAGAAATTTTCAAATGCCAGTTCCATTTATTTTCCCCCTACTCCAGTATTATCAGGGTATCACCCGGATTAACCGAAACACCTTCACTTACTTTTACTTCCTTGATCCGGCCTTTAGCATCAGCAGCAATCTCATTTTCCATTTTCATTGCTTCCAGGACCATAACAACCTGACCCCGTTCAACCTCATCGCCGGGATTGACATTTATTTTTAACACTTTTCCCGACATGGGTGCCTTGATTTCCCCCGGGGTTTCTGTCCGGGTCGTTGTCTTTTTCTCTGCCCGGGGGGGAGCTGAAGCAGAAGGAGGGGTAGCCTCCGGCCGGGTAGGGGGAGGTGCACTCCTGTCCCCGGATTCTTTTATCTCTTCAACTTCAACCTCGTACTCCTCACCATTAACTCTAATCCTGTATTTTTTCATGCCCTGAACTAACTTCCTTTCCATTCTGGTTTATTATTTACTGATTCCTGGCGGCCCCGGCGAGCCCATTCTTGCCCTCGATGCCTGATCCGGACAATACGGAAATCTCCTTCACCCCTGAAAGCATGAACTGCAGCGGCAATGGCTGCTACTGGGATTTCTTCTGTTTTTTCGGGAGAAGAGTCCGTTTTTTCCGGTGCTGCGGGGAAAGAAGTCCTGGGCCCAAAAAATCGCTGTAGAACTGTAACCAAAAACCCCAGGATAATCAAAGCCGCAAAAACAGTTCCCGTTCCAAGAATAATTATTTCCCAACCCGCAGTTAAATCGGGCATTGTTTTTCCTCCTTAAACCGGGAAGTTGCCGTGTTTTCTGGGAGGCCGCGACACCTTTTTGCAGTTCAGAAGATCCAGGGAGTAAATCAGGCGGGCCCTGGTCTGTTCATATTCAATGATGTCATGAACCATACCCCGTTCTGCGGCCACCATCGGGTTGGCAAATAGCTCCCGGTACTGTTCAATTTTTTCCCTGCGGACCTCTTCTGGATCGTCCGCATTTTTTATTTCC
>PWFS01000087.1 GCA_003554145.1 Halobacteroidaceae bacterium | reverse complement strand
TCGCTCCCTTTACCTGTATCCCCGAAATTGTTGCCAAGAGTATCATGCCCCATCTGAGTCGGGTTAAAGGTATTCCGGTTTTAACTTTTTTTATTGATGAACAGACCGGCCAGGCAGGAGTCGAAACTCGCCTGGAAGCCTTTGTAGATTTAATGGATCCTCAGTCCAGAACAATACCCTCGGAAAAAGGTCGGACCGGGTAAGGGCATAATTGCCCGGTTAAAATTTTCATTTTCCCTTTTCCAGAAAAAAAACTGCTGAATCAGTCAGCAGTTCCCCCCTGGGGGTTTTTTTATACAAAAAGCCCCAGAACCCGGGCCAGAATGCCTCCGAGTAAGAAAGCTGTTCCAACAGTAACTCCCAGAATAACTACTGCCAGTTTCAGGCTGAACTCTCGAGCCAGGGTAGCCAGCACTGCAATGCAGGGCACATAGAAAAGGGCTACCACCGCTCCAACAAAAAGCTGGACGGGATTGAGGCCCATTTCAACCAGGGGCAAAACGGCCAGCTCTCGCCTTACAATTCCCAGGATCAGGGGTACAGCAGCTTCCGATGGCAGGCGCAACCATTGCTCAATTAAGGGACTTAATGCAGTTCCCAAATAAACCAGGAGACGGGTTTCATAAATCAAGGAGGCTATTCCCACCGCCATAACCATGGGCAGAGCTCCATTAAAAATATAACCCTTAATTCGCATAAATATTTTCCGCCCCAGTAATCTGGGCCGGGGAACAAGCAATTCGGGAATCTCCAGCACAGTTTCCATTCTCTCCCCGGGGATAATTCTATCCATTACCAGGCCGGCCACAAACATAGCTGCAACGGAAAAAAGGAACAGGGCCAGGACAACAATAATGGACACTTCTGCCAGCAGGGCAAAAAAAGCTCCTGACTGGGAGATGCAGGGCACCGCCAGGGCAATCATAGTGGAAATCATAACCCGTTCTTTCCTCGATTCCAGGGCCCGGGTCCCCAGAATACCGGGAATAGCACAACCATAACCCAGGAGGAGAGGAATAATATTGGACCCCCGCAACCCAATACGGGCCATCAAACCATCCAGTAATACACCAAAACGGGGCAAATAACCACTGTCTTCTAAAACACTAAGGCCCAGATAAAAAGAAAGAACATACGGGAAAACAAGGGCCAGGGGCCATTCCAACCCTTTAATCAAAAACCCATAATCACCAATCAATATATTGCGGATTATTCCCGGGGGGATAATCATTTCCACGCCAGCAGTCAGGGGAGGGAAAATCAATTCCCGGAAAAAAGGAAGCAATAAGTACTGCCTCATTCCCATGCCCAAACCTATAATCATAGAAAAAATAAAGCCCAGTATTATTAAAGCCAGGGGCAGGCCCGGCCAGGGGCCGGTCAACCACCCATCCCATTTCTGACGCAAGCTTTCCCCTTTTTCTCCTTCTCTGACCAATGCCCTCCGGGTTAAGGATTCTGCAAAATGCCACCTTTCTGAACTGGTAGCTGGTAGAGTCTTGCTGGGTGGGGCAGTCTTAAAAATTCTTTCCCGGACCTCTTCCAGACCCTCATGATTGAGAGCCACGGTGGCAATTACGGGGATCCCCAGCTCTTTTTCCAGTTCTTCTATGTCCACAATATAACCCCGCTCCCGGGCCAGATCAATTCTATTAATTGCAGCCACAATGGGAACCTGAAACTGGAGAAGTTGCAAAAGCAGGTATAAGCCACTTTCGAGGCTCCCGGCATCCAGGACACAGATTATCCCCTGAGGGTTTTCCTGCAGCATTTTCAGGGCAACTTTTTCTGCGGGATTGGTCGCATCCAGGGTATAGGTTCCCGGAACATCAATCAGGTCATAATCCTCTCGATTTTCAACAATGCGCCCCCTGCTGAATTCCACCGTAGTCCCAACATAATTGGCAACACTTGCTTCCAGCCCGGTAAAATAATTAAAAAAAACACTCTTCCCCACATTGGGAGGACCCATCAGGAGGATTGCCTTCCCCTCGGAGAAAGAAGTGTTTTCAAATTGTCCGCAGCGATGTCCTCTCCTTTTCCTTCTGCCTCTCTCCTCCATCACTATTCACCGCCCTGCACCTCAATTAAATTAGCCAGTTCAACTCCTAATGCGACTTTCCTGTCATCAACCAGGGCCAGCAACGGCCCATTAAAGCACTGTCTGCCCTGCAGGCAAACCTTTTTTCCTGGCCGGAAACCCAGGGCAGGCAAAAGGGGATGAACGGGAACTTTTTTAATTAGCAATACTTCACCTGACCTGGCCTCGGCCAGGCTTTTTTGTTTACATCTGGAAACACATAATGATTCTTTGCCCAGCTTTTCCCGGCAACGGCAAAAAACCTGGCAGGACAATTGATTACTAACATAACTGGGATAAAATAGGCGGAGCCAGCCCCGGGGATTGCGAAAAACAATGCGCCCTTCCACCCCCATATCTCCAACAGCCTTATCCAGGATTCGTTCTCGCCCCTGAACATGCAGGGAAACAAAAACCCGTTCTAACCCGGTGTAGTCAAATTCTGTCCCGTCCTGATGTTGTAATTCAATCTTATCCTCCAGACCCAGGCGGGAAACAACTTTTCTGGCCTGCGCGATAGCCCGGGGATCATTATCAATTGCCTGGACCTTACAACCCTGGCGGGCCAGCATTATTGCCGAATAAGGGAAGGGGCCACAACCTACCTGGGCCACACCCATACCGGGCTGAACACCTGCCATTTTAATCTCCTTTTCCACCAGCTTCTTATAAAAAAAGTGATGATAGATTTTCCCCACCCAGGGAATATCTCCGGCCACAAACTCAAAACCCTGAACTACCCGGAATATTTTTTTAAACAAATTGTTTTTCTGTTGAATAACCTGCATTTATTCTCTCTCCCCTTATATTCTGAATTTTCCGGGCAAAAATTTGTCCGGCCTGACCCCTGTCCCGGGAACCTCAAAAAGACTTAATCAGACCAAACCTCCGAGGTTAATATTAATAACAAATAATAAACCAGGCCCCAAAAACCATTAACTGCCGACATAATTAAGTTTCTTTAATTGAACCCCAGTCCCGGGAAATATGAAGGACAACCACCTGCACCCCTTATCCAGGCTCATTTCTTGTTATAATATAAAACCGAACCTCCAAAGGTGATCAGGGGTTGGGAAATCCTCTGGCAGGGCTGAGGAGTTGGAGGCAGGGGATCATAACCAGGAACAAATAAGTGACGGGGACTTCTCATAATCAGGCGGGCTCCCTCCGGGGCCCCGGCAAAGAAGTTCTTCAAAACCCCTTTTTTGGGTTCCACCTGCAGAGCAACCAGGATAACCGTAAATTGAGAAAGGTCAATTTCCGCCCCATTGCCTTGCAAGAGGGTTATCCCCCTGATCCCATTTTTTCTAAGGAGTTGCCCCGCCTTTTCAAGGGCCTGAGCATCGATATCCAGGGCCCATACCGGGGCTCCAGAATATTCTTTTAAAAAAATTGCAGAAAAAGGAATGGCCACACATCCAAGGCTAAGGACCCTATCTTCCCGGTTGATCTCAGCCATTCGGGCCTCCCGCTGGACCACCCAGCGATAGGGCGCAGAGTATATTTTCTGTATTTGGGGATGGAGATGCCAGATCTTTTCCAGTTTTTGAACTGTCCGGGGAACAACGCCCATAAGGGGCCTCCTTTGAAAATGAAAATCATCCTCATTTAATATTATTCTACCCCATTTTTTTATTTCCTGCAACCATTTTAAATTTCCAGAAAAAAATGCCCTGGGTGAAAATCAGGACATTAAGCCTTTCTGAAGTTAATATATGGCCTTTTGAAAAAAAGGATGAAGATTTACAGGACACCTTTCTTCTCGTTATTTACCCCAACCCAATATCCTTTTATCGGGAATGGGGTTGATCAAAAAATTCTACAGCCTGACGATCTAATTCAAGGCCCAGACCCGGCCGTTCAGGCAGGGTACAAACTCCTCCTTTAAATTCCGCTCCCCCTGATACAGGGTCAGAAACCAGGAAACCGGGGGCATCCAGGTCAGCCCGGGTAATGTTGGGAGAGCTGGCCACGAGGTGCGCTGCAGCAGTTATGGATAGCCTGCTCTCAATCATGCAGCCCACCATGCATTCCATTCCTGCAGTTGCTGCCAGGGCATCAATTTTCCGGGCAGCCAGCAAACCCCCTGCCTTCATTAGCTTGATATTAATTAAATCTGCTGCTCCCCTTTTTATGACCTCCAGGGCATCTCGAGGTGAAAAAACTGTTTCATCAGCCATAATTGGGATATTTACCCTCTGCCTGATTAAAGCAAGTCCATCCAGGTTACCCCGGGGGATAGGTTCTTCCACCAGCTCCAGGTTATATTTTTCCATGGCCTTTATAGTAGCAATAGCTTCTTTAACTGTCCAGCCCTGATTGGCATCCAGGCGAAGACTGGCCCGGCCAGAAGCTGCTTCAGCAACTGCTGCAACCCGCTTAAGATCCTTTTGCCCATTTTCTCCCACTTTTACCTTGAGGATACGATAGCCCTGTTCCAGCAGGGGTTCAACCCGGGAAGCCATTATCTGGGGTTCATCCATCCCTATCGTATAATCACTTTCAAAAGTGTTGTCATGCCCGCCCCACAAAACATAAAGAGGCATCCCATATATTTTTCCCAGAAGGTCAAAAAGAGCTATTTCCACGGCCACCCGGGCCCCATAATTGCCCTGTAAAACCCGATCCATAGTCGCTGAGATGCGGGCTATTTGCCGGGGATCCTGACCCAGAAGTAAAGGTCGCAGATAACCCAATACTGCCTGCAAAATCCCTTCCTGGAAGTCCCCGGTAACAAGGGTCATGGGAGCTGCTTCTCCCCAGCCCCTATGCCCCTGATCAGTCTCAATTTCCACGACTACATTCCGGGCCTCACTAACGGTCCCCAGAGCGATAGTAAAAGGTTGTTTCAATTTAATATTCATATACCCAGCTCTAACTTCTCTAATCTGCACCATTAACCCTCCCTGTGATAAATCGCGGGCCAAAATTTCTCTCCCGGTTTTAAGCATATTTAATAAATTAAACTAAAACCCGGCAAAACCTTTTTACCATAAAAAAACCCTGCCCCAGCAGAGGGCTTTACCCAACCCTTTAAATCGATGGAGGACAGGTGGCATAAATAATGGAAATTTCTGTATCACCAGAGTTTTCCCATCTATGGGGCTTTCCTGGGGGAATGCGAATGCTGTCTCCATCATTTAATTCAAAAACCCCATCGTCCACGTGGACTCTGGCCTTACCCCCCAGCACTAAAGCTGATTCCTCTCCATCATGGCTGGTTAAATCCTCCGAAGTTACCCTGCCGGGTTGCAGTTTCAGCAATAAAAACCCTATAGCCCCCCTAAAATTGGGCGAAAGGGATTCAACTACTACTCCTTCATAGTCGGGAAGGGTTACCCTTCTTCGCTGATCAGCTCGAACTACCATTTCTTCACCGGTTCCCTGATGATCAAAAAAACTAACCAGGGGCAGGTCCAGGGCATCAGCAATGACCCGTAAGGAATTAATTGAGGGGTTGGCATTACCTCTTTCAATCTGACTTAACATGGATGACGTAAGCCTGGTTTTCTCAGCCAGGTCCTTTATTGTTAACCCTTTTTGCCGACGGAATTTCAAAATTTTTGACCCGATATCTAGACTATTCATTTCAACCTCCCTGTTTTTGGGGCAGGAGGAACAACATTTTAACCCCGCCTTTTTCTACGCCCCCTGATATGAAGCAATATGTAGCCAATAGCAAAGCCCAGAAGGGCCGATAATAATAGGATCAAAATCTGAGCCATCTTTACTTCCCAGAAAAGAAATTTGACCGTAATTACCTGGGTATTTTGGAATAGAACTATTGCAAACAAAACCACCAAAATCCCTATTATTATCTTTTTAAACTCCATTTTCTCCATCCTCCTTTGATTTATCTATTTTTTATTTCTCATCCGGGAAAGCCCTCTGATAAATTTCAGGGATAATCCCCGAAACTCCCATCTCCACGGCAGCCTTTAAAACCCAGTGGGGGTCACGTAAAAGAACCCTTCCCAAACCTACCAGGGCCGTTCGGCCACTGGCCACCCATTCTTCAGCCATTTCCGGTCGCGTCAAAAGCCCACAGGCAATTACTGGAATGTTCAGTTGCTCCCTGATTTTCTGGGCATAGGGAACCTGATATCCGGGATAGGTCCGAGGAGAAGTTGTCCCGCCACCACCCGTGCTGATATCCAGAATATCAACCCCGGCTCGGATCAGTGCCCGAGAAGTTTCAATTATCTCTGGCAGAGAATAGCCCCCTTCTACATATTCAACCGCGGAAAGCCTTATCATTAGGAGTTTTTCAGCAGGCATAGCCTCTTTAACCGCCTGTATTACCTCCAGGGGAAACCTCATTCTGTTTTCCAGAACTCCGCCGTAATTATCCTGGCGGTGATTGGAATGGGGGGAAAGGAACTGATGAAGTAAATATCCGTGGGCTCCGTGAATTTCAATAGCATCATAGTCTGCCAGGCAGGCTCTCCGGGCTGCCTCTTGAAATGCCCTCAATACCCTTTCAAGATCCTGCGGGGTCATTTCCCTGGGAGTGGGAAAATCACGGGAAAAGGGAACTGCACTGGGAGCAATGATTTCTTCCGGGCCCGGCCGGCTTTTCCGCCCCCCATGACCCAGTTGAATGGCAATTTTTCCTCCCAGGCTATGAATCAATTCCACCAGCTTTTTTTGACCCTCCACCTGTTCATCTGTCCACATCCCCAGATCTCTGGGACTGAGCCGTCCCCTTTTTTCCACTGCAGTAGCTTCTTGAATAATTAAGCCCACCTGCCCTATGGCCCGAGCCCCGTAATGAACCAGATGCCAGTCAGTAATAATTCCGTCTTCCCCGGCACAAAAAAGGCACATGGGCACCATTGCCACCCGGTTGCGAAGATAAAGATTTTTAATTTCAATGGGAGTCAGAAACTGGGACAAAATTGGCCCTCCTGTAACTATTCTTTATTTTTTTTAATTTTATTGCATTTTGTTTTTTTCTACTTTTTTCCTTAAAATCCTTCATTTTTAAAATCCAAAACCCAGAGAAAATCGCAAACCCAGTCCTGAAGGATTAAATTTCCCGACACTAATATTTCCTGAACCACCATTTACTTGCTGCCAGCCGGTCAGAGTTGCAGCCAGACGCCCCACCCCTTCCAGAGCCAGGGTTATTCCGTGTTCCTGGGAAGGGTAAAACTTAAGGCCGGCCAGGGCTTCACCGAAAATTCCTGTTGCAGCAAAAATCTGGCCCTGCTGCTCTATCATTCCCATATCAAATCCTGCAGCACCTCCCCAGGTTCCATAAAGGCTTCCAGGGATCAGGGGCAATTCCCGCAGGTGCTCCCCACCAAGATTAAAAATAAAAACGCCTCCCCCCGCAGAAAAACCCAGAGAAACATTAGTCGTGTGGGAAAAAGGAGTTTCACTTCCCAGGCGCAGGTCAAAAGTGTTGACCCTGGCGGGTTGTTCACCGGTCTTGATCCGGGAAAGCCGATAACCCAGGGTTATTCTAAATCGGTCCTTATCCACAATTTCCTCCAGGATATTCTCTGTGGTTATTTCTTCGGTGGCATAAATAATTTGCCCCCGGGATTCCTCCTCACCTACCCTGGTTACCTGGAGAAGGCCAACCTGGCGGAAAGAAGTTTCTTCCCCCCTATTTCCTCTTTCCCGGCTCAGAATTTTGAAGCGGGAGCCTTCAATAATTCCCAGATCCCGCCCACCATAAAATATTACGGTATCTTCTTCAATTGATTTAACAGAGCTGGAAAGTAAAAACTCCTCGCGTAATTGCCGGACTAATCCCGAATCAAAACAGTTCTCCAGAGCCCGGCTTTTTGCGGTCTCCCGATCCCGGTGGGAGGCGGAACCACTACTGGAAATAACTCTGATAACCTGGCCGGTTGGAGTTTCAATAATCCGCAACACAATCTCAGCCCGGGCCAGAAACCTTTGCCGGTCCGAATCCCAGCTGGCTTCCAATTTATTCACAATTCCTGCAAAAATAATATTTACTCCGGTTTTTTCCCCTATTTTCCTCGCGTCCTCTGGTTCAAGTCGAGGGAAAATCGTAATATCCCGGGCCTCAATTATCTTTTTCATTTCCTCCCGATGGAAAATTTCAAAGCGTCCCATATCCCCGATAATCCGGGTAATCTCCTGGCTGGCCCGCTCCAAAAAACGCGAAGGGTGGCGTCCGGCGAAATCAAGAACTCCTGCCTCATAAGCCAGAGCCTCTCTTCCAAATAGGAATATCAGGAGAAGGACAAATAGTATTATCCATCCTTTGAATCCCGGGTTAAAAATCTTTCTCATTTTAATCTCCCTCCCCCTGGCAGTACTTTAAAAACCCTCTGTACATCTGCTCCGCTGCCTCATTATAACTCAATCCCCCAACACCGGTCCCCAGTCCAGGAACGGCGACGGTCTTCACCTGATCCTTTCTATTGACCGCCCTAAAAACAGCCTGCATGGCCCTCTCTACATTGTCAGTTCCTTTAATTTCTCGAGGACTTTCCATAGTAGGGACAGAAACAAACCAGGGAATGGAACTATCAAAAGTAGGGATAATCACAGCCTGCCCCACCGGCAAAAAGCCCCCATAAAATTTTTTAATTTCCTGTTTTAATCTATTCTCCAGTTCCTGCCCAAAGCGGTCCCTAATTAAATAATCCAGCCCTCCCCCCATATCCCCTCTGGAATTTCCTGGACTGACAATTGCATCGCATTGAAGTTGACAGATATCCCCGGCCATAATTTTAACCCCTTTTTGCTCCCCCCATTTCTTTCGCCACTCCCGCCCCAGTTCCCTGTCTCGATATATCAACCAGATTTCAGGCCTGGAAATCTGCATAAAGTTCACCAAAATTCAGGCCCGCAATTTTGCTGCCCCGATATTGGCCCCGGAGCGAGTGGACCGCATCAAAAAATTCAGGACTGATGCCCCCATTATCTATTGCCACCCTGGCCTCAACAAAAGCAGCCAGATGGTCTACAGCCCGCAATAGCTCACCATCTCTGGGGTTAAAGAAATTCTTATTATACTTATCAGTTATGTCCTGGGCTGATTTCACTTTTTTCTCCTGCCCGTTTTCTATAATCAGGTTGGAGAACTCATCCCTGGTAAACCTCTCTATTTCCGGGATAAATTCAGGAGGCAGGAGCGGATATACCACTTTGTCCATCTGTTCCACCTCTATTCCCTTAATCAGTTCATCCAGGCCGGGAATAGATTTCTTAACAGGAGAAATAATATCCCGGGTTAAAACTTCTGGAAGGTCATGAAATAGCCCGGTGAAAAAATTATTATAGCAGCGCCGTTCCACACCCCCAATCTTCAGGGTAAACAGGTAAGCCAGGATTGCTACAAAAAGGGAATGACCCAGCACAGAAGTCCGGGGAATGCGCTGCAGATGGGACCAACGGGCCTGAAAACGCAAATGTCCCCCCAGATCAATAAAGGAACGATAATCAGGATTTTTTTCCAGGACTCGCATTCCCGGGAGATCTCGGTATTGGAGCAGGCGTTCCTTTAAACTTGCCGCTATTTCCTGCATTTCAAAGCCCTGGGGATTTATACTTTCAATCAGGGAAAACTCCCAGTAAGAAGCATAATTATGGGCTGCTTCCAGGACCTGATAAGTCGTATTATTTTCCCGGTCAAGCAGGTATTTTTCAAAGCGGCCAAAAAACTCGGGCCCCAGGGAATTAAGATAACTTTCCATTTCTTCCAGAACAAATTTATTTAAACGACGGTATTTTTCCTGATCTTCTCTAATCTTATAAAAAACAGGGGGTTTAATATCGGTGATCACCAGTCGCTGCAATAAATCAAAAATTCCTCCTTCAATCAGATCAAACCAGCAAAAATCATTTTCTTTTTCCGAGTATTTCCCCAGGAAATAAGCAATAATCATTTTATGGGCCTGTTTATCCAGTTCAATCAGATCCATTGGTCTTAACTTATCATTCCACCTTTGCATATAAGCGGCATCAAAAATTTTTAAAATAAGGCTCTTTCGCAGCATAATCTGGCCCTCCACTCCTAAAACTGTATCCAGTATATAGTCAGAATAATTATTATCAGGAACAAAAAACAAAAGTCTGTTCTTTTTTGCAGGCTTTTAATTTGCTGCTCCTGGAATTTTATGGATTGGTCAATTTTTTTTAAATCAGTCTGCTTTAAATTATTAATTCCCGGTTGGAAGGCATTCCCCTGCTCCCATTGCTTCCGAAACTGGGCCTTAAAATTTTTTACATCATCAACTTCTCTTTTCCATTTTTCCAGGCTTTCTTTCAGGTCTTCCAGCATTTCCTGGAATTCTTCTTCCAATTTTTCCATTTCATCCACGTTTTTTTCCCCCCATAATTTCCAGCAATTTCCCGGCCTGATTACAATAAAATAGCAACTTAAACTTCTTTAAAAGCCCCGTTTGGGAAAAAAACCCGCCCAGAGAAGAAAACCCTGCCGGGTTATCCAACTTCTGGAGTAGAGTAAAGCCCGCCTGCTCATCCCTCATTAAAATCCGGGTCAGGATCTCTCTTATTATTTGATCTTCACCCCTTCCGCAGAGCACCCGTAAACAAAAAGACAGCTCTTCCAATTGCCCCTCCTCCTGCCACCTCAACCACCCCGCCAGCAAAAGCCACCCCGGATGACAGGGATCCTTTTGCAACCGGGAATGAGCCATTTTTTTCAGGGTTTCAATCTTTTCTCCGTCCTCTAAAACTCCCTCCAGTAAATCCCAGAAATGAGTTGTCATCAAGCCCAAATCATCCAGTTTTTTTACCAGTTCCTGCTCCAATTCTTTGTTCCCGGGCCCGGTTTTCAACGAACGAGCTCGTTCCCTCTCCAGGTTTTCCTGATCACAAAAACCACAGGGAACACCATTTTCCCCCCTTTGCCCCAGGAAGCGAAGCAAAAGGGAGCGGCGGCAGCTCTTTTTCTCCAGGGCATATTTTTCCAGTTCCTGCAGGGCCATAATTTTTTTCATTTTTTTCTGCTGATCCTCTTTTATAAAGCTCAAAATTAATTCCTGGGGATCCCCAACCAGATTTTCCACTTCATTTTGAATGTGAATAGTAACC
>PWFS01000048.1 GCA_003554145.1 Halobacteroidaceae bacterium | reverse complement strand
CCATAAAATCAGTGATCGGCAAGGGAGGCTGTTATCAATGTTTTTTATTGAAAAAAAGTGGGTCTTTACCGGAGTGGTAGTAGGAGTAGTGGTTTTTATCACCTGGCATGTAATTCCTGTGTCCGAATTGCAGCCCTTTTTTGCAACTCTTTTTGCCTTTGTGGCAACCCTGGTGGGCATAAAAATAGGGGAAAGACTTTTCCCGGAGTGAAAAGGGTAATACTTTTTGTCCCATTTTTATTGATTCCCGGCAGGATAGAAAACAATAAAATAGAAGGTTTTTAAGGGGTCTTCCTGGACAGGGGAGGCCTTTTTATGTTTGGGAAACCCGAAAAATCAGAATTTTAATGGGAAGGTGTTTTTTATGGCGGAGGCCTCCGCAAATAAGGGAAGGCTTATTGATAAACCAATACTTCCAACTCTACTGCACCTGGCCTGGCCCATTGTGACGGCCCAGTTTTTGCAGTTATTTTATAACCTGGCTGATACTTTCTGGGTGGGGCAGCTGGGTTCAGGCCCCCTGGCGGCTATTTCAGTTTCCTTTCCCCTGGTTTTTTTGGTTCTTTCCCTGGCGGGGGGTTTTGCCATTGCTGGAGTGGCTCTGGTTTCCCAGTACACTGGAGCTGAGGAGGGTGAAGATGCCAACCGGGCTGCCGGCCAGGTTATCGCTTTTTCCGTGGCCCTATCCCTGATTTTTTCTACCCTGGGCCTGATTTTCGGGAAAGAGCTCCTGGTTTTAATTGGAGCTGGGCCGGATATTATTGATGAAGCCTGGGCTTTTTTCCGGGTAATAACTGCGGGGATACCCCTGATTTTTGTCTTTTTTGTTTTTGCGGCAGTCTTACAGGGCCTGGGAGATACAATAACGCCCATGAAGTTAAGGGTGGGCAGTGTTCTTTTTAATATTATACTGGACCCCTTCCTGATTTTTGGCTGGTGGATTTTCCCCGACCTGGGGGTTGCGGGGGCGGCATATGCCACAGTTATTTCCCGCCTGGGTGCAACCGCAATTGGTATTTACCTGATGTTCACGGGCTGGCGGGGCCTGAAGTTAAGTTTATCCCATTTTAAGCCCGACTTTCGCTTTATTCCACGAATTGTGCGAATTGGTATTCCGGCCGCGGTGGGGACTTCTTCCCTGGCGGTGGCCATGACCTTTATGACTTCTATTGTTGCCGGCTTTGGAACCAATCCTCTGGCTGCTTTTGGAGTGGGGAACCGCATCCTGGCTTTTATTCGAATGCCTTCCATGGGGGTGGGACGGGCTACCGGGATCCTGGTTGGGCAGCACCTGGGGGCTGATCAAAGAGCTCATGCAGGCCGCACGGCCTGGACCGGGGCCGGAGTTATTCTTGTTTTTATGTTCGCCCTGGCCCTGTTATTCCTTTTTGTGGCACCACACCTGATGCGGGTTTTTTCTGATGATCCCGAAGTTATTCAGATTGGGACCACCTACCTGCGGATTGGTGGCTTTGCCTACATGTTTTTATCGGTGCAGCAGGTTCTGGGTGGAGCCCTGGAAGGGGCGGGCCGCACGATGGAGAAGGCTTTTTTCCTGATCCTCAATCTCTGGTTTTTCCAGGTACCCCTGGCCTACCTGTTTGCCTATGTCCTGGAATGGGGGCTTAATGGGATCTGGCTGGGTATCCTCCTGGCTAAAATTGGTGGAGTTACAGCCATTTTAACCTGGTTTTCCCGGGGCACCTGGAAACAAAAATTAATTGAAGAAAAAACGGGAAGCTGAGAACTCCCCCGAGCAAAGGCCCGCGAAGGCGGGCTTTTTTCATGGGAAAATAATTAAAGGAAATCTCGGAAAGTCAATGGGTTTTGCTTTTGCTGGAGGGTTGCAGAAAAAATTTTTAGTTGGGAAACTTTTAGCTTAAAAACAGTGCTGACTTTAGGGATTTATAAGGGGAAAACCGGCAATTATCGCTGCAGGTAAATTATAATTTATGTAGAAATGAGTTAATTGATTAAATTTGGGAATAATCCCAAAAAACAGCGGAATTTAGACTTTCCTTTCAGAAACCCCTTGCTTTTGTTTCTGGACCCGGGGGTAGGTTTTTAATATTGATCGAGGCAACCCTCTGAAAGCGCAGTAAGCTTTGATATGATAGAGCCGGTTGGGCTAGAAAAGCAAAAATTTATTAATTTAATCATTTTTCAACTATCCAGCAGGTCCAGTTTTCCCGGAACTGATCCCCTCCTTAATCCAAAGGCGCCGGGGGTTCAGGCCCTGTAGCAGGTACTGATTTGCGGGAGGTCAGGTTATATGTCCCAATTAAATCACCCCAACCAAAAACGAAGACTTTACTGGCTGATTGTTATTGCCCTTATTGTGATAACCAATAGCTGTGCTGTACATAATCAGGCTCCGCCGGAGATTAAAACCGGAGAGAAGGAGCAGGGAACCAACGCAGAGGATCAGGAAATTCGAGCGGAACAGGAAAAACTCAACCTGGATACTGATAATTTTCCCGGACAGGGAGAACCATTCCAAATTGGAATACTCCAGTTTACCGAACATCCAGCGCTGGATGCTGTTCATTCCGGTATACTTGAAGCCCTGGAAGCAGCCGGATTAAAGCCGGGGACGCATACCCATATTGAGTACCAAAATTCTCAAGGGGACTCCCAAAAGTGCCGACTGGCAATCGAAAAGTTTGTTGAAGATCAGGTGGATTTGATTGTGGCGATTGCTACTCCCTCTGCTCAGGCGGCTGTGGAGCAAAAAGATATTCCAGTTTTATTTGCCGCGGTTACTGAGCCCCAGGAAGCCGGCCTGGTAGAAACCTGGGAAGAGCCGAATACCAATGCAACCGGGGTCAGCGATTTAAACCCGGTAGAAGTATTACTGGATATGACCCTGGAGATTGTGCCCAATGCGAAAAACATCGGGGTCGTTTACAATGCTGCAGAAGTTAATTCCGTGGTGCAGGTAGAACTTTCCCGGCAAATAGCTGATCAACTGGGGGTAAATATCGTAAAAGCCAGTGCCAAAAACCCGGAAGAAGTGGGAGTAATGACCCAGAAGTTGGTGAACAAAGTCGATGTTATCTGGGTTCCCACTGATAATACAGTTTTATCAGCCTTTAAGGAGTTGGTTGAAATAACCAACAGAAACAACATACCCGTGGTAGGCGCTTCTATCGAATTTGCCATGCAGGGAGCTATGTGTGCGACGGGGTATGATTATTATGCCCTTGGCTTGCAGGCAGGTGATATGGCTATTGAGCTTATCAGGGGTACTGAACCCGCGGCCATGCCGGTGCAGATGGCCACCGAAATCCATATTGCAATAAATATGCAATCTGCAGAAGAGATTGGCTATCAGATTCCCTTTGAAGTGCTGGTAATAGCCGATCAGGTTTTTTAGAAGAGGTTTGGGCTTTATCGGTTAATGTTTGTTGGGCAGGGACCGGAAAAGTTCAGCGAGGAACCCCAGGTTTGGCCATAATCCGTTGACGGTTATTAATCTAAAAGCAGTTGTCTGCGGTTATTACCGGTAACCCGGGAAAACCTGCTGGTGGCAAAGCCGGTAGGATAATTTATTAACCAAAACCTGATAAGGAGGAAATATGCCTGATAACGTGAAAAAGCAGGGAAATAGCTGGTATCAAATAGTCAAACTGGGGCAAGAGCATTTAGAACAGATAATGGAGTTGCAGAGTCTGATTCGGGGTCAGTTAAAAAATAAAGAGCTGTGTCTTTATGTTTCCCGGGATGAATTCCGGGAAATGCTTGGCGAAAAAGGAATAGTGCTGGGAGCCATCGTCGGGGGAAAAGTGGTCGCTATATTTTCCGCCCTGTTTCCGGGTGAAAAGAACCCGGAAAACCTGGGAACAGTACTGGGTTTGCCTGATGACGAACTGATCAGGGTTGGACACCTGGAAATTGCTTTTAATCATCCCGATTACCGGGGGAAGGACCTCTATTATCAGATGGGTGAGCGGATTATCAGCATCCTGAGAACTGGAAACTCAGTGCGCCATCTTTGTTCCACAATTGATCCTAAAAATATCCCCCCCCTGAAAAAAAGCCTGCTTCTTGATATGCAAATAGTGAAGATAAATGAAATGTATGATGGACTGGCCCGCTTTATCTTATATCAGGATCTGAACCGACCGGCAAGGTGGGAAGATAACAAAGTCGTTAGGATAGACCTTAAGGATTTAAACCGTCAGCAGCAGCTCCTCCAGTCCGGCTGGAGGGGGGTCAGCTTTATTCAAGAAACAGATGCAGCCTTTATTGAATATAGGAAGCTGAGCACGAATGGAGGATAGTTTTAATGCAGGTCAAAACCGGGCACCTTATTATGGGCTTTTTTTTAATTGTATTAACTGTTGTGCTGGGGTTCAACGGGCTGCTGGTTGTTTCCGAATTTCAGCTTAACTTTGCTGATTCTCTGATTTCTTCGTATGAAGTATCCGGGCAGCAAAGTGTTAATAATATTGAGTATGCCCTCCGTTACGGCAAACCCCTGGAAAATTTTTATGGGATTGAAGGAATACTGGAGGAAGTTAAACAGGATTTTCCCGGAATCAGTTCAGTGCAGATTGTATCTACTGCCGGCCGGGTACTCTATGATACCGGCGGCCAGTTAGAAGATGTATACCTGCCCCCCGCATTGCAGGAGTTATCTGTGTTCGATGATATCAGGGAGGACGTATCCTATCGTTACGATACTTATGAAGGCGATTATCATATATTTTTACCTATATTGGACAGGAATAAGGAGTGGCAGGGTAGTTTGCAGATTATCTTTCCCGATGAAATAATCAATAACCGGGTATCAGAAGTGATTGGAGAGCTCCTGGTCTATTTATTAATTATGGCTTTAATAGGGCTGTTGATCCTGTTTTTATTGAGCAGGCGCATAGCATTTATTGATGATAGGGGAAAGATTAACCGGAAAAAATTTCTGGCAGTAACCATGGTGCTGCTGGGTTTGATCCAGGTCATATTTGGCTGGCTAAACTATACGGTTTTTCAGGATGAATACCTGGAGATAGCTGGTGAAAATGCTTTGAACATTTCCCGGCTTATCAACAATGATATCAGGTCAGTAATCGATAGAGGGGTTAACTTTGATCAGCTATACCGGTTAGAAGATTATTTAACCAATATAGCGGAGAATGTTCCGGAAATCGGCTCTATTGCTTTATATTCACCTGATGCTGATATCCTTTACACCACGGAAAAGATTAATGCTGAAACGATTTCAGGTACTGGAGAGGAGGGCAAAACTGATTTGCCTGAAGATCCTTCTCTGATATATACCCGGTCTCTGGGCCAGGATGGGGCCCTGGAAGAAGCCAGCTTGCAGGTGGTTTTGTCCCAGGATTATCTGGCTCAGCGAATGCATAATATTTTGCTGGATAGTATGACCATGCTGCTTCTTTCCCTGGTGGTGATGGTCGAAGTCGTCATTTTTATGATTATTCTTTTACAATGGCAATATCAGAAAAGAAGCATTAAGAAAAGGGGAGCCGGGGAGTCAACTGCCCGGGGAACAATACCCGGGGTTATCCCGGGGGGAACCGCAACCAAGACCAGCCCCAGGATAAGTAATAACTCAGTCCGCATGCTCCTTTTAATCATTGGAACTGCAGTATTTATGTCGGCTTCATTTATTCCATTGCGCATGCAGGAGCTATATGAGCCCATGCTGGGATTATCCCGAGAAATAATCCTGGGGATGCCCATTTCTGCAGAAATGCTTTTTGCCGCAACGGCAACTATTCTTGCCGGTGCTGTACTTGACTATCGGGGATGGCGCCCGGTCATGTTTGGAGGTTTGATGGTTTTTTCTACCGGTCTATTTTTATCTTATTACGCACCCGATGCGGTTACTTTTATAATCGCCCGGGCTTTGACCGGAGCGGGTTATGGCCTATCTCTTCTGGCAGCAAGGGGATTTGTGATTGAGATTCCCGATGAAAAAGAGAGAACAGAAGTGTTTTCTTATTTTGTGGCCGGGCTTTATGCCGGATTTATCGTGGGTTCGGTAATCGGCGCCATGCTGGCCGACCGCTTTGGATTTGCCCAGGTGTTTTTGTTTTCATTGGGATTAAGCATCCTGGCCATTATTTTTGTGCTGATTTTTCTCAAACCTGATTTATCGAGACCAGCTATTGCCGGGGGAAGAACCGAAGATAATTCTGTTGTAGAGCAGGAGTCGGGAAAAACAGGTTCCGTAGAAGGTTCGGGCTACGGAGTATTGAGTTTCCTGATGAATCCCCAGGTTCTGGGCTTTTTATTTTTGATTGTTCTGCCCCTTACAATTTGCAGTATGTTTGTTGATTATTTTTTTCCCATATTCGCTTCCGGGGAAGGGGCTTCTACTTCAAATGTAGGGCGAGCTTTCATGCTAAATGGTATTGCTATTGCCTATTTAGGACCTTTTTTAACCAAATATACCCTGGGTAAACTGGGGGTCAGAAAAGCCCTTTTAGCTTCCGGGATTCTTATTGCCGGGTCACTGCTCCTATTTTTTAGTTATAGTTCACTGGCTGTAGCCTTCCTGGTGGTAGTGCTTATGGGAGTTTCGGAAAGTTTTGGGCTGGTCGCCCAAAACAATTACTTTCTGGGATTGGAGGCAACTGAAGCTTTTGGTAAAGGAAAGGCCCAGGGGTATTCCGAAAATATTCGTAAGATGGGGCAAATGCTGGGACCATTTGTTTTTGGCGGTGCTGTTGCCATGGGCTCTCTGGGTATAGGTGTCATTGGGGTGGCAACGATTGTCCTGCTCGTATTTTTTGTGGCCAATTCAGTGCGAGCCTCATCATAGCCCCCTGCTCAGCCCGGGGGATGAGGAAATTCAGGTCAGGTTTCGCCAATGAAAAAAAGCAAAGCCCTATTGTGACTTTCAATGGTTTTACCTCCCCGGGGAGGTAAAAAAAATGGCAAGGAGGACAAACCATGCAGGAATGGAAGAGGAATATCGACGGTTTAAAAGATTTTTTTCTATTACCACAAATCGGATATATTTTTGCTTCGATGGCAGCCGGGTTTACCCCCAGTAAATTTTTTGCTGATAATAAAAATAAACCATCGTTTTCCCTGGCCTGGGATAGAGGCAATTGCTTCTTTTTTGCGGGTGAAATTAACAGTATTACCGAGGCCAGAAGAACTATTGAATTTTTCAAGACAGAAATTTTAAAGGAAGAAATCCGATCTGAACTGGGGGTCGCCAAGCTCTATTACCCGTCAGAGAACTGGGAAGGGGCCCTGGTGGAGAATTTAAAAGAATATAAGCCGCTGGTTCTGGAAAGAGTTTTATACAAACATAATTTGCACAATATTCCCGGGAACTGGCAGGGCAAGGTCAGGGTAAAAGAGATCGATGAAAATTTAGTTGGAAATCCCACACTTGGAAATCTGGAGCTGGTAACTCAGGAAATAGGTGGGATGTGGGGAACAGTAGATAGGTTTCTGGAGAATGGTTTTGGGACCTGCGCCCTGGAGGAAAATGAAATTATTTGCTGGTGTACAGCGGAATACTTGAGCCAGGGCTTTTGTGGAATTGGAATTGAAACAATAGAAGAACGTCAGAATAAGGGGATAGCCACTGCAACGACTCTTGCTTTTCTGAATAAATGCTCCCAGCTGGGATTGCACCCTTACTGGGATTGTTGGAAGAATAACATACCATCGGTGCGGGTTGCGGAGAAAACGGGGTTTGAAAAGGTAATTGATTATAGGATCGTATTACTGGATTTTTCTGCCGAGGAATAAAAATCAAATCCAGCTAAAGGGAAGAAATTGCTTGGAGAGCTGGCTCTCTGGTGATTCCGTTAAATCAAAGGCTGAGAACAGGTGCATTGCCCATTATTGAAAAAAATTTTTGTTAAAGAAGCTTATAAGATGCTAAAATTATGGTTATGGGCCTGATAACACTGTGTACTTTCCAGGAGGAGCGCGGGCTCAATATGTGGAAGGAAGCGAGGATCATCCCCTGATCTCCGGTTTCCCCGAGTCCAGAATTCCCTTTTTTACTGAACTGGAATATGATGAATACGAACTTGGTCTGGGAATTTGGGACCGCCATGACGGATTCAAGGAAAGTATACAGTTAGAAGGTAAACTAACCAGGATACTCTATCAGGTTCCCCAGGATCTAACTCCCCTGGAAATATTCAGAAATTATCAGGTGGCACTGCAAAGAGCAGATTTTGAAATATTATATGCAGAAACTGGTGGAGAACTGGGAAACTATGGCCGGGCATTATATGATCAGGCCTACTTTCCCTGCGGGGTCACCGCTATTAGTAGAGGAGAAATCGGTTATTACCTGGAAGGAGATCTGAATCAGCATTATCTGGTGGCAAAAACAACTATCCGGGACCAGGAAATCTAGGTGGGGATCCTGGTGGTTGGGGCCAGCATTCATAGAAGAAGGGATATTCAAATTAAAGAAGAATTATTCCCCAAAGAGACTGCAAAAGTAATTAATATTTACCTGCAGGATGTTGCTGGAGAAGTGGGTAATTACCCCCGATTATTTTAAAGAGGAGAAGTGTTGAATTATGGATAAGATCTGCGCGATTATTCCCGCATATAACGAAGAGCCTCGTATTGGAGCAGTTCTGGACGTTGTAACCGGGATTGATTTCTTTTCCGAAATTATCGTGGTTAATGATGGATCCCGGGACAAAACAGGAACCGAGGCCCAAAAATTCCCGGTGAAGTTAATTGAACACCGGGATAATCTGGGCAAAGGAGCAGCACTGCAGACTGGACTCGAGGCCAGCTCTCCTTCAGATATATTCTTTTTCCTGGATGCGGATCTGATCGGTTTGCAGAAAAAACACCTGGATCAACTGCTGGAGCCGGTTATTAATGAAAAAAAAGCGGCCATGTCTATAGGTGTTTTTCGCCAGGCGGGACTACTGGTGGACCTGGCCCAGAACCTGTTCCCCGCTCTTAATGGACAGCGAGCTTTGACCGGGGATTTTGTAAAAGGCCTGCCCGACCTGTCCTGGTCCCGGTTTGGAGTGGAAATATTGCTCAACAGATTTAGCCGGATGCAGGGGGCGCCCGTAGCCTGGGTTCCCTTAAAAAAGATTTCCCACTGGACCAAGGAGCAAAAAGATGGCCTGTGGCAGGGTGGAGCTCATCGTTTGAAAATGTATAAGGAATGTTTAAAATGCCAGTTCACCTACCGCAATAAAATTGTCGGGACCTCCCGGGAGAAAAAGGTCCCGTGATTTCCGGAATAAGGAATTCCGATCTCCCCTGGAAGACAGGCCCCAGGTAAAATGGTAAGAAGATTTTGGGATCAGGCAGGATCTTCTCCAGGAGGTCTGACCATCAATAAAGCTGCCGCCCTCAAACAGGGAGGGCAGTTCTTATATATCCGGGGTATGAACATAATGGGGGAGGATTGGAGGCGCTTCGGGCAGCAAAATTAAAAGTTGGGGAGTGAACAGTATGCTAATTGAGAATATAGATCCGGTGCTTATTTCTCTGGGGCCCCTGGAAATCAGGTGGTACGGGGTTATGATGGCCCTCTCCTTTTTATTGGGGAGCTATTTTTTTATCAAAAACGGCAAAAGGCAGGGATTGGGTGAAGATGTCCTTTTTAACCTGATTTTTTCTGCCATTATCGGAGGGGTTATCGGGGCCCGGCTCATTTTTGTTTTAACCAATCTCGATTTTTTTATCCAGAATCCCGGCCAGATAATCAGAGTGGATACAGGGGGGCTGGCTTTTCATGGAGCCCTTCTGGGAGGAGTTCTGAGCGGCTGGCTGGTGGCCCGCCTTAACCGCCTGCCCCTTCATTATTTCCTGGACCTGGCTGTCCCGGGGCTGGCAGTTGGCTATATGCTGGTACGCTGGGCCAATATCTTTAATCAGGAAATCCTGGGGCGCCCGGCAGAGCTGTTATTCTTTGATCGCCATCCGGCCCAGATTTATGGCATCTTGATCGGGTTGATTTGCCTTCTGGCCCACAACTATCTCAGCCGGAGATTTAAGGGGAATACCGGGGTTCTGTTCTGGGGTTTTATCTTTTACTATTCTCTCCTGCGGGGCCTTATTGAGGAAACGTTTCGCGATAATCCCCTCTATCTCTGGGGATTTATCAGTGAAAACTGGGGGGCAGGATTTTTCACTTTGACTCATCTGGCCACACCTCCCCTGCTGATTCTGGCCTGGTTTATGTTGAACCGGGCCCGGAAAATACCGGAATTAAAAGAAAAGAAACAGAGGGCCTGATATTTCCCTGGGGGTTAGTTTTTCAGATAATCAGCCTGCCAGAAAATAAGGAGGAGTTCTCTGCTAGAAAACAGGTCAATAGATTCTGTGGTCGTTTTCTGAGAAAAAAAGAAGGAGTCCCCCTGGATAATCTCAAAAGGGGACCCCTTTTTTTTACCCAATAAAACCCCTACTGCACTTCAATTTTAATCAGGCGGGTGTTTAAATTCAGTCTGTCCTGAAGGGAAACACATATTTCCAGTTTTACCTGAGTTCCTGGAGGCAGGTCCTTAAAGACAAAGGCCACAGGAACATCAACTATTGTTCCCGATGCTGAAGTTTTCCGGTAAAGTTTTTCCGGAGTTAATAGTTCCACTTTATAATTTTCCAGACAGCCGGGTTGCAGGAGTTCCTGATGATCAAAATAGAGAGATCCCGGGGGGATTTTTTCAATGAGCTGCAGGGTAAAATTTCCATCTTCAATTTTCAGCTGTCCCGAGGGGGGGACCTCCTGGTCATTTACCTTCAGTTTATAGACCCAGGCCTCCCGCGCCAGTTGGGCCAGATGATCCTGATCCAGTTCGGGGAGGAGTAAGTCCAGTAAGGAGACCAGGCGTTCGATTTCATTTTCCAGAAAAAGCACCTTTTCCTCCAGGGCATTGAGGATCGTTTTTTTAACCTGCAGCTCCTGCTCCAGTTTTTCAATCGACTGCTTTAGCTCCTCAATTTTGGGCCCGGAATCTTCTTCCGCCTGAACATCTGTTCCCAGCAGAAAAAAGAGTAAAGCCAGCAAGATGATCCTATTTCTGTTTTGTGAAGTCATTTTTTCACCTCCCGGGGTAGCAGGAAATAGGGGGGGCTTCGCGAAGATATAAAGAGCGGAAATTACTTCTTTCAGGGGGCTTAAATATTATTGGTGATTTTCCCTGGATTAAAATCCAAAAAAATAACAACTGGGGCCAGGCTGCCTTTATTGATGTGGAGACTACTGGCCTGAATCCCCGGCTGGATGAAATAATTGAACTGGCGGTG
>PWFS01000128.1 GCA_003554145.1 Halobacteroidaceae bacterium | reverse complement strand
ATCCGGCTGAATACCTATACTGCGCAGTTCTTTTACCGAATGCTGGGTCGGTTTGGTTTTGAGTTCAGCAGCGGTGGAAAGAAAAGGAACCAGGGTGCAGTGAATATAGAGAACATTTTCCCGGCCCAGATCAGTCTTTAACTGGCGGATGGCCTCCAGGAAGGGTAATCCTTCAATATCCCCTACAGTCCCTCCAATTTCAGTTATCACAATATCAGCATCTGTTTCCCGCCCCACCCGGGTTATTCGGTCTTTAATATCATTGGTAATGTGGGGAATGGTCTGCACCGTTGCTCCCAGGTAATCCCCGCGCCGTTCCCGGGAAATTACCCCCGCATAAATTCGGCCCGCAGTTACATTGTTGCTCTGGGTCAGGTTGCGATCAATAAAGCGCTCATAATGACCCAGGTCCAGGTCCGTTTCTGCTCCGTCCTCGGTAACAAAAACCTCTCCATGTTGATAGGGGCTCATGGTGCCCGGGTCCACGTTAATATAGGGGTCGAATTTCTGCATGGAAACGTTCATGCCCCGGTTTTTCAGGATGCGGCCCAGGGAGGCCGCAGTGATCCCTTTACCCAGGGCTGAAACAACGCCCCCCAAAACAAAAATATATCTGGTGGTCATAGTTTCTCTCCTTTCCCTACATTTGATCCGGGGCGTTGATGCCCAGGATTTTCAGGAGATTTTTCAATACCCGGTGGGTGCCGCTGACCAGGGCCAGACGGACCTCCCTTACCTCCGGTTCAGCAGTAAGAATGGGACATTTATTATAGAAAGCGTGAAAAGCTCCGGCCAGATCATGGCCGTAAACAGTCAGGACATGGGGAGACAGGTTTTCAAAGCTCTCTTCCACCCCCTCCGGGAAGCGGATCAAAGCTCGCAGCAGGGGTTCTTCCTCGGAACCCAGGGGATTAAGATCCACTTCATCCGGCGCGGGTATGGCAATTTCCCGCTCCCGGGCTTTTTTAAACAGGCTCATCATCCGGGCATGGGCATACTGCAGGTAATAGACCGGGTTTTTCGTTGATTGTTCCCGGGCCAGTTCCAGGTCAAAATCCATGTGGCTTTCCGGGCTGCGCATCAGGTAAAAATAGCGGGCAGCATCCACGCCAACTTCCTGGACCACGTCGCTGACTGTTACAAATTCTCCGGCCCGCTTGGACATGGGGACCTTTTCATCCCCCCGCCACAGGGTCACAATCTGCACAATCAAAATTTTCAGCATATCCCGATCATAGCCAAAAGCCTCCACTGCAGCCTTCATGCGGGCAATATGACCGTGATGATCGGCCCCCAGCACATCAATAATCAGGTCAAACCCCCGCTTCAACTTATCCAGGTGATAGGCAATATCCGCGGCAAAATAGGTATAGGAGCCATCAGATTTGATCAGGACCCGATCTTTATCATCGCCAAACCGGGAGCTGACAAACCAGGTGGCCCCCTCTTCCTCGTACAGGAACTTGCCCCGGCGCAAAAGAGCAACTGCTTCTTCTACCCGCTTTTTTTCGTACAGGGTTCTTTCGCTGAACCAGCGGTCAAAGTTAATGCCCAGTTCTTTAAGGTCATCTTTCATCCGACCCAATAGTTCCTGATAGCCGAATTCCCGGCACAAAAGCTCTCTTTCCCGGGGCGGATGAAGATCCAGGCCATCTCCATACTTATCAATTATCTTCCGGGCCATTTCCCGGATATATTCTCCCCGATAACCATTATCCGGGAAATCAACTGTTTTTCCCTGTTCCTCCTGCAGCCGCAGATAAATTGACCGGCCCAGGAGCTCCATTTGATGCCCGGCATTATTGATATAGAATTCTTTTTCCACCTCGCAGCCGCAGAACTGCAGGACATTGCCCAGAACATCCCCAACTACCGCTCCCCGGCTGTGGCCGACATGGAGAGGGCCGGTGGGATTGGCGCTGACAAATTCCACCTGGACCTTCTGCCCCTGACCCCGATCCACTTTTCCATAGCTCTCTTTTTCAGCAGCAATGGCCGGCAGTACACCTTTCAGCCAGTCCGGCTGCAGGTAGATATTAATAAAACCAGGACCGGCAATTTCCAGGCGGTCAATCCAGGCCTTTTGGGCTTCTTCCCGGGGCAAATTTTCTATAATCTCCCCTGCAATCTCCCGGGGGGAAGCTTTTAAATCCCGGCTGATGGCCATGGCAATATTACAGGCAAAATCGCCGTGCTCCCGGTGGCGGGGCTCTTCCAGCTCTACCCGGTTCAAAACAGGGTCAATTTCCACTTCTCTTTTTTGCAGAACCGGGATAAGACTGTGCTGAATTACGGTAATTATCCTGGCTCGAACATCGTGTAAAAAAGGCATTGACTGCCGACCTCCTCTGCATTTCCAGCTTGCTTTTAGAATTTATTATATATTCTTTATCTCCGGGTGTAAAGGCAAATGCAGATTTACCTGCCCGGCAGGGATTACGTTTTTCCCTGCCCCCATTTCATTGCAATTACATTAATTCATTAAAGGTTATTTAATTTTT
>PWFS01000070.1 GCA_003554145.1 Halobacteroidaceae bacterium | reverse complement strand
GAAAACCGCTCCGGGGACAGTAAAAAGCGGGAAATTCATCGGTTCCATAACCAATAACCGGGATGCCCCGGGTCTCCAGGTACTCCAGGGTCCGGCCAATGTCCAGAATTGATTTTACTCCTGCGCAGAAAACCACCACCCCGGTCCGGGCCAGCTCTTCCAGATCCGCGGAAATATCCAGGGTATTCTCCCCTCCCCGGTGAACTCCTCCAATGCCTCCCGTGGCAAATATTTCAATACCGGCCCTCCGGGCCACAATCATTGTTGCCGCAACCGTAGTCCCACCGCTCCATCCCTTGCTGACTGCAAAGGCCAGGTCCTGGCGGCTGATTTTTTTTACCCCCTGCCTGGAGGCCAGTTCCTTTATTTCCTCCTGCTGCAGACCAACAATTATCTCCCCGCCCAGAATACCAATTGTTGCGGGGATCGCCCCTTCCTCCCGCACGGTTTCTTCCAGCGCCAGTGCAGTCTCCCAGTTCTGAGGAGCAGGCATACCATGGGTTATAATCGTTGATTCCAGGGCCACTATACCCCGATTCTGCTCCAGGGCCCTTTTTACTTCCTCATTCAGCCTGATCACCATTTTATCCCTCCTCCAATAAAGCGGGATCGATCTTTTCACTAACACTTCCTGGAGATTCCAGGGTCCAGCGCGCTGCCTTTAAAGATCGTTTTACACAGGTTTCCAGGGGCAGTCCCCGCCGCCAGGCAGCCATAAAAACTGCCACCAGGCAGTCGCCGGCTCCAGTAGCATCCCTTAACTCTCCGGGCAGGGCCGGAAATTGCTGCCCCCCCTCCCGGGTATGAAGATATAGGCCTTCAGGACCCATTTTCAGGAGCAATATTGCCGGCCCATTTTCCAGGACCGCTTTTCCCGCACGCTCCCGATCAGAAAAAGTTTTCAGGGAACCGGGGATTATTTCCTGGAGTTCTTCCCGATTGGTAGCCAGGATTTTGACTCGATCCAGTACTGCCAGGGCCCGGGGGGCCTTGGCCACCGAAACCGTTTCCAGAAGAAGGGGAAAACCTCCCTTTTCCTGCATCCTGCCCACAGTTTTCAAAGCTGAAGAAGAGAGATTGGTATCCACCGCTACCAGGCTCGCCCCGGTTATTAAATCCTCCTGCTGAAGCAGATAATGGTCGTTAATATTTTCCATAACTTCCATATCGGACATGCCCAGGAGCAGGTCCCCGTTTTTTTCCAGGAAAGCTATATAGCTGCCGGTGTTGGCCCCCAGACAACGGCGAACCAGGGTGATATCAACCCCCCAACGACTGATTTCTTCTATTAATTTTTCGCCGTTGATATCGGCCCCCACCGCTGTTATCAAAACGGCTTTTTCTCCCATCCGAGCCAGATTTTCAGCAATATTGCGGGCAACTCCCCCTCCACTCATGCTGATCCGGGCCGGATTGGAGGACTGCCATTCCAGCTCTACCCGGGCCAGGCCCCGGATATCATAATTGGCTCCCCCAATTATCATAAAATAATCTTCGGCTGTCAACCTGCTCCCCCCTCCTGCAGCATACTGAGAAACAACTCACCTTCCTTCAATGTTCAGACTGATTCCGGGTTCGAAAAGGTAAAACTCCGGCCTGATCCGATGCGTTCAACCCGGAGCATTAAAAAAATCAGATCCTGGAGAGTTCTTTAAGGGTTATTGATTCCAGCTCTCCAACGATAACATTCCCCAGTCGGCACCAGATTTCCCGGGCTTCACATTCGTCAGCCCGGTCACAAATCCGGGGATTATCAACGCACTCCACCGGAGACAGGGAGCCCTCCACAATCCTGACTATCTCGGCCAGGTTGATTTCTTCGGGGTCTCTGCCCAGAAAATGGCCGCCCCCGCTTCCCTTACGGGTTCTTACCACGCCCTGAATATTAAGGGGAAAAAGAACCTGTTCCAGGTACTTGGAAGAAATGCCCTGGCGTCCGGCGATATCCCGAAGGCGCACCGGGCCTTCATCGTAGTGGCGGGCCAGTTCAATCAGGGCCCTGGTTGCATACCTGGCTTTGGTAGATAAACGCATAACTCGACCTCCCTAAAAACCAAATTTTCTACCACAATAATGGTATTATTAATTCTACGCGGTTTCAATATTTCCTGCCCGCAAAATACAAACTGACTATTTCTCGGGTGCTCCATTCCAGCAGCTGATAGGTGTGGTTCATTGCATCTTCCAGGTCTCGGGGGCGATCAAGAATGGAAAAAAATGCAGTCAACCCTTCCTCTTTCAGGATTGATATTTCCGGTTCAACCCAGCCCCCCAGGGCCACCACCGGGAGGCCCCGACTTCTCCGGACCACTCCCAGAACTACCTTACCCCGGGCAGTTTGTTCATCCAGGCGTCCCTCACCGGTTAATATCAGTTCAGCATCCCTGATTTTTTCCGAAAAGTTCACCGTATCCAGAACCAGTTCCGACCCGGGTTTCAGTTCAGCACCAAGGAAGGCCATTAATCCTGCCCCCAGTCCTCCTGCTGCCCCGGCCCCGGGCACTTTATCCACCTCCAGTCCCATTTTTTCTCGAATTATAGCAGCCAGACGGGTCAGGCCTCGATCTAATTCCCTGACCATGTTCGGGGTGGCCCCTTTTTGGGGGCCATAAACTGCTGCTGCTCCCCGTTTCCCGGTCAGGGGATTATCTACATCACAGGCGATTTTTAAGTCTATTCTATCCAGGCGGGAATCAAGGCCTTCCAGTTTGAAAGCAGCCAGTTCATTCAGGCTTTTTCCTCCCGGGGCCAGTTCTCTGCCCCGATTATCAAAAAACTTTGCGCCCAGGGCCTGAAGCATTCCCAGCCCTCCATCATTGGTAGCGCTGCCCCCTATTCCCAGGATTATCTCCCGGCATCCTTCCTCCAGTAACCGTCCCAAGAGTTCACCGCTGCCAAAGGTTGAGGTCTCCAGGGGATTTAATTCTCCGGGTTCCAGCAGAGTCAGCCCGGAGGCAGAAGACATTTCCATTACTCCCCGGCCATCACCCAAAATCCCATAAAAAGCCCGGACCTTTTTTCCCAGGGGACCGGAAACCATTACTTCTTTTCTATACCCGCTGGTGGAGGCAATCAGAGCCTCGGTCAAACCCTCTCCCCCATCGGAAAGGGGCAGTTCAACAGTCTCCAGTTCCGAATCAAACCTTTTTATCCCCCTGCTCATGGCTGCAGCAGCTTCTGTGGCAGTGAGGCTTCCCTTGAAAGAATCGGGAGCACAGACTATGCGGGGCCTCATCTTTTATTCAATATCGCGCCCAGGAGCAGGCCCAGCCCCAATCCTATAGCTCCGCTTACCAGTATATTCTGGCGAATCTGCCGGATACCCAGGATTGTTTCCTCGATTTCCTGCAGAAAATCCTGGGGCGGATCCAGGAGTTTGCTGATTTCAATAAAATCCCCACCAACGTGTCCAAATATCAAATATCCGATAACCAGTCCGCCACATCCCAGCAGAAGGGCGCAAAAAATCATCCTGAACACAAAAAACACCCCCTTATTATTTCCTGCCCTGTCCTTATATTCCTCCACTATTCTTACTACTCCTGCAATAAAAAGGCTAATCCTTTAAAGCACTTTGCAGGGCCACCTCCAGTCCCCGGACTGCTGTTTCCAGGGCCATTGTCGAGGTCCCCGGTCGTCCGATTGCCTGCTGGGGCAAAAAGGGTATATGGATAAACCCGGCCCGGGCAGGAATCTGCCCGGCCTCCAGGTGGTGTAGAACGCCATACATAACCTCATTACAGACATAGGTTCCGGCAGAATTGGAGACCCGGGCGGGGATGCCCTCTTCCCGAATCCTTTTTACCATGGATTTGATGGGTAGAGTTGACCAGTAGGCGGTAGGGCCCCGGGGACGAATAGGTTCATCCAGGGGTTGCTGCCCCTGATTATCCCTGATTTCTGCATCGGCAACATTGAGGGCCACCCTTTCCACGCAGAGTTCACTCCGGCCTCCGGCCTGACCGGTACCGATTATTAATTGGGGCTGAATACTATCAACAGCGGCAATAATTTTCTTCAACCCTTCTCCAAAAACCGTGGGCAAACAGCAGACGATTATTTCCCCAGGTCCGGGGTTCTTTTCCCCGAGGGACTGCACTACTTCCCAGGAAGAATTAATTTTTTCACCATTAAAGGGCTCAAAACCAGTCAACAATATTTTCAATGGGCCTGTCCCTCCTCCATTTACTTCCCGGGGCCAAAAAGCTGTTGGGGGATATTTCAGATTCCCTTATTCTTTCCGGACATAGGTGTAATAGGTGTAGGGCACCTTTCCTTCTACCCGGTGGGAATATACTTGTTTAAAATCCTCCTTTTTCCAGTCAGGAAAATACACGTCCCCCTGATATTCCCTTTCAATAACGGTCAGATAAAGGCGATGGGCCAGGGGAATTGTGTCCCGGTAAAGGGCTGCACCCCCGGCGATAAAGAGCTCTTTTTTATCTGCAAATTTTTCCCAGACCTGCTCCCATGAAGACAGGGTTGTACACCCGGGCCAATCAAAATCCCTGTTCCGGGAGAGAATTACCGTATGACGTCCGGGAAGAGGTTCCCCGATTTCTTCAAAAGTCCTGCGGCCCATGACCACTGTCTGCCCCAGGGTTAAGTTGCGGAACCTTTTCTGTTCCCCGGGGATCTTCCAGGGCATCCGGCCTCCCGCTCCAATTACGCCATTTTTGGCCACGGCAGCAATAATGGAAATCAGCACGCTGCAACCCCCTTCTCTAACCGCCTCCCGCCAGAAAACGGGTCAGAAACTGGAATAAAAAGCCGAAAATAACGGTTACAATAAAAGTTTCCAGAAGCCTGTCCCGACCTTCTTTTTTATTGACATTAATGTAGTACCATAAAAATCCAAAAACCACCATACCCACAATAGTGCCGATTACCATTGCCATTTTTTTCCCTCCCCATCAGTTCAGTAAGCTTAATTAATTTTCTTCATTCGTAATCAACCATTCCTCCAATTATTTCTCCAGTACCCGCCGGGCTCCTTCCCCTGAAACCAAAAAGCCCTCCCGGGGGAGGGCTTTTTTGCTGCAATTTTCAGTTGGAGCAGGTCGGTCCTGGAAAAAACGCTTTCATTTTCCTCCTGACCATTCTCTTTTTCTCTATACCCCCAGCTGATCTTTTCTCTGCAGGAGCTTTTTCCAGGCGTGGAGGGCCAGGGTTATGCCAATTACCCCGTAGGCCACAAACACCCGGAAATATTCTCCTACCTGGGCGTCACCAAAAAGCTGCCGCCCCGCAGAAGGGGAAACAATAAAGAGAGCGTGGAAGAGAAATACCCCCAGGAGAGCCTGACTAATTGTGGCCTTGCTAACTGTAGCTCCCCCAATCAGGAGGGCTGCAACTGAATAAAGGCCAATCTGCTCATGACTGCCATAGGTGCTGAAGGCCCCCATATTCTGTAAAAAGATTATGTGGCCCCAGGAAGCCATGACCATGGACATCATGATGGCAATAACCCGAACCCGGTCAACCTGAATACCTGATACCGCGGCAACATGGCGATCCTGTCCTACTGAGCGCATATCCTGCCCCAGTTTGGTCCGGGAAAAGAAAACAATGAAGAGACAGAGAGTTAATATTACAATCCAGGTTAAAAGGGGTATGCGAACCATCATCATCATGGTTTCTTGTTGAATCTGGATAGCGCTCCAGTAAACTATCAATCCGGCGGCCACCAGGCCAGCCCCAATGCTGGGGAGCGAAGGCATGCGGCCTTTAAAAACAAAGCGATAAACCAAGAAACCAACTATCACCGCAATTACCCCTACAATCAGCGTCCAGGGGAAAGTTGGCCGCAGCAGATTGGGCATGCCCCAGATCTGACCGGGCCAGTCCAGCCCATATTTAAGGCCGCCAGTCAAATCAACCGTGGTCCGCACCCCTATCCCGCTGCTCATAATCAGAACCCGATTATCCATGGGTATTATACCGCCCACCAGCTGCAGGAAGATCAGCTCATAAATTCCCTGGGCGAAGAAGGCCAGAATCAGGCCGGCAATCATTTCCTGCCCCTTGGCCTTATTGAAAAGCTTTCCAGTCAGATAACCCAGGAACATGGATAGGGGAGTTACCAGCACAATACACAGCAATATTCCGGGCAGCCCGGTTATGCCCCAGTGGGTCACAAAAATCAGGAGGGCCTGTCCGGCCATAGCTCCCAGGACTATGGAAAAATTGAGCCCCATTCCTGCCACAACGGGAATAATCAGGGACAGGACCAGAAAAGAGTTCCGGGACATTCGAGCTACTATATCCAGGATGAAAAGGAAGGGATTCATCCCAGCCACCAGAAAGCCGGCCAGGACCAGGACCACAAACATAATGGTCACCATGTTGTTGGTCAAAAATTGGATAGCGGCTTCTTTATTGGTCAGGCGTTTATGCTCTTCTACTTCGGGCAACGAGTTCTGGGTAAGCATATTAATCCCCTCCTGCCTGGGTCAGAGCGTACAGTATGACCCCGTTCTGAATAATTTTGCGGCTGATTTCCCCCATGCTGGCCCAGTCGGTGGTAAAGGCGTTGGCCACGGGAATGGCCACCACCTGTATTCCCAGGAAAAGAGCGGTTCCCACCACAACATGGGTGATGCTGGCCTTTTTAACCGATGCTCCTCCGATAAGGACAGCGGCTACCGCAACAAAGGGCATGAACATGGGGCCCTCGTACAGCTGAATAAATCCATAACTCTGGGCATAAACCAGGATGCCTATAGCCCCCAGGATTGTGGAAAAGGTGGTTCCAATAATCCGGCTGCGGTTGACATTAATCCCTGCTGCTTCGGAAAAACGGGGATTATCGCCGGCGGCCCGCATGGCTATACCGGTTTTGCTCCGCATAAAGAGCCAGACTAAAAAACACATCAGGGCAAAAAAGAGGAGCAGTCCCGTGGGCACAACAACATCGCCAATGTTAAAAGACAAAAAGTTATTTAAAATCCTGGTTATACCCCTTCCCGCCAGCGAGATCTGCACCCGCACGCCCCGGCCGATGGGCCAGGCCATTTCCGGGCTGGTATAGGGCAAAAAAAGCCAGGCTATTTTCATGATGGAAACCATGGAAAACCCAACATAGGTAGCTATCATCATTTCCGAACCTTTAACCCGGTTGAGGAGCCAGCCATAAGCAATCCCGGTCAGGATGGCAAAAGGAAGAGAAATAATAATGGCCAGGAGAAATAAGACTCCCCCGCTTAACTCAACCACGCCTCCCAGGCGAAAGGCAGTTTCCAGGGCAGTAAGAGCACCGACCAGACCGCACAGTATCCCCAGGGATACCCCAAAGTTGGGTCCAATACCCGAGGAAATAGCGGGCAGCATGGCCAGAACCAGGACCCCCCACATGCCGATCCGGGCCAGGGATGAAGTTAAAAGTTCTGCTATATCCAGTTGAAAAACAACCGCCATTATACACAGGAAAATAAAAAACCCCAGTATAATAAGGCGGGCCAGGCCAAAATTAGTCATGAATTTTGCGGCTAGATTCTGGAGCATCAGGCCCCCCTCCTTTCCTGCTGCCCGGCCATAAGCAGCCCGAAATCAACGTCAGAACCATCTGGAGGCAGGACCCCAGAAATATTTCCTTCGGAAACAATTGCAATTCGATCACAGACGCTGCGCAGTTCTCCCAGTTCACTGGAAGTCATAACTATGGTCATTCCCAGCTCTTCATTCAGCTTAACCAGGGTTTCCAGGACAAGGCGTTTGGCCCCGACATCAATTCCCCGGGTTGGCTCAGAAACAAAAAGGATTTCCGGTTCCATGGTTAGAGCCCGGGCAATACAGACCTTTTGCTGATTCCCTCCGCTTAATCTCTTAACCAGCTGCCCAGGACCGGTACAGCGAATATCCAGTTCTTTTATCATTTTCAGGGCGTGATCCCGGATACCTTTAGTATCCTGGAACTTGAAAAATCCGTATTTTTTCAAAAATTTCTTCTGATTGTGCAGGGCGTTGATAACAATATTAAGCTCAATTGAAGAATCCAGCAGCAAACCAACTCCCCGCCTGTCCTCGGAAACATAAGCCATTCCCTGGCGCATTGATTCCCCCGGGTCATTCAGGCTGAGGGGAGAACCATTGATCCAGACCTGGCCCCGGCTGGGATAAAGTCCCATAACCCCGTTAGCAATGCCCACTTTGCCCTGTCCGGCCAGGCCCCCAATTCCCAGAAATTCTCCTTTTCTGACCTCCAGGTTAACCCCGTTTACCTTTTCTCCCGGCATATGAACTACCAGGTTTTCGGTTTTGAGGGCTATTTCATTTTTTAACTCCCTCTGCTCCCCGTGCACCATCTTCTCAATCTTGCGGCCCACCATTAATTCTGCCAGTTCATAAACATCTGTTTCTTCCCGCTTCTTGGTCCCAACCCGTTTACCATCCCGCAGCACGGTTATATTATCACTGATACTTATAACTTCATCCAGGCGGTGGGTAATGAACAGGATAGCGATCCCTTCTTCGGCAATGGCTTTCATTGATTCCAGCAGTTTTTCTGCTTCTGTTTCGGCCAGGACTGCGGTAGGTTCATCAAAAACAATCATTTTAACATTGGTCTTATCAATTTCTCTGGCAATTTCGGTAAACTGCATATAGCCCACCGGGAGGCCGGCCACTGTTACATATTCTTCAATTCCAATACCCAGCTTATCCAGGGCTTTACGGGAATCAGTATTCATCTGCCCCATATTCAGGTGTTCTATTTTCTGGCCAAAAACCCGGCTTAAAAAATTGGGTTTTAAAACTTCCCGATTTAACTTAATATTCTCGGTAATAGAATAGTTAGGCAGGAGCATAAACTCCTGATGGACCATGCCTATTCCAATTTCCATGGCCCGCTGGGGAGAATCAATTTTTTCCTTTTTCCCATTTATAATAATCTCCCCATCAAATCCCCCGGTGGAGTGAATTACCTCCATCCCAAAAAGAATATTCATCAGGGTCGACTTCCCCGCCCCATTTTCTCCAACAATGGCGTGTATCTCCCCCGGTTTGATATTCAAATTAATATCCTGCAGGACCGGGGTACCATAATAGCTTTTTCCGATACCCTGCATCTGTAATAGACTGGCTTCGGCCATTCTCCCCCTCCTCCGCAAATTTTAAAAAGCAAGGCTGCCCTAAGGCAACCTTGCTTCAGGGAATTTGTGCTTAACTAGAATACAATGTGGTCGGAGAGATACAGGTAGTAATTATCTGTTCCGGGATACTCGGTAAGATTAACTGCTCCCCCGGCAATCTCCTCCATAATCTCCATCAGTCTGGCCTTGTCATTGCGCTCGTCAATTCTTCCTTCAATCCATTCAATAGCATAATAAGTTCCGGCCTGAATGTACATCATGTTGACCGGAATGGGCCAGGTGGCAACTCTGCCGGAGGCGCCTGCTTCATCTACCTTGGCCTGGATTTCTTCCAGGATCCAGGGCACGTCTCCCTTTCTTTCATCAGGGACTTCAATTCCCAGGGCAGCAGGCATAGCATGGTAGGGGCTGGGGCAGCACTGGACCAGGTAAATACCTCCCGCTTCCACAGTCTGAGCAATCAGGGGCTCCATCATAGCACAGTTGGTGCCAAAAACAGCAGTATTGGGACCATACTGGGAAATTTTACGGGGCACATCCTCACTGATAAACATCTGGGTTCCGGCAACACCTGCATCAGATGTGGGGTCCGGAGCATCTTCATCAATAAATTTAATTCCCAGCTCTTCAGCCCGTTCTTTCATCATGCGGCGGCGTTCGGCCAGCAATTCAATGGACATGTGGCGGGGGAAAGAATAGTGGACAATGGTTTCTGCTCCCAGTTCATATGCGTGTTCAGCAATCTGATAACCACGTCCCAGGTCATCGGTATTCAGGATAATATCGCCCTTGGTGGCAATAATGTCGGGATCTTCCTGGGGAGCACCAAGGATAAATAACATATCAGGACGAACTTCCAAAACCCGATCTACGGCAGCAACGGTTCCGGGAACAGCCTGAACCATAACTATGGCCTTGGTATCAGGATCCAGGGCCATTTCCAGCATATTGCTGATGGTGGTTTCCTGTTCCTGCATAAAACGGTCGGGATAGGGGGTTATGATAATCCTATCCTCGCCAAATTCTTCCATCATCTGCTCGGCCATTCTGAACTCTTCTTCGTTCTGGGTTACAGTTCCAGTCATAATGCCTATTTTCCAGTTGTCACTCTGGGCCACGGTATCATCCGAAAGGGAGAACCCAAATACCAGGGCCAGGGCCATTAAAATTAGCATGCTCTTTTTAATCATTGCCTTCCTCCTCTAATTTTAATTTGCAGTTACTGCCAGTTACCCGGTTCCAACCCAATATTTCAGATTAACCTCCCCTTTTTATCCCCTCCTTAACTTTCATGGATTTATAAAAATACATCAACAGTAGTCTGCTCTCCATATTATTACTTATCTGCCTGTAATTTCTTTTTTAAGAGCAAAAAATTAAAACTTCAATATTGCCTTCTATAGTCCTTAAAAAGTACTGAGACTTTCTCAAAATCCACCGGTTATAATCAGCTCCTCCAAAATTAAAAAATCGCGTTTTTTATTACTAATCCTTCCCATTATTGTCGAAAAAAAAGCTCCGACACAGTTGCTGAAACACCCTATAGGAAAAAGGATCCAGATCAAAAACCGAAAAACCTTTACCTGAGTGAGCTCACAAATTCGGAGGAAAAAAAAGAAAATTTTTATAAATTTTTGGTTCTTTTTATCTATTCTACCAGGCAGGTAAAAATCCTCTAAATAAATTCTATCTTTTTATCATAATTATTGACCTGCAGAAGCCTCCTTTTTACCCACCTTTTATCCCCTATTTCGAGGGCTCCAATTCTCATTCAAGGGCCATCCCCCGCAGACAGGAAGGATAATTGCCTCCCCAGTATATTTTCTGTTTCCGAACCTCTCCTCTGGCCAGACCGGTCCGATTCAGATCCCACTTGGGAAAAGAGCTACCACTTATTTCCAGCCCCAGGCAGTGACCTTTTTTCCAGGTATGCCCCACGGCCCAGAGGTCAATTTCAAAACTTTCTATTTTATCCGGACGCAGGGGAATAATCCGGGAGGAACCTTCCCGGAAATGGCCCCTGATTATCCCGTCCGCGACCCAGCGCCTCTTCCCCTCCTGATCAACATCAACCAGCCTTAAAACCCAGTCTCCACTTTCCCCCTGGACCGAGCCATAGATTGTTGCCTGCAGGGGGCCGGCCAGGGTTAAATCACTTTTCAGGGGCCGGGTCTGGAACAGGACAACATCGGAACGCCTGGATATTGGGGATTGATCAACTGGCCCCGGGTTCAAATCCGCATCAGGAAATTCCCAGACTCCTCCCCCCAGGGTTGGAACCGGATCCGCGGGATCAAAATCAAAACCCACAGCATCACTTCGCTCTTCCTTTGCCCAACTTAAACCTCCCGATCCCAGGTATAGGGTTGTTTCTCTGCCCCGGGCCGGAGGCCAATGATCACAACTTAACCATTGGTTGCTGCCGGTAATAAAAAGTTT
>PWFS01000018.1 GCA_003554145.1 Halobacteroidaceae bacterium | reverse complement strand
GATACGATTCAATCGCAGCCTGGTTCAGGGGTTCGGTCAAGGAGTTTGTGGTACTTGACCCAAGGATAGCAAAAAGAGTCGGATAAATAACCCAGACACATCATGAACCAGTGAGGTAATTCATTATGGCACTTCGTCTCGAAGACGTGCTCGAAATGTGGAAAAATGATTCCGAGATCGATGAACTTAAACTCGACGAGTCGTCCCGTGACTCTGCTCGACTTCATGCAAAGTACCTTGAAATGTTGTCGGTCACTCGACTTCAGCTAAAACGAAAGGAAGCAGAGTTCCGTACCCTTCTCAAGGACAAGTGGCTCTGGTACAACGGGAAGATGTCGAAGGATGAGATCGATGCTCGGGGATGGGACTATGATCCGCTTGGTGGTCTTAAAGTTCTAAAGGGTGACATGGACTACTTCTACGATTCAGACGAGGACATTCAGACCGCAAAGATGAAGATCGATTATCTCAAGGAGCTCGTCGCGACTCTTGAGGAGATCATAAATAATATTCGCTGGCGTCATCAAAATATCAAAAATATCATAGAATGGCAGAAGTTCACTTCAGGGATCTAATGACTGCAGATATCCGTCTCAAAAAAGTCAATCACGCGTATCTACAGGTACAGTGCGAGGACCGAGGGATCCTTATGGAGCTCTCGGAGTTCTTTACGTTTTTTGTGCCTGGATACCAGCATATGCCCGCGTATAAAAATCGGCTTTGGGATGGAAAAATCAGACTTTTGTGTAATAGGACGAATAGAATCTATGCCGGACTCTACGACTACATCGTCGCGTTCGCGGCGGCAGAAGGACGAAACTATAGCATCGAGGATATCGACGATCCCGTATACGGTCCTCCAAAGTCAAGCCAACAGATTGATCTATCGTTTATCGAGGATCTACCGCTTACCGCGAGGAATCAGTCGATATCACCGAAGGACTATCAGATAAATGCAGTAGACCATGCACTATCGAACAAGCGGGCGCTGTTGCTGTCACCAACGGCATCAGGAAAATCGCTCATCATCTATCTGATCTGTCGATGGTATCTTCAGAATGAGTCAAAGAACGTTCTCATTATCGTACCCACCACGTCGTTGGTCGAGCAGATGTACTCCGACTTTAAGGACTACTCCGCCACCGATGATTCGTTTAACGTCGCCGATCACTGTCATAAGATCTATTCGGGCAAGGACAAGGAGTCCGATGCGAGAATCTACATCTCGACCTGGCAGTCGATCTATAAACTACCCAAACACTGGTACAGGGACTTTGGTTGCGTGATCGGTGACGAGGCACACAACTTTAAGGCAAAGTCGCTGACGTCGATACTCACTAAGCTAGAGAACGCTGACTATCGATTCGGTACCACGGGCACGCTGGACGGAACCGATACTCATAAGCTGGTGCTCGAGGGTGGTTTCGGTCCGGTCAAGAACGTCACCACGACAAAGAGTCTGATGGACTCAGGGACTCTCGCCTCACTTGACATCAACGTACTGTTGCTCAAGTATCCGGAAGAGATGCGCAAACTGGTAAAGGGATCTAAGTACCACGATGAGATCGACTTTATCGTTACGAACGAAAAACGAAACAAGTTCATTCGAAACCTGGCGCTCGATCAGACGGGCAACACTCTGGTTCTGTTTCAGTTCGTCGAGAAGCACGGTAAACCACTCCACGATCTAATTCGCTCCAAGGCGAATGAGGACCGTCACGTGTTCTATGTCTCGGGTGAGACCGATGTTGACGGACGCGAGCAGGTAAGGCAGATCACCGAGCGAGAAAATGATGCGATTATCGTGGCTTCTCAGGGAGTGTTCTCTACAGGCGTGAACATAAGGAATATACATAATATCATATTCGCATCGCCGTCAAAATCACAGATTCGTGTCCTACAGTCGATTGGTCGTGGTCTCAGAAAATCGGATGATGGTCGTGATACGGTACTATATGATCTGGCGGACGACCTACACTGGGGAAAGAAAAAGAACTACACACTAAATCACTCAGCGGAGCGTATACGCATCTACTCAAGAGAACATTTCAAATTCAAGATCTATGAGGTACCAATAACATAATGTCAAGACTCAACGAGGACGTGGACGACGTAAACATTCAACACATCAAACTGATTACCGGAGATGAACTGATTGCGATCGTTCTTGATCACGACGATCACAAACTCCTTAAAGTACAGCGTCCAATGAAACTGGAGCTGACACAGTACGAGAGTGGACTAGGATTTGTGTTCTATGAGTGGCAACCGCTGAGTAGTACCGATCTCTGTTTTATCAACCCCCTTCATATCGTATCACACGTTGAGTGCGCCAACGACGTTAAGATCCAATACATCAACGCGTGCGTTAACGATCCCTCCGATCCTGATCCGATGGACGAGGAACCTACCGACATAAACAATACTGATAGACCAAAGTATTACCACTAACTGAGTATATACCCCCCGCCTGACAACAAATTTATTATATCACAGTTTTTAT
>PWFS01000125.1 GCA_003554145.1 Halobacteroidaceae bacterium | reverse complement strand
CCTTGCCTTTTCTCCCTGTTCGTGGTATGATTGTAGTATGGAAAAGAAACAGAAAGGCCTATATGTTGCTGATGTGAGAAAAACCTATAAAGGCAAAGAGTACTGCACCCATCTGATCCGGCGGAGCTACCGAGAAGGGGGGAAAGTTTGTCAGGAAACCATTGCTAACATTTCGGACCTTCCGCAAGAAGCTGTTGAAATCATTCGCTATATTCTGAAGGGGGAGGTTTTTGTACCGGTGGACCAGGCCATGGAAACCATCAGGTCTCGCTCCCATGGTCACGTTGTGGCGGTTCGAAAAATGCTTCATGAGTCGGGGTTGCTGAAAATGATAGCAAAAACTCCCACCTCCAGGCGAAATATCATAGAAGCATTGATTATTGCACGCATTCTGAAGCCTCAGACGAAATTGGCCACCAACCGCTGGTGGCACACCACAACCCTGCCAGAAATCATGGGTGTGGAGGATGTCGATGTAGATGATATTTATGACGCCATGGATTGGCTGGTTGGTCAGCAGAAAAAGATAGAACAAGCTCTGGCCACACGTCATCTGGAAAATGGCAGTTTAGTTCTTTATGATGTTAGTTCCAGTTATTATGAGGGATCATGCTGCTCATTAGCGGAGTATGGTTACAACCGGGACAAGAAAAAAGGGAAACGCCAGATTGTGTATGGCCTTATGGCTGACTCTGCAGGGAGACCTGTTTCCGTTAAGGTCTATCCTGGTGCAACAAGTGATATCGATACATTGCAGGATCAGATCGATACGTTGAAAAAAAGTTTTGGTCTGGACGAGGTGGTTCTTGCAGTCGACCGAGGCATGATCAGTAATGTTAAGATTGAAACACTTAAAGAACTTGGTGGTATTGACTGGGTAACTGCACTTCGGGCTAACTCTATCAAGAGCCTGGTAAAGAAAGGACATATCCAGCCTTCAATGTTTGATCAAAAAGATTTGATGGAGATATATTCTGAAGATTACCCGGGAGAGCGGTTGGTTGTTTGCCGCAATCCATATTTAGCTTTAGAACGAACTCGAAAGCGCCAGGAACTACTACTGGCAACCGAAAGAGAGTTAGAAAAAATAGTCAAGCGTGTTGCTGCAGGCAGATTGGTGGCTGAAAGTAAAATCGGCGAAGCATTGGGACGTGTGGTTAATAAATTCAAAATGGCCAAACATTTCGAGTTTGATATTGGTAAGGGGCGCTTCTCCTACAGGCGTTGTGAGGAGAGCATCGCCATGGAAGAAGCCCTGGATGGCTTCTATGTTCTTCGTACCAGTGTACCGGAAGAAAAGTGGCCGAAAGAAGATGTGGTGCGGGGATACAAAAGCTTGTCCCGGGTAGAAAAGGGTTTAAGGACTCTTAAAGGTGTTAATTTGCGCATTCGCCCCATTCACCATCGATTGGAGGAAAGAGTAGAAGCACACATTTTTCTTTGCACCCTGGCTTACTATGTGGAGTGGCATTTAAGAGAAACGTGGAAAGAACTTCTTTTTGATGATGAACACCCAGGAGAACATGAAAACGGTTCACCAGTTTTACCTGCCTGTCGTTCTGAAGGCGCCCTGCATAAAGCAAGCACCCAGCGAACTGGCAAAAACCCTGTACATAGTTTTGCTACACTGCTGGAAGAATTGGGAACTATACAGTGTAATGAGAATTGGATCCCGGCCATTCCAGAAATACCATCTTTTTTTCAATTCACAAAACCCAATGAAATACAAAAAGAAGCCCTGGGGTGTCTGGGAATTGATGGGGATAAGCTACCTGGTAGACAGAAAAATAATTTGAAAAGCCTTTAAAGTTCTCTAATAATGGTAGTTTTGAGTTTACAAAGGGGGTAACTTCGGCTTAGCGAATTTCTACCCTTTTAGCCCTCATTTTTGGCTAAAACAGGTGCTATCGGGTTCGAATGTTATTACCAACTCTTCAAAAACGGTGCGCAGGGCGATCCGTCAGCAGTATTGCCTTAAATTAAACCCCCCAGGAGTTTTCTTCTGCCCCTGGGGGGTCTCTTTTTTTCAAGTTCCTGGGACAAAATAGGTTTTACATTGAGAAGATAGTCCGGAAAGCATGTGTTCCCCAACACCTAAATCTATTTTCTTTTCCCTTCACACACATTTTTCTGCTGACTGGGCCCCTTCGCTACAGAGATTTTCTCCTCCCCCTCTGTTACCAGGGTGGTGCTATCGGTCGCCTTCCTTGCTACTACGAGCCCACTGCCATCTTACAGGTTCATCGATCCAGCACATCTCTCCCTGCAAGACTTCAAACTTTCCATCCTTCCTATCCCTTCTTTTGCCATTCTTAGGCTCCCACTTTTCAGGAATGAGAACGAAGGATTTAACACCCTGAATTAAATCCTTCGCCTGCTGTGCCATTACAGGCACAGGGGCAGATGCTCAACTGACAGAAACAGAGCAACTGCTAACTCATCCTGGATCAACATGGGTTCACTTCATTAGCCATAGACGGCTTTTAAGGAGCCCCCCTCTTTCT
>PWFS01000059.1 GCA_003554145.1 Halobacteroidaceae bacterium | reverse complement strand
CCCCTGTTTTGATTGGTTCCATCATAACAGGGGGTTGTTAAGCAATAATTGGTTTTTAGTTAAGAATTTATTAAGAAAAAAGGCGGTGACCCCAGGCCCATTGTCTTTGTGGATGATGGATTCCAGTTGTTGTTAATGGTTTAACAACAAATTCTCCCTGAAAGAAGTTTTCCCTTTAAAACTGAAACGGTTTTTACGGTCAACTGACAAAAAAGGCTAACAGGATCATTTTTTTTCTGTCCGCTTCCGAGATTTGCAGAAGGCGGTGGAGAAAGACTGGTGAATGTTGGGGCAATTTTATTGGAAAAGATGAAGGATTTTAGGAATATCTGGGGAATATTATAAGAATGAAGTATCAGAATATTAACACAGTAACTTAACTTAGTTACCCCTGGATTTCCAGCAATAAACAGGAATAAAAATGGAAAGGAGGGTAGAAATAGGAGGGACTGGTTGAGGTGATTTTTTAAAAACACAAAGGAGGATGAGGAATGATCAGAGGAAGATTTTATTTGCTTTTTACCCTGGCAATTGTATTCTGCTTATTACTGGTTTCTGGTTCGGCCGCTGTAATGGCAGAAGATGTGCTGAAGGTCAGGAACAGGCTGGGTCATGATATAAATACCATGGATCCCGCTCATTATACTGGAACAGAGTATGCCAAGGACCTGGCTCTTTACAGCAAGCTGATGCGTTTTAAGCCCAACTCTTCTGAACTGGAGATGGATGCGGCAGAGCACATTGAGATCAGTGATGATAACCTGATTATTGAATTCCGCCTGCGGGAGGGAATTCAGTTCCACCACGGTTATGGTGAAATGACCGCCGAGGATGTAAAATTTTCTTTCGAGAGAATTATTGACCCTGAAGTTGCTTCAGAATATGCAACAGACTGGGGAGCTTTGAAAGAAGTGGAGGTAACCGGGCGTTACACCGGCCGGATTATTATGACCGAGCCTTATGCTCCGCTTTTTGTCAGCACCATTCCCTATACTCCCGGCAGTATTATCAGTAAAAAAGCATATGAAGAAAAAGGCGAGCGCTTCGCAACTTCCCCCGTAGGGTCCGGCCCTTATTACTGGAAAGAGTGGATTCCCGGTCAGAAAGTTGTCCTGGAGCGTTTTGAAGATTTTTATGGAGAAAAAGGTGATTTTCAGCGCATTGAACTCTATCCCATGGTAGAGTTTGAAGTTGCAGAAATGGCTTTTGATCGGGGAGATCTAAACGCTACTCCTATTTCCCTTGATTCCTTCCCCCGCTACGAAGCTGATCCCAACGTGGAAATGCACATGCTTTCCACTCTCCGCTATCACTGGCTGGGCTTCAATCATCAAAAAGAACCCTTTGATGATATTCGGGTCCGGAAGGCTGTCCGCTATATTGTAAATGTGGAAGATGTAATTGCCGGTGCCTATGCTGGTATTCCAGCCCGGGCCAATACAATTCTGGCCCCGGGGATCCTGGGCTACTGGGAAGATGCTCCGGAATATCAGGTGGATGAAGATCGGGCCCGGGAACTCCTGGCTGAAGCCGGTTTCCCCGATGGTTTTCAAACCACCATCACCACTGATTCTACCACGGAGCATGTTAATTCGGCCCAGATTATTCAGGATCAGCTGCGGCGAATTGGTATTGATGCCCGTATTGAGGTGGTAGAGGCCGGGGCCGGCTTTGAAACCATCGGACGGGGTGATACTGAAGGCTTCCATTATGCCAGCTTTTCCGCTATCCTGGATCCGGGTTACTGGTTCGAATGGTTTACCACCGAGCAGATAGGCAGCTGGAATTACTGGAAATGGTCCAATGAAGAGTTTGACGAGTTAAAAGAGCTGGGAGATATAACTGTAGATCCCGAAGAAAGAGAGCAAATTTATATCAGGATGCAGGAAATTATTGATGAAGAAGTGGCCTGTATATGGATTACCCATGGGGCCAGTGTTTATGTAACCAAACCGGGTATAGTGCCGGCTTTCATGGCCCACTATCCCCAGTACCATTACTGGGGCCTGGAGGACTAAAACCAATCAAATGAAGGGGCGGGGGCTGCGGCCCCGGCCCCTACTTCTTATTATTTTTAACAGGAGAGGAGTTTAAAATTGAGGCCCAATATTTTAACTGTATCTGGAACTCCCTATGAACGAGGACTGGCCCATGGTAGAGCCAAAAAGGAGGAAATAGCTTCATATATAAATCATTTTTATACCCTGGTGGAAAAAAATAGAACGCCGGGGGAGGCTTTGCAGCATGTCCGAAAATATATACCCTATGTCGAGGATTATTCCCCTACCCTACAGGAGGAGATTAAGGGCATTGCCGAGGGAGCGGGGTGTAAGTACGAAGAAATAATCATGCTCCATTTGCATGAAGAAATTGGGGATTTTTCGCCCCACTGTACCAGTTTTGCGGTTACCGCCAACGGCAGTAAGGATAATCAGGTTTATACCGGACAGACCTGGGATATTCCGGTGGATTTGTGCCGGGATGCTCATCCTTTTATAATGCGGTCCATAATTGATGAACAGGAAGCCATTTTAAGTTTTAATTATGCCGGAGTCGTAGCCGGAGCGGGCCTGAATTCACACGGGATATCTCTGAACTGGAACACCCTGCCCCGCCTAAAACTGCAGGTGGGAGTTCCCACCTATATAATTATTTCCGAGGTCCTGCGGCAAAAAACCATTGGCCGGGCCCTGGAAGCTGTGTTCCGGGCTCGACGGGCAGGATGCTTCAAATTTATGATTTCTGATCGGGATGAAATCTATTCCATTGAAGCCACTCCCGACGATGTGGATATTTTCTATTCCCACCGTTTTCTGGCTCATGCCAACCACTATGAAGGGCGGCATAAAGACCGCCAGGATTTAGGGTGGGTCGGCAGCAGGCGGGCCGCCTCCACAATAATCCGCCATAACCGCATGAATCGTTTTATGGAAGAAAACTGGGGAGCAATTGACCGGGAAAAATGTATCGGCTTTTTCCGGGATCATGTCAACTATCCTTTTTCCATCTGCCGGCACCCGGTCAGGGAAGCCAATCATATCACCTGTGCAGCCTGGGTTGTTTTACCCGGGCAGGGTGAGATGTGGTATGCCCCAGGGCCTCCCTGTGACCACGAATTTACCAGGGTAGGAATTCTCGATCAATCGTAAAGGAGGATTGAGTCCATGACAGCATTTATCCTGCGGCGTCTCCTGGTAACTCTGGTAACAGTACTGGGAGCAATGGTGCTGCTTTTTACCATTTTACAGCTGATTCCCGGGGATTTTGCCACGGTGGTCCTGGGGCCCCGGGCTACCCCGGAAATAATTGAAAGTTTTAGGGTAAGGATGGGCCTGGACCAACCAATTTACGTTCAATTATTTAACTTTATTTTTAATGCCGTCCAGGGAGACCTGGGGACAGATGTCCTCAGCCACCTGCCCGTAAGCTTTCTGGTCATGCAGGTTTTACCCCATACCATTGTCCTGGCTTTAAGCGCAATTTTTATAGCCTCTTTCCTGGGCATACCCCTGGGGGCGTACGCCGCGGCCTATAAAGGGTCCTGGCTGGATCGTATCCTGGGAGTTATTTCTATCTCGGCCATTACCATACCCAGCTTTCTGGCCGGTCTCCTGGGGCTTTTGATTTTTTCAGTTTTCCTGGGCTGGTTTCCGGCCATGGGAGCCGGGCAATCGGGGAATCTGGGGGATCAGATCTATCACCTTATTCTCCCCGCTCTGGCCCTGGGTCTGGGCTGGATCGGATATATTGCCCGCATAATGCGAGCTTCCATGCTGGATGAAATGACTGAAGATTATGTGCGAACTGCCCGATCCAAGGGCCTGAAAGAATCGGTGGTGGTTTTCAAGCATGCCCTGCGGGGAGCCCTGATTCCGGTAATTGCTGTTATCGGGGTGGGATTTGGTAATCTTCTGGGTGGGGCGGTTTTGATTGAAATCATTTTTCACCGGCCTGGACTGGGCTATTTAATCTATACTGCCATTGGAACCCGCAATTTTCCCATAGTTCAGGGGGGACTGATAATTGCCGTTCTGCTTTACTCCCTGGCCAATCTCCTGGCTGATCTGTCCTACAGCTTCATAGACCCCCGGGTAAGGAGTGATTAAACCATGCGAAAAGTAATCAACCGACTTCTGGCCGAACCGCTGGCCCTGGCAGGGGTTATAATAATTACCTTCATTTTGCTGGTGGCAGTTTTTGCTCCTTTTATTGCAACCCACGATCCCCAGTCAACTGCTCCCATGGACAGGCTACAGGGTCCTTCCCGGGAAAACCTGATGGGGACTGATAATCTGGGGCGGGATACTTTCAGCCGGGTTGTTTTTGGAACCCGAATTGCCCTGGCAGTTTCCCTCCTGGCTATTCTGGTAGCCACCATCCTGGGGCTGGCTTTTGGGATTATCTCTGGTTTCACCGGTGGTTACCTGGACGGAGGGTTTCTGATCCTTTTCGATATAATAAAATCCTTTCCGGCCCTGCTCCTGGCCATAACTATCATTGCCATTACCGGGCCCAGTCTGACCATGCTCATCATTATTATGGGCGTAACCCGTTTTCCGGCCTATGCCCGACTGGTGCGGGCCCAGACCATGCGGGTGAAAAGCCATGATTATATTATGGCCGCCCGGGCCCTAGGGGTTTCGGTGCCCCGAATAATGTTGCGGCATCTTTTGCCCAATGTCGTGGGGCCGGTTTTTATCCAGGCAGCCATGGATATCCCTATCGTTATTACCTTTGAGGCCGGGTTGAGCTTTTTAGGGCTGGGTGTACCCCCGCCCACCCCCAGCTGGGGCGCAATATTGAGAACCGGATACTCCTTTATCCGTATTGCTCCCCACATGGTAATATTTGGGGGGGCAGTATTGATGCTGACCACCCTGGGATTTACCCTGATGGGGGAAACATTGCGAGATTTTCTGGATCCCAAGCTGCGCAAGGTGGTATAAAAAGAGGAAACCCCGGTAAACTCGGGGTTTCTTTTAATTAGAAGGAAAAACCTCAATATAATTTCGGGGGGGAGGGAGGTAAACCAGGGGGAAGAGGGCCAGGAAGGGAAGGAGAATAGTTAAGGTAAAACAGCAGGTTTTTGTCCCGGGATGTGGAAATAATTCCAGGGAGGGACGGGCAGGGAATTGAAAAACTGGCCCCGGTTTTACCCAGAAAGACTGAAACAGGACTGGCCTTTTTTTTAAAATGGGGGAGTTTTTTCCTGCTGCCCCCGGGATAATTGAAGCCGGGCGCCCCGCCTGCCCCGGCTTAATCTGGTTAAAGGAGGGATATTTCATGCCCACCATTTTTTTCTACGGACCTGAACTGCATCCCGATAAGAAAAGGGAACTGGTTGAAACTTTTACCCGCAAGGCCAGCGAACTTACCGGGATCAACGAAGAAGCTTTTGTGGTTTATCTGCGGCCGGGGGATCCAGAAAATGTAAGTGTAGGGGGACAGCTCCTGGTGGATCGCTGGAAAAAAAATTGACCGGGGTCGGGGTTTTGGGGAAAAGTTTCCTCGGATATGAAAAACCCTTATTCCCCCGGGGCAGAACTGGCAGCAAGGTATTTCAATAAACTTAGGGTTAGGAGAATGTACATGAGCTATTTTTCTCATCTTTACTGTTCCCGCTGTGAAAAAAGCTTTGAGGTCAATCAGGTAGTAAATTTATGTGATTGCGGCAGCCCCATTCTGGCCGGGTATAATCTGACCGGGGCCAGAAAATTCCAAAAAGAAGATTTAAATGGAAGGCGGCCTGATATGTGGCGCTACTGGGAAATGCTTCCCGTCCTGGAAGAAGAAAACATAGTTAGCCTGGGGGAAGGTTTTACTCCCATTCTGCCCCTGAACCGTCTGGGTCGGGAACTGGGCCTTAACCACCTTATGAGTAAGGATGAAGGGTTGAACCCAACCGGCTCCTTCAAGGCCCGGGGGGCAGCAGCAGGTGTTTCCCGGGCCGTGGAACTGGGTATAACGGAAATTGCTATGCCGACTGCAGGCAATGCTGGCGGGGCCTGGGCTTCTTACGCTGCCCGCAAAAATATAAAAAGCCATATAGCCATGCCCCGGGATGCTCCTGCCATTACTGCCACTGAATGTGCGGTAGCCGGGGCCTCGGTGTACCTGGTGGAGGGTAATATTGCCGACTGCGGGAAAATTATAGCCGCGGGTTCAGAAAAGTACGGCTGGTTTGAGGTATCTACCCTGAAAGAGCCGTACCGGATCGAAGGCAAAAAAACCATGGGTTATGAAATTATGGAGCAGCTAAACTGGGATCCCCCCGACTACATTTTCTATCCCACCGGAGGTGGGGTGGGCATTATTGGAATATGGAAGGCCATTCGGGAAATGGAAGCAATAGGCTGGTTGGAGGGAAATAAAAGGCCGAAAATGGTTGTGGTTCAGGCTGAAGGTTGTGCTCCCCTGGTAAAGGCATTTCAGGAGGGCAAAAAGACAGCCGAGCCCTGGCCCAATCCTCAGACTGATGCCGCTGGCATCAGGGTTCCCCGGGCCCTGGGCGATTTTCTGGTTTTAAAGGCGGTGCGGGAATCAGGGGGAACTGCCCTGGCGGTGGGGGAAGAAGAAATTAAGAATTCGGTGCAAAAAATGGCGGAAAAGGAAGGCCATTTTATTTGCCCCGAAGGTGGAGCCAACCTGGCTGCCCTGGAAAAACTTTTGCAGCAGGGGGTTATCAACAATCAGGACCGGGTCCTGCTTCTCAATACCGGGGCAGGTATCAAGTACCCCGAAACCCTCTCTTTTGAATTGCCCATCCTGAAAAAAGAAGACCGGCTTTGACTTCCCGGCTTGGAGAGAGGGGAGAACCCGGGAAAATAGAGTTTTGATGGAATAAATAAGATTAGAATAATCAGAAACAGGAGGGCGGGGCATGGAGTTTAATTTTAAAAACGATGAAGAAATTTTGCAGGCGGTTGCCTATACCGCCGGTTTTTTGAACAGCCTTTTTCCCCTGGACTGCCTGGCGGCTGTATCTGATGGGCAAAAATTCCTGATGGTTTATCCCGGGGAAGAATTTGATCCGGGTATAAAAAGCGGTGATCCGGTGAGTGCTGATGGAGTTGTTCCCGAGGTGATGAGAACCGGGGCAATAAAAAGCAAGGAGTTGTCAGAGGAAGCCTATGGCATTCCCCTTAAGACCACCACGGTGCCCATCAAGAATGGTCGGGGAAAGGTTATCGGGACCCTGGATATTGCTTTTGATCTTTCCACCCAGAATCAATTGATGAAAATAGCCGAACAGGTGGCCGCGGCAGCTCAGCAGGTTTCCGGTAGCTGTCAGGAGGTAAGTGGGACCATGGAAATGATGAAAAAATCCCAGGCCGGGCTGCAGGAAAGTTCGGTTCAGGCCCAGGAATATTTGGAAAAAACCGATGAAATCCTGGCCCTGATTGAAAAGGTGGCTTCTCAAACCAATCTATTGGGGATTAATGCTTCTATTGAAGCGGCTCGCAGCGGAGAAAAGGGCAGGGGATTTGCCGTTGTGGCTTCAGGAATTCAGGATCTTGCCGATAAAACTTCGGCTTCGGCGGGAGAGGTATCGGAAATTATGAAAGAAATTGAAAACCATTATCGGGAGATCGGAGAACAGGTAACGGCCAATGAAAAAATGGCCGGGGAGATTCATCAAGCCCTGCAGGAAATAGCGGAAAACATGCAGGAGAATTCAGAGGTGGCGGAAAACCTCCTGACCATTGCCCGTATTCTCTAAAGGAGGGTTTTGATGATAATCAGTGCCAGCCGCCGAACTGATATTCCCGCTTTTTATTCCCCCTGGTTTATGGATAAAGTGAAACGCTCCTATTGCGAGGTGGCCAATCCTTTCAATCCCCATCAGGTGCAAAAAATTGATTTGAGTCCGGAAAAGATCAGTCTTTTTGTTTTCTGGACCAAAAACCCTGAACCCCTGCTCCCCCAACTGGAGCAGCTGGATAACCGGGGTTTTAGATATTTCTTTCTTTATACGCTGAACCCCTATTCTTCTGACCTGGAACCGGGATTGCCCCGGCTGGAAAAAAGAATAAAAACCCTGCAGCAGCTGGCAGGGTTAATCGGTCCGGATAAGGTCATATGGCGTTATGATCCCATTATAATTACGTCCCGAATGAACTCTAATTATCACCGGGAAAAATTTGCTCAGCTGGCGGGGCAGTTAAAAGGTTATACCCGGCAGATAATTATCAGTTTTTTCTCCCCCTATTCCCGGGCCCAAAAACGGCTTCAGCAGGCGGGAATAAATCCCCTAAATCAGCAGGAAATTGAACCCTGGCGGAAGGAATTCCTGGCAGAACTGGCCCGGATTGGGGCGGATAATGATATGGAGGTCGCAGGCTGTGCCCAGGATGACCTGGAGAGAACCGGGGTAAAGGCAGGAAAATGTATAGATGAAAAGTATATTGCCCGGATTTGGGGGTTGAAGGTAGCCGGGACCCGGGATAAAGGACAGCGCCCGGCCTGCGGTTGTATAAACAGTACTGATATTGGCTATTATAATTCCTGTCAGCACCAATGTTTATACTGTTATGCCCGGGGTAGTCGGGAAAGGGTGGACCGGGAAGTTTCCCGCCACCGGATATGTTCCCCGTCCCTTCTATAGCTGGGGATGGGAATAAAAAAAGCCCTCGTACAAAAGGCTTTAGAAAAAAGACCTCCCCGGGGTTATGCCCAACAGCCGAGGAATGAGAAATATGCTGTTGGATAATTTTCAGGGAATTAAGGGAATAATATAAAACCTTCATTGATCATAGGAAACCAGTATCATAATAGGTGGGATTCTGGGGTCGGGGCAATTCCTTAAAAGGCAGGAAAATAGTGTTATATTTAAATTTAATCCAGGCCTTTTTCTGGAGAAAAATAAGGGGAGCGTCCTGGGCATCGCGGAAGAAAACAAGATAATCAATGTTTTCCTTAATTGCTTCCTGGCGGGCGCATTCCAGAAGCAGGGGCAGATCCTTTTCCCGGGCAACTGAGAAATCATATAAAAACCAGTTTTTTATGACAGTTCCCCGCCCCGGGATCCGGGGCAGGGGCAGAAAGCGTGATAATCTTGAAAAAACGGGACGAGCCAGCTGCAAAACCCGGGGTATTTCCAGGACCCGGAAATTATATTCACGGGTGGTGTTCCATATTTTAGCCGTGGAGGAGCCGGCGTGAATCTTACCCACCATGCAGTTATTCCTTTCGGTGGGGAAGTCTTCGGGGGCATCATACAGGGGAAATAAGTCATATTCACCCCACTGGCTGCGGGAGGTCAGGTATTCTTCCCAGGGATCAATATTTTTATCCAGAAAAAATGAACCACTGCGGTGAGCATAGGGTCGGTGCAGGGGTAGAACATGAAAAATTTTATTTCCAACCGGGAAGGCCCCGGCTTTTTTTATTACATTCAGGGACCGATAATTATCTTCTTTAACGAATCCAAAAACGAATTCTATCCCCCGCTCCTTAATTTCTCGGATAACAGCCATCCAGATGCGGTACATGGACCGATTGAGGCTTTTAATCTCCGGACTGGAGCGCCAGTCGAAAATAAAGCCCCCTTTCCTCTTTTTTCCAGCCAGACTTACCGTGGCGGGACCAACTCCCATAACTCCCAGAATTTTACCCGTTTTTTCATCTTCAGCCAGGTAAAAGATGGGCTGATTAAATTTCCGGGCTCGAAAAAAATAATTGCTGCGCTCGGTTACTATTCGCAGTTTTTCCCCCTGGCCTGCAGTTTTTTCCAGGTTAATCAGTTGTTCATTGTCTTCGGGCTGAACTGGGCGGATAAGCATAAGGCTTCCTCCTGGGATCTTTTTTTAGTTTTTCTTTACCCGCGGGAAAAAACCTGCATTTTATCCCAAAAGCTTTTAAAAAGGGAAAGGAATTCTGGGTCGGGGACCAGAAATACCGGATAAGGTCTTAAGGGAGGAAATACTATATGAAAGCACTTTTATCTACCATGATCAGCCCCACCAGCCTTTTCCTGGCCCGCAGGTTTCAGGATATGGGTATTGCAGTTACCGGAGCTGATCCCGATCCCCGCGCCTACGGTTTTTATTCCCGGGCCGTGCAGAAGAGGATTGTGGTTCCTTCCCTGCGGGAAGAACCCCGGGAATTTGCCGGGGCAATTAGAGAAGAAATAAAGCAGGGGGATTATGATATCTATGTTCCGACCATGGAATGTGCCTATCTCATGTCTGCTTACCGGGAAGAAATTAACCGCCAGACTCGAATGATAAGCCCCTCTTTTTCTGATATCATGTTTTTGCACAACAAGGCCAATCTGCAGGAAGTATCAAGGCTGACCAGCGTTCCCTGTCCGGAAAAAACTTTTGCCCCGGAGAGCATGGTCCAGGCCCGCAGGATATGCGGAGAACTGGATGTTCCGGTGATAATCAAGCACCGTACCGGACGCAATGGTAATGGACAGGAACTGGTAAAAGATCCAGGAACGATATGGCCAATCTATCAGCAGGTGGTGAAAAAATATAAACTGGAAAACCGTCTGCCCTTAATTCAGCAGTTCATCCAGGGGGATTTGATTTCAACAGTTAATCTGGCCCTGGATGGTGAAGTGCTGGGGCATGTTGCTTTCAAATCCCTGCGCATGACTCCCCCCTCGGGTGGAACCAGTTCTTATCGGATGACCGAGAACTGCTCAGAGGCTGAAAAAATGGATCGCAGAATTATCGGGCACTTCGGCTGGACCGGGTTTTTAAGTATGGATTATCTGCGGGAACAAGAGACCCGCAGGCTGTTTTTAATTGATGTTAATCCCCGTCCAGCTCCGGGAATAATACTGGGTCATCAGGCTGGAGTGGATCTGGCGGGAGCCTACCTGGATCTTCTCCTGGAAAGAGAAATAAGGCCCCTAAACAGGCAGCAGGAGGGGATTCGGGGCAAAATTCAATTTCTGGATCTGGGCTGGGTTTTATTGGCCCTGACGGAAAAGGGAAAAAGCCCCGGGGAGCGCTGGAATGACCTGCGGCAGTGGCTGCGGAGAGAAAAATTTTATTATGATATTCTTGACTTTAGAGATATTAAGCCCATCCTGATGCTTTATTATAATATCTTTCGTAATTTCCGGCGAATCTGGGGGCCGGATGCAGGAGAAATATTTCTGGAGCATGTTCTTTATGATGAGGATGTTTTCTATCCCCGGCCGGAGGAAAGGGCTGGGGCAAAGTAAATCCCCGGGGACTAGCCTATGGAATTTAGTTTTTTCTACAATTGTTAAGAAGTTTGATAAGAATAATGGACCGGATATCAAAGAAGGAACTTTATTGAACAAACGAAGGGAAAAATTGGAAATGATCGGGAATGGGATTAGGAACAAATTCAGGAATGACTGGAGTGAATTTTGGAAAACATAACGGTGTCTAACGGTGCTTTATCCTTTATAAAAATGGTTTTCCCATTTTTAAAATAAAAATAAGAGCCAAACCCACTTTTATATTTTCAAATAGTTATATAAACTGCAAATAATTTTTATTTATTTGCAGTTAGGATATTGAAATGCAAATAAAGATAATATATAATCAAAAT
>PWFS01000200.1 GCA_003554145.1 Halobacteroidaceae bacterium | reverse complement strand
CCACCATTCGATCTCAACTTCCTGGTCGTTTTCCAGAGTATAGATTGGATTAGACATGATGTTAGCCCTCGTTGCGGAGAATGGTGTAACGAGCACCGCCTAGTCTAGTGCCGCAGCCGTCGCATTTTGCCCGGCTGAAATCGTGGAAATCTTCATCTGGAACATCATAAGGGTCCTCGAAGTCCTCGGGATACTCCCGGAGTTCGTCATCCTTAATTCTGTGGTCGGGATCGTTGGCGAGTTCTGGATCACCGGCCATTTCTGCGCGGAGGGTGTCCGCGCAGTCTATGCAGATGCACCGGGTGTCTCCGCCATGCCAGTCTCCAGACTGGAATTGGACTCGGTATCCTTCGTCAATAAGATTATTTTCTTCATCGGTAATAAGGTCGGAGAATGCGTCCGGGTCCATAGTCTCCAGAATGTGAGCGGGGTCAAACGAAGTGTTGGCAATACGGATCATTCCATACTGCGCCAGCAGCATGTCGTAGATGTTGGAACGGATTTCATTGCTAGTTATACGTGTCATGGCTAGTCTCCTTTGTTGGTTGGAGCGGGTTGCTCCCGGCAGGGGACTCCGGAGAATCCCCTGCAAGGAACATTACTCCATGTTAATTTCCGGCTCTTCATCTTGGGTGATGTAAAGAGTCACTTCGTCATGGCCGAAGTCTGAATGAATATGAATTCTTACCACCCAAAAGTCATCCCTGTTAGGATCATACGTATGGAAGAATTCCTTGGATACTTTAATTTTGTTTACACGGTGGATGCTTAGGTTTGTCATTGGTTAGTCTCCTCGATATTGTTGATAATGGAATTTGCTAGGTCGGCGCTAATATCACGCCGATCTTTGGTGGGGAGGAAAACATCTTCCTCCATGGTTGGAATTCTCCGGTGGATTCTATCCGCCGGTTTTTCCGACCGCGTTGGTGGGGCTGACGCGGCCCGCAGCAGAATCCTTGTCTGTTCGACTGTATAGCCGCGTTTGCTGGCGGCAATGAATACTCTTTGTTTATTGTTCATTTCGATTCTCCTCAGCAGGTACGAACAAGGTACGTATCCTCATCCTCAGCATGTCTCACTTCCAGCACGTCGCCTACATCTTCGCGGATATTCTCGACGACCTGCTCTACAGGATCATCATCAGGATCGTCGCCGTATTCTCGCAGGAGTTCGGCGGCCGTATACTCCGCCCAATCGCAGCAGATTGCGACTGGGTCCAACTCCAGCGGCTCTCCAAGATCCCCTTCAAGGTCTTCTAGGTAATCGAACAGCATCCGCAGTGCCGGGATGCTGAAGTTTGCCGGCCGGAATTCCTGGAAAGTTCTAATGAACGTTGATTCTGTTACGTTCTGGTACATAATCATTACTCCTAAATGCAGAATGTCGCCATGACGACATGATCCGCTGGCTTTCCGGAATCATTGACAAAGCGTACAACGATACCACTGCAATAAGAATCTGATTGATAGCCGTCCCACTGTCGAATCGGATGATCTTTAGGAAAGCTTTCCGTTGTCAGAAACTCGTAGATGTCGTAAACGACACCCTTGTATCGGATAAAGCGGGCAATGCCGTCTGCATCGGGGTCGTCGGAGTCTTCGATGTAATCAAATTCGGCACGCTCGCGGTCGGTCAGTTCGTGCCAGTCTAGAAGCGCCCGCGGTACGTTGTTCGTCCAGACGGTGAAAGGATCGGCGTTGTAGATATATTCGCTCATGGTCAAATCCTCTCCAGGGGCAGCCGTGAGACTGCCCTGATTGTGTAATACTCTTAGGTGAGCCATTCGCGGCCGGGGTTAATCTTCCGCAAGAAGGTCCAGGTAAGCGGGATAGTCTTCCTCCGCGACAAGGACAAGATCCCCGTTGAGATTACGGGAGAGAATCCAGTCGTCACCGACGGGGTTCTCTAATTGCTCGTCGAGGATTTCCCAGGCCATTGCGGGAATGTCCTCTTTTTCATAATACTCCTGGGCCTCATGGTTCAAGACTACATGCGGCTCGCCGCCATGTTCCCGGCGGCGGAGTTCTTCCAGAACCTCCCGATCTAGCGGGGAGAGTTCCAAGCCTTCAATATCCAGCAGCTTAGTAGGAAGCCACTGGCCGCGGATATCAGAGTCTCCGATGATTTGGATGTTGATTCGGTCCATGGGTCAGTCTCCTTTGCTTGGATAATCCGGCCGGTGAGGCCGAGGAGTCTCCCTGGGGTCGGCCCCTGATTGGGAAACTCTGGGTGTATCATCTCATATCGGCCCGGACTTGTCAAGGATACAGGCAGGTTTCAATCGAAGATGCTGTCCCCGAAAAGCTGGGAATCTGGCGGGGCTGGAGAATCTTCCTGCTGGGGAGTCTCCGTGGCGGCAGACGGCCCCGTGGGCTTGGCCCCGAGAATAGCCTCTTGAATTCTCATCTTCTCCTGGCGGTAGGTCTGATCGAAGTATCTGCCGCCGTTTTCCTCGCGGAATCTGATCCATGCCTTCATATACTCCGCCTCGCTGGAGTATCCAAGTT
>PWFS01000015.1 GCA_003554145.1 Halobacteroidaceae bacterium | reverse complement strand
CCCACTGCTTCCTGATAATGATCGATGATCTCCAGGACCTGGAATTCTTTTTCGGTACTGTTTTCCATAATACTTCCCCCTGCCTCTTCTAATCATCACCCGGCAATTTCCTACTGTAAAAAAGGCGGCCTTCTCCCCGGGGCAAATCGGTCCCCAACGGATCAAGCCGCCCCGCTTTTCATTGATTTTTTCTACCGGAACAGGTTTTTTCCCGGCCCGGTTTGATTCTGTCTTAGATTATACCCGCATGCTGCCCGATAATTTCCATGAGACGAACCAGGCCCTTAACAGCCAGGCGCATTCTTTCTTCAATCAGGTTGCCCTCATCATCGGTTGTATTCTGGCCGGGAGAAATAAAGATATTGCCGTCATAGGCTATGGTGGGAATTATACCCATTTCCTTCAGACCGGACTGGAGCAGATTGCTGGAGCCGTACATATCTTCAATGGAGAAGATCGGGAAACCAACGCCCTCTCCCTTCCAGGTGGGCTCATAATTAATCTCAACTGTTCCGGAGTTGAAGGATTTAGTAACAATGAAATCATTCCTCAGGCTTTCCGGCAGGGCCTGCAGTTCTTCCTGGACAATTTCATAGATCTGTTCCACCGGTCGGCGGTACAGTTCCGGATTGTCCTTCAGGGCCCGCAGGGCTGCTACCTGTCCCAGGAGGGCTTCTTTACCCGGGTCAAAAATGACATGGGAAGCCTTGCCGTAAGAACCGGTGGTTCCCCAGCGTTCTCCGTGAACACCCAGGGCCCGGCGCAGGGGCACAATATATTCTTCCCGGCCGATTATGAGCCCGGAAGTTGGAGCTCCGGTGGCTTTATCCATACTGTAAATCATCAGGTCCCCATTATTGCGGCGAATATCAACACCCACGAAGGGCAGACCCCAGGCATTATCCACGATGTAGGGGATGTCAAAATCCCGGGCCAGTTCGCCCAGCTGCTGCTGCAGGCGGGGGGTACCTTCGGTATCCAGATCACCGTAACCATAACCGGGGGTGTCATAACCCAGAGAAGTCAGGCCGTTCAGAGAATCAGCATGTCTTTCCGCTATTTTGCGGATAGAAGCCATGGAACCCTCCACGTCTACCTCGGTGAGCTGGGGGCAGGGATGGTACTTGATGCCGTGGGGTTCATAATTGGCTCCCTTCAACCGGGCCAGGATAACATCGGTATTAAACTGCCGCTTGCCGCTGAATCCAAGTTCACCAGGGGTAGAGCCCCGCTCGGCCAGAACATCCTTGTAATGGGCGGGGAAGGGACGACCATAACTACCCTGATGATGGAGGTGTTTTTCGTAAAGGGCTATATAGCGGGAGCGGTAGTTATCGCCGCGCCCGGTATAGGGGGGGCTGACCAGGACATCAAAAGCCAGCCAGAGTCCCGCTTCACAGGTTGGGGTAGAAACAGCATCAAATTCATCCCCGTAATAATCCTTGACCAGGGCCCTGATTTCATCAACCAGCCCGGCCAGGGGCATTACTTCCCGGGCCCCTTTTTCCGTGGCCTCCATAATGTCGTTGCGCAGGGGTGCAGGTACCCCGGAAATTGCTCCGGTCAGGCCAAACTTTCCAGAAAGCTCAGGACCAATTCCTATGTCGTCAGCAGCTTCCTTGGCCCGGGCAAAGATTTCACCCTTTTCCAGCATCAGTTTTTTATACATTTGAAATTTGTGCATAATTCACACTCCCGTTTTTAAAGTTTTCTCCGTGCAAAATTACTATTCTTTTAGCTCCACTATCATTTCTACTTCAACCGCTGCTCCCAGGGGCAGGCTGATCGAACCTACAGCAGCCCGGGCATGTTTCCCCTGTTCTCCCAGCAATTCCACGCATAACTCCGAGGCCCCGTTAAGGACCTGGGGCTGCTGGGTAAAATCGGGGGCACTGTTAACAAACCCGTTTATTTTAACCACCTGTTTTATGCGGTCCAGGTCACCCACCAGGGACTTGATTACTCCCAGGCAGTTGAGAAAACTGATCCGGGCCGCTTCATAGCCCTGCTCTACGGTTAAATCCTGGCCCAGCTTACCCTGATATTTCAACTCCCCTTCTGCCATGGGGAGCTGGCCAGCGGTAAAGATGTACCTTCCGGTCTGGAGGCCGGGAACATAAGCTGCCAGGGGAGTTGGAACCTCCGGCACCTGATAACCCTTAGCCTTGATCCGTTCTTCTAAATTAATCGTTCTCACCTCCTTCTGCCAGAAATTCTAAAGTCTGTCCCAAAGAGAGACCGCGATCAGTCCCGCTTTTAAGTAAGTCAGTCTTAATTACAATATTGAGATGATTGGGCATGTGGGTGCAGTCAAATCCCGCCAGTCTCCCTATTTCTTCTCCATCAACCAGCATCCGGTCTCCGGTAACTGCTACTCCGCCCCGGGCAATTTCCACAAAACCCAGGTAGGTAATATTGTTTACCGTATCCCCCGGTCCGGCATCTTCATCGGTTAAAATTATTTCATGGATTTCTCCCGACAGCAGGGCCCGGGAAATGGGTTTGAT
>PWFS01000206.1 GCA_003554145.1 Halobacteroidaceae bacterium | reverse complement strand
TGCCCAGCTTGGCCAGAAATATTTTAAACAGTAAAATCAGTATCCCCCCCATCAGTTCCCATATTCTCTTTCGCCCGGGCCTGATTAAAACAGTTGAGGAAAACCTGGAGATTTCCCAGGGCTTTTCCCGCCCCTTTACTCTGATCTCTGCCCCGGCTGGCTTTGGCAAAACCACCCTTGCCCGAGCCTTGATTTCCAAAAATGAAGGGCGCTCCGCCTGGTTTTCTCTGGACCAGAGGGACAATGAGAGGAACCGCTTCTGGCTTTATCTTATATCCTCCCTTCAGTCTCTCCAGGAAAACACTGGCCGGGGAACACTGGAAATTCTTAGCTCTGCCGGCCCTGGTTCCGAAAAAATAATTGAAAGGGAGGCCCTTTTGGCCCCCCTTTTAAATGACCTTTTTAATCTCCCAGAACCCTATGTGCTTGTTGTGGATGATTATCACCTGATAAATAATTCGGATATTCACGAGGACATGATTTTTTTCCTGGAAAACCTGCCTCCAGGTCTGCACCTGGTAGTTACCACCCGCTCCGAACCTCCCTGGCCCATTGCCAGGTGGCGGGCCCGGGGCCAGATGGGTGAAATCAGGCAGAAAGATCTGCGGTTCTCCCTTGAAGAAACCGGTCAGCTTTTTTCCAGGGTGGAGGGCCTGAAACTTCAGGAAACCCAGATTGATACCCTTTATCAGAAAACAGAGGGCTGGGTAACCGGCCTTCAACTGGCAGCTATTTCCCTGGCCAAAAATCCCGACCCCGGAGGTTTAATCAAAAGCTTTGCCGGGAGTCACCGGCACGTTTTTCATTTTCTCAGTGAAGAGGTTTTTAACCAGCAGCCAGAAAATCTCCAGGACTTTCTGCTCCAGACCTCAATTTTAAGCCGTTTTTCCGCTTCTCTCTGCGATGCAGTTACTTCCAGGGAGGATAGTTCAAATATGATTTTCGCCCTGGAAAGGGATAACATCTTTTTGAATCCACTGGACCATCGTGGAGAGTGGTTTCGCTACCACCACCTTTTTGCCGACCTGTTATTTCACAAGCTAAAAGAAAGTTCCCCCGGGATTATTCCCACTCTTCATTACAGAGCAGCTAACTGGTTTCTGGAAAAAGGCGAGCCAGGGGAAGCAATCCGTTACGCCCAGAAGGCAGATAATCAGGAACTGGTAGCTGAAATCCTCGATAAAAATCTGGAAGAAATTATTGAAAAAGAGGGCCCCGGGGTTGTAATCAGATGCCTGGATAATTTCTCTTCTTCCACCCTGAAGAAATACCCCCAGCTGGCCGTTCAGAGGAGCTGGTTTCACCTGGTCCACAAGGGAATAGATGAAGCCATGATCCCCCTGGAAATGGTCGAGGAACTGCTCAGGGATAACCCGGAAATTGAAAAAGAAATTGGCGGAATGCTGGGAGTTGTCAGGGCCTATTTCTTTATTAATTCCCATAGATTCCCCGAGGCCCTGGAAGCAGCTGAAAAAGCCCTCGAACTTTTACCAGAAGATGATTTTTACTGGCGTTCCAAGGTGGGGATCATATCCGGAGATGCCCGGTTATTTTCCGGAAATCCCAGGGAGGCCTATGGATTTTACCATCAGGCTCACCTCCAGAACCAAAAATCTAAAAACCTCTACTTGATAATGAGTTCCGGCTTTAAGCTGGCCACAACTCTTTATTTCCTCGGCAGGCTGAAACAGGCAGAAAAAATGACCAGGGAGCTTTTGGAGGCTGCCCTGGAAAAAGGTTTTGCAAAAGTTCCCCGGATCGGACTTTTATGGACCCTTTTGGGAGAACTGGAAAGGGAACAGGGTTCTCTAAAAAGCGCCAGGGAACATATTGAAAAAGGGATCCAGCTCAGCCAGTCAGAAAAGCCTTCTCTGGCCTGGAATTTACTTTTTAAAATTGCTTTGAACTTCTCTGAAGGAGATTATTCTTCAGCTTTAAAAATTGTAGAAGAAATTGAAACCCTGAACAGCCAGTTTAAGCTGCCCAACTTCATCCTCCAGCCAGCCCTGGCCTGGAAAGCTCGCCTTCTCCTCCGAAGGGGCGAAAAAAATCAGGCTCAAAATATTCTATCCAATCTGGGAATTGCCCCGGATAGGCCAGTCAAAAAAGGCCAGGAAAAGGGGTTTTTGGTCCTGGCTGAATCAATGGAAAACGATAAGCAGGCAGCGGTTAAAATACTGCTGGAAGTTCAGGAACTCGCCCTTCAAGGTGAAAACAGGCGGATAATCCTGGAAGCCTTTATCCTTAAATCCAGGCTGGAAGAATTGAAAGGGCACCCGGAAAAGGCGGAAGAAAGCCTTAAGTTGGCCCTGGAAGAAGGACTGAAAAATGGATATCAGCAGATTTTCCTGGACAGCGGAAGAGAGTTAATTTCCGTCCTGACAGGGTTACAGAAAAACGAAGAGAAAACACCAGCCCCTCCTCTGGCAGAACCTTTCCAGGAAATAATGAGTAAAATAATTGCTTCCCCTAAAGAAATCCCGGAGAAAACTGCAAAAGACAGCATGACCGG
>PWFS01000053.1 GCA_003554145.1 Halobacteroidaceae bacterium | reverse complement strand
ATGGCGTTGCTTGATTTCAGTGATGGGTTGATCAAACATGTTGGACGTCATGTCTGAGCCACAAGGGGCAAAGGTTTCTGCAAAACAAGCCTTTTCCGGCAAATCATACAGTTTGGTCAAACTGGTGTTACTCACTTGAGCGCTCAGCACTGCAAGTTGTGTACTTATAGTGCTCTTGAGGGACACAGCCTCGACTTCGCTCAGTCGGGCACCTGTGTGATCAGCATGAGAAGCTTGAGGCATTCTTGACAGACAATCAGCATTTTGGTGTTGGCTGCCTGGGCGGTGCACAATGGTGAACTTGTACTGTTGGATGATAATTGCCCATCGTGCAAGCATGGACACCAGGTCAGTTTTGGTCATGAGGTAGGTTAATGGTTGATGGTCAGTGACAAGCGTAAAATCTTCACCATGCAGATAATTGTGCAGAGTTTTGATGGCCCATACGGCAGCAAGCATCTCTCCTTGGGGAGAACCATAATTGCGCTCATGCACATTGAGCGACCTGCTGATGCATGCCACCATATACTCATTGCCATGGTCGTCGATTTGCCCTAGCACAGCACCTATGCCTTCCTTTGACCAGTCCGTGTGCAAGATTAAAGGTTTTCTGGGATCATGATGTCTCAGGATTTTACCCGGTGTGCTGATTTCTGCTTTCAAGATGTCAAAGGCAGTTTGTTGTTCCTCTCCCCAAATCCATTGGGTGGATTTGCACAAGAGATGGTTCAGTGGGCAGGCAATTTTGCTGAAGTTAGGGATATAGCAACGATAGTAGCCTATGAATCCCAGGACACTGCGCAATTCGCTAACATTTGTGGGGGGGAGCAGAGCAAGAATTGCAGCCACTTTGGCTTGGCTGGGTGTCAACCCATCCTCGCCTACATTATGACCTAGGAATTCCACCGTGCTGGAACAGATGACTGTCTTGTCTGGGTGTGCCTTTAGACTACACCCTTCTAGCATTTCCAATGTTGCTCTCAGATGCTGCACGTGGTCTGCTGGTGATTTACTGTAAATCAGGATGTCATCTACAAAGGATGCCACATTACTCTGCAAGTTACACTTGGCAATTTCTGCATCCATCACCCTCTGGAAGTGGGCTGTTGCATTCCTGGCACCAAAGGGCATTCTGGTGTAGTGATATATTTTGTTGCCCCACCAAAAGCTTGTTTTGACCTGATCTTCTGCCTTCACCATTATTTGATGGAAGCCAGATCGCAAGTCTATTTTGGTGAAATACTTATGACCTGCAATTTCCCTGAATATTTCATCTGGGCGATGCATCCCATACTTGTCTGGTTCAGTGGCACTGTTGAGCTCCCTGAAATCTACACAAAACCTCCTGTCTGTGTAATTTCCTTCAGCATCCTTCTTGACAGGCAGCACACATTCACACGCATATTTGGCCCCAGGAGGGGCAGGCTTGATTAAACCAGCATCCTCTAGTTCCTGGCACTTGTCATTTTGTATGTTTGCCTCCAATGGCGACTTCTTGCGTCTCCTAGCCATGATAGGCTGGTCATGGCTGAGTGTGATGGTGAAGGGACCCACTTCGCCCGTGTACGTACCCAATTGATTCACATCATAGGCAAACGCTGATGCCTTTTTCTCACGTACAATTTGTTTCAACTGATTGTACAAATCAGGATCTGCCTGGGGATGATTACCCCAAATAACCCCCAAGTCAGGGTCCTTTTCCATCCCTGTGTTCATGGCCACGCCTATGCTCCCATCAGGAACCGTGGCGTTTATGCTGCTGGTGTGAACCTGCAGCGGCCTAGTCAGCTTCCCAACACCTGGAGTCAGGGGCACCCGACCCATCCTCCCCTTTGGAGGGAAGGGTTGGGGTCTCAGGCCCACCATGCCCTGCATACCCAGGAAACAGAAAGCCAGCATAGCAAACATAACAACTGACATGTGTCCCACCTGGATCGCTGGGTCACACCCACTCTGAATGCTGCTTTGTGTGTGAGCACTCATCTCAGCCTGTTGGCGCGGCGCCTTGGAGGGGTTTGCACGCACATCTGCATGCAAGTTGCGGGTTTGCGTGGGCTGCTTAGCAGGTGGTGCGTGCTCAACACTTGTGACATTGCACACATACACCCCTGCAGCTGACAGTTCAGCCCATGACTTGGCAGCAGTGGCATACAAGGGCACTGATGCCATGGTTTTCAGGTCACCCCTTGTGAGGAATGGTCTGTACTCCAAGAGTGAAGTGACAGGATCGGGACGAGAACCCCATTCTTTTGCACAGTGAGTAGAAATGAGCACATCATACATGTGCTCTACTCCTTGCACCACCAAGAACTTGGTTGCTGCATGACCGAAGGTGCTAGACTCCACAGAGCTGCCCTCGTTTAACACACAGTGCACAGGCTCATCGATCTGACCTACCACAGATCCTGAGCCACCCAGAGACGTCGAAACCTGCAGCTCACTAGCCTGGTACTTGAATCCATGCCTATCAGCATACTCCTGTGACATCAGACCTATCTCAGATCCTGTATCAT
>PWFS01000165.1 GCA_003554145.1 Halobacteroidaceae bacterium | reverse complement strand
CTGGAGGATACTTCTGAGGAAAGTTATTCCAGGGCTTATAAGAGGATAAAACCCTATGTTTCGGAAAGGGTGGATCAAAACTATTTTGAGACCTATGTGTTCTCCCCCTTATTCCAGGAGAATATCCCCTGGGCGCTGGAAGAAATACGACATTCCAACGCAGACGCGGTTATAGCTCTCCTCTGGTCCATGGTCGGAAAGTGGAATAGGGAATATGGAGTTCCCTTCAGCCGGGGGATAAGGATAATAAAACTTTTTGTCAACCATATTTTTCGGAAAAAGCGACAAAAAGAAATCAGCCTTTATGAGGCCATTCTTCCTGATATGGATTCCATGATCCAGGAAATCGAACCATGTTTTGGTCTTTTTTCTGATTACTATAGTGCCGCAATTCTTATTGAGTTTTATCCTTTTTATGTTAGGACAATGCTGGATTACGGTCTGCTGGAGGAGAATGAGGCTCGAGAATACATGAAAGAAATAGAGGAAATGAAAAATCAAGTTCTGGGACTTCTAATAATGGAGACAAAAAGGCAGGGCCTTTTGCCCACCATCATTGGTGAAGATATTTATGCCCTATTTCAGAACTATGATGAGATGATGCGGATTTCCGAGAATTGATGCAGGTGAAAAGGAATAAGTAGCTTTACTCTTATATTATTGGTAAAAATCAATAAGAGAAGAACCCCGCTCTTTTGGAGGCAGCAAAATAACTGGAAGGATAGTTGGGATAAAGGCAGGTTAAATTATTAGGGCAGATGATTCTAAAGGAAAGAGAAAAAATAGTTGAATTAGTTGGCAGGGGGAAAAATGGATTAAGGGAAATTGCGAACTGGATTATTAATTTAACCTGTTGATTAGCTTTTTCCAGGGGAAAAGTATACGAAAAAAATAATGGCAAAAAAAGCAAAACCTTCTTCTGAGCCTGGAAGAAGGCTTTTCTTTTTGTCCCTATATAAAAGAAATCTATAAACGAAGAAGAATTGGTTAAGTTCCCAAGAATATTTTTTTCCCGAAAAAAGAGAATAGACTCCCATGTCTGAGGGCGTCAGCAGAAGGATGAAAAACCTTTTTATATTCTTCGGGGTAGACCCCCCTGCCCGGACAGCACCGGCAGAAATATGAAAAATGCTTTATGTTTAATTCCTGGTGTGATCCCTGGAGTATATTCTCCAGGGTAGAAACTGCCAAAGATCAGGGAAGCATGAACCATAATATCTTCTGGGCTGTTCCAATTTATGGAGATGATTGAGGGCAGGTTTTTTCTTCGCAATTGTCCAACTCGGGATATGATAAGGGTAAAAAGCAGTTTTGGCTGGCATCTATTTTTAATGAGGACTACTTCAACAGATTTGCAGGAACTGTAATCTTGAATATAGAAAAGAGGTTTAATCACCTGGAGATATGTTTTATATTGGAAGAAGAAGGGGAGGAAATATTTTGTTCAGAAGGCTTTTTAGGCGCAAAGATAAGCTGGAAGAGAAGTTTATTGAGCTGCAGGAAACCATGGAGGAGAATACAGAGCAGGTAAAGAAACTCACCCGGATGCAGTACAAAACCGGTCAGCAGTTTACTAAGGAGCAGACGAGACTGGAACAGAAAATCAATGATCTGCGAGCCACGGCTAATAAAAGAGAAACTGGCCATTGCCACCATGTCCAGGCGGTGGTTCCGGAGATTGTCCAGTGGTTAGATGATATCGATAGAGTCAGAGCTGGATTGGGAAAAGGAGAACAGGATAACTGGGATCGCCTCCTGTTATACTGGGCCAACCGGTTGAAAAAAATGCTGGATTATTTCGGTTTTTATGAACTTGAGGTTCGTGGCAAACCATTTGATCCCGCAGTTGCCAAATCAGTAAAAACAATTGGGCGGGCTGAATTGGAACTCTTAAAAAATAATTTTGACCGGGATCCGGTTAACTATGAGGTCCTGGAGGTCATAAAAAGAGGCTATGTTGATGGGAACGGACGGCTATTCCGGAAAGCAGAAGTTATAACTTTAGCTGAGGAGGATGAAAATGAAAAAAACATCTAAATCCCAAAAACCAATAATTGGAATTGACCTGGGCACTACCAACTCATCGGCAGCATACATTAAAGATGGTCAGGCGGAAATAATCCCTTCTCCAGGAGGAGAGAGGATAATTCCCTCCGTGGTGCACGTTGATAGAGCGGGGAAGGTTGTGGTTGGTCAGGATGCAGCAGACGCACTAATAGCAATGCCGGGGCGGACCATTGCAGCAGTGAAAAGAAAAATGGGGTCAGAAGAACATCTAGAGGTTGCGGGAAAAAAATTGCTGCCCGAAGAGGTTTCTGCTTTAATCCTGAAAGAATTGAAAGAATACGCGGATAATCTACTGGGCCCGGGAGAAAAAGAAGCTGTTATTTCAGTTCCTGCACATTTTGCAGATGCTCAAAGGAAAGCCACGAAAAAGGCGGGAGAACTGGCTGGTTTTACAGTAGAAAGGGTTATTAATGAGCCAACTGCTGCAGCCATGGCCTTTGGTTTATCCAATCTGGATCAGGATCAACATATCCTGGTATATGATCTTGGCGGGGGAACTTTTGATGTTTCTCTGGTGGAAATGATGGAGGGAGTTTTGGAGGTTAAAGCCTCAGCAGGGGATAATAACCTGGGAGGTGAAGATTTTGACTGGAAACTGGTTGAGCTTTTTGTGGGTAACATGGAAGATAAATATGGTGTTAATCCTATGGAAGATCTCAGGGCTAAAACCCTGCTAAAAGGCGAAGCGGAGAGAGTTAAAAAGGAACTGTCTGTAAAGGAAACCTGTTCAGTTAACCTGCCCGCAGTAATCGTAAAAGATGATCAGCCCCTGGATTTAGAACTGGAGGTAAGCAGGAATGAGTTTGTTGAACTTATCAAGGATAGTCTGGAAAAAACCCTGGGCTGCGTGGAGCAGGTTTTAGAGGATGCCAGTCTTGATCCTGAAGAAATAGATGAAGTGCTACTGGTAGGTGGTTCTACCCGGATCCCCTGGGTTCGAGAGGCTCTGGCCGAAAATTTTTCGTTTGGTAATAAACCTCGTCAGGATATTAATCCTGAAGAAGCAGTGGCCCTGGGGGTCGCTGTTCAGGCGGGACTTAAATCTGGTGAATTAGCTGAAAGTGGCTTTATTGTTACTGATGTGGCTCCCTACTCCCTGGGGATTGCTGTTCTTAAAGGCTTTCAGGGTATAATGATGGTTCCCGGGGGCTTTCACACCATTATTCCCAAGAATACAACCATTCCTGTAACTCGTTCTGATAGGTTTTCAACAGCGGCTGATGGACAGACAGTTGTAGAAATTGAAGTCTATCAAGGAGAAAAGGAGGGGACAAGAGATAATTACCCCCTGGGAGAATTTCTTCTTTCAGGCATTCCTCCCCGCCCGGCTGGCCAGGAGGAAGTAGAGGTAACCTTTCATTATAATATCAATGGAATTCTGGAGGTTCAGGCCCGCTGTGTATCTAACAATAAAGCAATGGGCGTTTCCTTAAAAGATGCTTTAGATCGGAAGTCGGAAGGTTCCTATAAGGAAAGCCTGGAGCGCCTGGAAACTATATTTGATGCCGCTGAAGAACCATCTGAAGAGGATATGGATGATTTTCTGGCCGGATTTCAGGAAATGGAGGAGGAGTCACAGGAAGGGATAAAAGCCAGGTTAAAAAAAGAAGCCCTTCTGGCTATTGCTGATGGCAAAGAATTACTGTCCCGCCTACCCCAAAAAGCCAGAAAAGAATTAGCAGAATTGCTGGAAAGTCTGGAAGGAGCATTGGAAGGTCCGGATGAGGATCTGCAGGAGGCCCTCAATGAGGTCCTTGATTTATTGATTGAAATAGATGAAGGTGATGAGAATGAGTAAAAACCGGCTTTTTGCAGTTGAAGAAAACCCCTATAAGGTTCTGGGTACCAGATCAAATGCTTCCCCTGAAAGGATAAAGATTTGTTATCTGGATAAAATAAAAGAGTATCCTCCAGAACAATATCCGGAGCAATTCAGGATTATTCGGGAAGCATATGAAACATTAAAAGATCCTATAAAAAAGGCCAAGTATGACCTGACAAATAAATATGGAGGCAGGGTAGAAAGGCTTTTGGAGCAGGCATTTGAATGCCTGCGTTCCGATAGACTGGATCAGGCTTTTAATTTTGCTCAAGAAGCCCTGGAATTGTCTAAAGGGAACTTTATTATATTACTTCATCTGGCTGAAATTGATTTGCTGCGGGGGAATATTAACTCCTTCCACCGTTATTATAAGGAGGCGGAAGAAGCTGTCCAGAAAAAATATAGACCCAATATTTTGTGCATGAAAGCTTCAGAGCTATTAGATTGGGAAGACCCGGATATGGCTATTGAGGTTTTTCGGGATTTAGAAGAAAGATTTCCCCGGGAAAGCTACAAAGCGGATCCCCTCCGGATAAGAGCATATGAGATGCTGGGAGAGAATGACGAGGCCTGGAAGGTAATAGAAGGGTGTATACAGCGGTTAAAAAAGCCAGATATTGATGACCTGCATTTTTACCTGAAATGGCATCAATTGATGGCGGTTCAGGGTCGTTTGGAAAAGGAACAGGAAGTTGTCAATGGTTTTAAAGAATATCTGGGTTCCTTTCAGAGCGAAGAAGAAAAAGAAATCCTGCGAATGGCCCTTGAGGAAGAGCAAAAACAGTTAAAAGAAGGTGGTTTTTATGTGGAAACCGGGTTTTTCCTCGATCTTCTTTACCATCTTACCTCTGATCCCGAATACCTTAAAAAACTTGAAGATCTGGAGGAAGTAATTGAACTGGCCAGGGAAATGGATAGATTGAGGTTTGACTATGATGTTTTTCCCCCGGTGAAGTTTAAAGCATTAGAATTTTTCAATCGCCAGTATGGCGATGAAGAACTCCTGGAACAACAGGTTCCCCTTGAATTCAGAGGCTTTTTAGCAGAACTGGAAGAAAGTACCGTTAATTTCCTGCAGGGGATTGAGTCCCTCCAGGAAAAGTTTCCTGCTATTTTTAAACACTTTCAGGCTGATTGGGAAGAGGAGCGGAGAAAAAAGGAAAAGGGACTCTCACCTGAGGAAAAAAGGCTTGCTCAGCAGGTTTTCAAAATGAATGAAAACTACCAGCGGGATGAATCCGGAACCCTGATCAAAACTGAAAAAAAGGTTGGACGCAATAGCCCCTGTCCCTGCGGCAGCAAAAAAAAGTATAAAAAATGTTGTGGGAAAAAAGGATAAAATATTCCAGAGTGTCTTTGCCAGATAATTTTTTGATTGGAGCCGGGCAGCATCCAGTTTCCTCTATAAGTGCTGCAAATTGCAGGGTTTTTGACCCTTTTTTCACCCTCGAGAGGGTAATATAGCTTCTTATGAATTCAGGGAGCTTACCCTGATTGGAATAGGGGTAAGTTTTTTGGGCAGTGGGGGGACCGGTATTTTTTCCAGGATAAATATCGAGACACTCCCTGGCTGGCAACAAATTTAAATTCGGAAGAAACTCCGCTTTCCGGAGGAGTTTATTCTATTTTACTGGTATATTCTAACAGTTAGATGTTGCAGAGGTATTCTCTGGATCAGAGCACATTGATCTGGGTACAGATAATATCCGGGATTTCCGGGGGTTGGATGCCCCTATTAGTTGGACCGGTACCCCCTTTACTTTTTTTGACTTCCAGGGGGAGTTGAGTTCTTTTGGAGAAAACTATACTTTCCTGGAGAACAGGCCTGCTGGGATACGCACCTGGGCAATTTTCCGACTTTGCTTTTAATTCAGAACGGCAACCCCACCCGGGCTTTATAAGGAAACGGATGATTTAAACTAAAGAGGGAGCAGGGTTTTCGAACGGGAAGGGAGTAAACAAGTCCGAGTATAAAAGGAGGTCAAAAAATAAGTGGCTGAATATAAGAAAATTCCCCAGAGCCTGGAACAGGATTACAACCGAATGCAGCATTATGCTTTTTTGCCCGAAAAGGGCCCCGACTATTCTTACAAACTGGATGCTCCCCGTATTGGAGAGAGAAGAGGCATGTTTGATCGGGGCAAACCAGTTACGGTAGGGTGTTTTTTTCCCATTGAGACCCGTATCAGGGGGGAATTAAAACCTCTGGGGGGCATAACGGAAATTGCAACGCCCCCCGAACAAAGAAGAAAGGGTCTGGTCAAGAGTTTACTATTTAATCTGCTGGAAGAACTAAAGGATTCGGGGATATATCTTTCCGCCCTATGGGCTGCTTCTTTCCCCCTTTATAGGAGGTTTGGTTTTTCCCTGGTTACGGAATTAACCCATTATACCATGCCCATTCGCTTGTTGAATTTCCCCAATACCCCGAGGCCAGATAATTTTCGGGAGTTTACCCTGGATGATTTCCCCGCCACAGAAAGACTTTATCATGAATTTGTAAGTAACTATAATCTTCCCCTGAAAAGAAATCCGGAATGGTGGAAGGCCTTTGTGCTAAAACAAACCCAGCTTTCTGCTGGATCTCCTGCCTTCAGTTATGTCCTTGAAGAAGAGGGAGAAATAAAGGGCTATATTCTTTACTCCCTGCTTCCCGATCCTTATCAGAAAGGGCTGCGGGAATTCCACGTCCGGGAATTGGTTTGCTCTAATGATGCTTCTTACCTGCAGCTCCTTAATTTCATTTTTAATCATGCAATTCAGGCGGAAAAAGTTTATCTTTATGCTTCCCTGGACGACCTTCTCCTGGATCGGGTTAGTGAACCGGAATCGGTGCGAAAAGAAAAAACCCCGGGGGCTATGGTGCGAATAGTTGATGTTCAGCAGGCTTTAGAGAGCTTTCCAGTTGATGAAAAATTAAAGGGCAGGGTTACCCTCAAGGTTGACGATTCGTTTCTCCCCTGGAACAAGGGGAATTTTACCCTGGAGATTGAAGAGGGGCAGATTGAAGTCAGCCCCGGGGAGAGCTCAGATGCCGATGCTCAAATTGATATTAATTCCCTGGCCCAGATGTATACAGGCTATTTAAAACCTCCGACAGCAATTAAACTGGATAGACTGAGAGTGATTAGCCAGGAAAAATTAGACCTTTTAAATAATCTTTTCCCCCTATACCGGACCTATCTCAAAGATTATTTTTAAATTGCGCGGATTTGCTGTTTCTCCCATTCCCTAAGGTGATAATATTAATCGGAGTTTTTGTGCTGATTAACTTTCACCTGGTTGTTTTCTGGGTTTTTTTGCAAGCAGGTTTTTTAAAGAGGGGGACAGGGCTTTGGAAAAATTTGAAATTTTTACGGACAGGTTAATAATAACCGAATTTGAGGAAAGCATGGCTGAAAGTGTCCATAAAAATTCTCTGGATGAAGATAACCGCAGGTTTGTTCCTGATGAAGTTTTTGAAACAGTTGAGGAAGCACATGAGGCCATTATCTTCCTGATGGAGCGTTACAAAAGCCTGGAGGGTCCTTTCGTGTATCCAGTCCTGCTGAAAAGCGGGGAAAATTTAGGGTATGTTCAGGCGGTAAAAAGGGATGAGGGATGGGAAGTTGGGTATCATATTGCTGCCAATTTTACAGGACAGGGTTATGCAACGGAAGCTTTAAGAGCTTTTGTCCCGGTTATAATGAAAAAGCTGGGGATTGATAGTATGTGGGGATTTTGCCGGGGAGACAATATTGCTTCGCGAAGGGTTTTGGAAAAATGTTCATTTCTTTTGGAACAAAAACATTTTGATGATTATCAGGGACAAACCCAGGAAATATACAAATATCTTTACAGGCTGTAGGGAATATGGGAATGCAAGTAACAATTGTCCTAAAAAGCTCTGAATTCAATAAATATAGTTGTAAAATAGCTTTTCAGTCCCCGGCCTGAATATTATCTTTTTTCAAAAATAAGAGCTCCCCGACTTGGGAGGTGTGAAATGGAAAAAGGAAAATGGGAGGTAAAAAAAGCTCTACCTGAAGATGCAGACAGATGGTTCGAACTTTTAACCGCTGTTCAGGATGATTTTTGTGGTCTGGATTTATCCAAAGACGAAAGGCATCGATCCGGTGTGAAGGAAAACATTAATCGGGGTATAGCAATATATGTTGAAGATGATGCAAAAGAAAATTGCCCTATTATTGGAGCTATGTCCTTTTCCCCTGATAAAAACCAGATTACCTGGCTGGGGGTTCATCCAGATTATAGGAAACAGGGTGTGGTTTCATCACTTTTGGGAGCTGTTTGCATTGAATTAAAGCATGCGGAGAGGATAAAAGTTAAAACTTTTTGCGATGATGACAGGTATGGACGGGCTGCCCGCAGCTTCTATAAAAAACATGGCTTTGAAGAAGGTGAAACATTCTCCAGCGACAGGTATCCCCACCCGGTGCAGGTCTTTAGAAAAACCCTTGATAGGAGATAGGTTTTTTTAGCCAAAGACTGGTCCTGGTTTTAACCCAATAATTCACGGGCGCAGAGGAGAACAATCAAATATTAAGGGTTATTGTTTTTGGGCAATTGTTTTAGCAAAGGAGAATTCAGGGTGAAAAAATACAATATTATAGCCCGGGGAAGAACAGCAGAAATATACGATTGGGATGAAAAAAGAATTTTAAAGTTATATAAAAAGTTTTTTTCCCAAAAAACAGCCCAGAGGGAATTTAATATTGTAAGAGAACTGGCCCAAAAAGGACTTCCTGTACCGGCGGTTGATGAGATTATTAGTTTCCGGGGAAGATGGGGGATAATTTTGGAAAGGGTGACCGGACCAACCATGCTGGAAAAGCTTTTTTCACAACCAGGGGAAATAACCCGCGAGGCAGTTAGACTGGCAGAGTTCCATAAAGCTTTTCAGATTGAAGTAGATGTTCCCCTCCCCGGCTTCAAGTCCCTTATTAAAGAAAGTGTTTTCAGGGTAAAAGAAATAAAGAAAAAAACCAGAGAAAAACTACTGGAAGCATTGGAAGAGTTACCGGATGGGAGCAAATTATGCCATGGTGATTTCCATCCCGATAATATAATAATGGGAAAGGATAAAGTTATTGTGATCGACTGGTTGACAGCAGCAAGGGGACATCCTTTAGCAGATGTTGCCCGGACATCAATAATCTTTAAGTTTGGCTCTGTCCCCGAACACAGATCAGAATCCGAAATCAGGGGGGTTAAAGAGCTAAGGGATAGATTTTATGCCCAATACCTTGAGCAATATTTGCGAATCACTGGTGAAGATCAAAATTTAATGGAAAAATGGGAAATTCCTCTTGCTGCAGCCCGTCTGGAAGAAAGTTTGCCTTCTGAAGAAAAGAAGGCTTTACTTGATGTCCTGGAAGGAAGTTAAATTTATTCCATTTCCCAGTAACTGGTTAAGAGTGTTAACTATGTTTTGCCCCCTATCAACTATCTATTGATAAGGTAATAGAGAGAAATTAGATAATTAAGGACCAAAATTTAAAAACTTATTCTACCGATTGCCAGCTAAAAAGGATTGAATTTTATTGCCCAATTAGTTTATTGTAATGACAACAAAAAATTTAAAGAAAAAATGGTTGAATGAAAAAGAACAATGTTAGGGGGGGAACTGGTCGAAAAATAACACGAAGGAGAATATTTGGAGGTGGAACGCTTTTTTATGAAAAAAGACCGGGAAAATTTCCCGGTAAAGTCCAACAAGAAAAAACTAATTGCTTTGCTCTTTAATATTCGTAGCCTTGAGCTACCCAGTAATGCCAGTCCTTAACCGCCTCCAGGGTTTTTTCAGTTGCTTTTGTGGGCTGAATTTGCATTAACGGCACTGCAAGGGGACGTGGCTTCCATTGGATTTCCACAAAAATCTCATTTTCACACTCATTCTCCGGTCCCAAACCGATCACTTCAACCTCATCTTTGAACAGGAGTGGAGAAATTGCCCGTTCACATCTGCACACAGCGGAAAAAGGAAATGAACAGGCTCCTTCGAGATAATAAAACCAGCCCATTGCGATTTCTTCTTTTCCATAAGCATCGACAAGAGGCCCATTACTAATCCTTTGCTCCCGCTCCTCGTTTTGTTCCACCTTTGCCATCACCTCCCAATATAATTAAAGAAGTTCTTTCCCGTTGTGCTTGAAGATGACCACTTTTTTCGGGTCTGATGGTTTTGCATCAGGTTCCCGCTTATGGGGTTGCGTGATGAGGTGAGACGACTGGGCCACATTAGTACCGGTGGTTACCCCAATAATTACTTTTTCCTTTTTTTCTTTTTTTGACGCTGTTTCTGTTTTTGTTTTTTGGCTTCTTTCTTTTTTTGTTGCCTCTTCTTCAGTTCTTTCTGTTTTGCGGTTTGTTGTTCTTGAGTAAGCTGATTCTTATCTTCTGGGACAAAGGAATGGGGCCATGCATTAGCTGAAGATTCTTCCAGATCCCATGGGATAGTTTTATCTCTCTCCGGTTTTTCCCAGAAGGTTTTTTCAAATTGTTCTTTTTCTGTAAAATGTTCTTCTGCAGTAACGCTATCGGCGGGAGGCCATTTATGCACAAAACTGTATTCCCAGAGATATTTAAGGTTACTCTGAATAAACTCCTTTTTTAGTTTCCCAATGCTTTTCAGGGCTTCCTCATGGTATGTTTCCTCAATAAGATCGTAATTGAGCAAAAAATCATAAAAATAGGGGGTAATCCAGATCAGCGCTGCAGTTTTGGGCCATTGATTGGAAAGCAAACCTCCCAGTCTGAGGATAAGCTGGCGGAAACTTTCCTGGGGAAAAGCAAAAAAATCAGAAGATAAATTCTCCTGTGGTGGATTGGCATCCAGGAAAACTTTAATCAGCCAGGAAACTAATTCGCCTGAAATAGCGAAACGAATTCCCTTTTGTTCCAGCATATACTTACCAAAATGATTGCCGAGAAGGTAATAGACTCTACCTGTAGTGATCCGGTCTTGATCTTGCAGCAGGGCTTTTAATTTGCCCCTGTCATCGCCGGGGGAGAGGGCCAAGATAATATCAGCTATAAGGTCTTCATCAATGCTGTTTTCAGAATTCTGCATAAAATCCTGCATGCTCTCAGCAACTTCTCCGGTATTAATTTGCTCGCCATTTTTAAGGCGGTAGTAAAATCTTTCCAGGGTGTTGAAAAAAATAATATCGATAAACTCATCCGATGAACCTGCTAAAATAACCGGGGAATCATCTGCTTTCTCTAAAATGCTCCGCGAAACCCCCTCTGCTTCATCGGGCAGTCCATAATACTGCAGAAGTTGAAGCACACCTATCAGTTCGTCGATACCCTTTACAGGGTTCTCAATAAAAAAATCCAGATAATTTTTAACCCGTTCCTGTTCATCCCGGAAAAGGGCCTGCTGGATAAGGTGGGTGTCATAATATTTAGAGTCATTCTGGTAAAAATCGGGCTGACAGGAGCGGTATTTTTCCAGAAACTGCCGGCATTTATCCATCTCTCTCATATCCAGAAGTTCATGATAATAATCGAAAAAGAAAGACTGCAAGCCAGTCTGTTCGGAAACCTTTTCGCTTGAATCCAATTCCTCCTGCTCCAAAAAATCAAATGGAAGGGGTTGTTCCAGGGCTTCCATCACCATTGGAAAACCCCGCTCAACTGTAGCAGAATTAACGTTTTCACACCAGGTTTCCAGGTCATTGGAATAAAGATCCCTGAATTCTCGGGGGGCTACTAATT
>PWFS01000045.1 GCA_003554145.1 Halobacteroidaceae bacterium | reverse complement strand
TGGAAGTTATCGATGATATAGCTGAACAGACCAATCTGCTGGCCCTGAATGCCTCTATTGAAGCGGCCCGGGCAGGAGAACACGGCCGTGGTTTTGCAGTTGTTGCCTCGGCCATCAGCGATCTGGCCGATCGTTCCCAGGAAGCTACGGGGGATATCTCGGAGTTGATCAAGGGTATTCAGAAAGAGGTAAAAGATGCGGTAGAGACCAGCCGCGAGGGCAGTGAAAAAGTCCAGCAGGGCACCGTATCGGTTCAGGAGGCCGGGGAGGCCTTTGAAAATATATTCAATGCAGTAAAATCTGTGGCAGAACGCATCGAGGCAGTAACAAAAACCATGGAAGCCCAGATTGGCCAGAGTGAAAATGTCAGAAAAGCAGTTGAGCAGATTTCCAGCCTGATAGAAGATGCCTCGGCTTCTACCGAAGAACAGTCCAGCAGTACCGAAGAAGTGGTCAACATGGTGGATAAGATGGCTGAACTGGTCCGGGGGGTTGCGGCCTCTTCTGAAGAACAAGCTGCCTCTATCGATGAGGTGATCAAGACCACAGAAAATCTTAGCGAAGTGGCTACCGATAATGCATCTTCCAGCGAAGAGCTATCTGCTTCCGGGCAGGGTTTGAAGGAACTGGCCGACGAACTGGACGAGATTGTCAAACAGTTCATTATTAAGTAGGGTTTCGGACTGGAGGTCCCTCGGGACCTCCAGTCTGTTACTTTTCATAATAAAAAAGGTAATTGAGTTTGTCCTTGATATTGTCTGTCCTTCCAAAACTTGCAGAAAAAAAAGAGGAATGGCTGGTTTTAATTTTTTTCCAGGAACCAAAATAATTGGAGAAAAATGGCCTGTTCTCTGGTTTTCAGAGGCAGGTTTTTTGATTAGAGTTTCAGGAACGTTTTCTTTAAATATATTTTTGTGCCCCAATATGGGCCAGTAGGTTTAGAAAAAGCTTCAAGTCAGGTTAAGATAATTGTTCCTAACTGATGTAATATTCTTAACCAAAATGTGTACACTTACGTATTCAATTGTAGAAAAAAGTTTAAAAAAACTGGGTGATCAACCGATAGAACAACTAGAAAAATAATATTTTTCCGGTGAAGGCTGTGGGTACAAAATAAAACTAGAAGCAGGGGAGGGCAAAGCAAAAATCGGACTAAATAAATTTTAGGAGGGCAGCTATGTTTAGAAAAATGAGTTTGCGGATCAAGTTACTATTATTGTTCCTGGCCATTGGAATTATCCCCCTGGCGGTAATAGGGGTCCTGAGCTATCAGTCATCCCAGGACAATATCCGGGAGGAAATTTACGCCGGGATGGGAATGTTTGGTGAAATGGCGGATCAAAGAATCAACGATTTTTTCGAGGAAAGGCAGGCTGATATCCAGGTCCTGGCTACAACCCGGGACGTTTATCAGAGTATGAATATCCTGCAGGGAGGTGTGCATCAAGGCCAGACCATCAATAGGGTTGGCGATACTGATGATCCCATGTGGCAGGATAGGCTGGAAATACTGGATACTCTAATGCCCCAGGTGGAAGAGCAGTACGGCTTTTCTTTTATCTTCCTACTGGAACCCGGGGGGACCGCGGTTTACTCAACTGAAGATGATATCTGGGGTGCGGACCTCTCGGGACGCAGCTATTTCCAGGAAGCCCTGGGAGGTGACCTGGCCTGGGACCCCCTCTTTTTTTCTGACGTGGTAAATGAAAATGTTATGGTAATTGCCTCCCCTGTCTATTCGGAGGGACTGCGGGGAGATGTGGTGGGAGTTATGGCTATTGGTTTTGCCGGAGCCCTGATTGATGCGATGGTCCATCAGGGCCTGGATCAGCTGGGTGAAACCGCAGATGCCTATCTGGTTGATGCCGACGGGCTCTTAATGACCAATACTCTGATCGGTGAGTTTGCCCGGGACGGAGCTTTAAACCAGGTTATTGACACCGAAGCAGTGGATATTCTGTCCGGTCCCATCCGCCGGGGGGAGATGAACTTTGGCACCACTGCCGAATACGTGGAATATCGGGGTGAGCCGGTTCTGGGCCACCTGGAGGTTGCTCGGATGGGTGCAGATCCGGTGGGTCTGATTGTGGAAATCGATCAGGCCGAGGCCTTTGCCGCCCTTAATGCGCTACGCAATCAGATGCTCATAATCGGCCTGGTAGCAGCCCTGATAGTTGTTGGGGTCAGTCTCTTTATGGGTAATTCGCTGACCAGCCCCATTAAGAAATTAATGGAACTGATGGGCAAAGGGGAACAGGGTGATTTAACGGTCAGCATTGACCTGAAGAATGAAGATGAAATTGGTCAACTGGCCCGCAGTTTCAACTCTTTGACCGCCAGCCTTCGCCAGAGCCTGCAGAGTGTGCAGGATGCTTCAGGGCAGGTTTCTGAAGCCACCGACAATATTTCTTCTTCCTCTCAGCAGCTATCTTCTGGGGCAGAAAATCAGGCCGGTTCGGTGGAAGAGCTTTCTGCGACCATGGAAGAAATGGGCTCCTCCATCCAGGAGGTATCGGATAATATCCAGGAAAC
>PWFS01000147.1 GCA_003554145.1 Halobacteroidaceae bacterium | reverse complement strand
GTGGCCAGGTTGCCGGCGGAGAGCACGACAAGATTGCGCTCGCCCGGCCGGGCAAAGGCGAACATCTTGCTGTAGGTGCTGACCTGGTCGACGCCGGCGTGGGTGCGGCTGTCCGATGCGAAGACCAGGCCCTCATCCACGGCGATGGCGAGGCAGTAGGTCATACCCTATGGACCGTAGCAGCGGGGGCGGCGGACCACAACGCGTCCGGTGTAGGTCGATTCATCCGGGCGCGCCGCGCCCGCATCGCCGGGTGGGGCGCGGTTGTCCGAGCGAGCGATCATCACTCGTCCAGCTCCAGGAAGAAGACACCGTCTACGGCCCAGTCGTTGTTATCGGCCTCGAAGTCGAAAGCGCCGAGCAGCTCGATGATGTCGTCGGCCTCCGAGAGCATGGCGGCGAGGTCGCCGGTGAAAGCATCGGATTCTTCCTCGAAGTGGGTGACCTCCCCAGTGACATCGATGCCGGTAGCCAGCTCAAAGAGGTTTGTCTCCGTCTCATCGGTATGCCAGGTCCAAGTGCCGTCGGAGGTGATTTGACGGACTTGGAATGTTTCCAGCGTGACGGTCTGGTCTTCGGCGGAGATGGCTACAGAGCCATCCAGCCACGCTCTTTGGTCTGGACCTAGAAAGACACCGCCTTGCAATTGCTGCCCAAGTTCGTCGACGGCGGTTAGGTCCAGATCTTCGTCAACGGTGTCCAGGTAGGCCTCTCCTCGAATCCCGGGCCCGCTGGGCTCGCCACTTTCATCATCAATCCAATCTCCCCAAGTCCCGGTGGCTGGCGAATTTTGCTCAATCTCTACGGGGTCCCCATTAGAAATAGCGCCATCGACCTCAGATAAGTCGCCATTACTAAAGTCGCGGTCGCGTTCAGACTCGGTCGAGAGCGTCAGCCCCTCCAACCGTGGATCATCCTCCGGCACGGCATCGCCCTCAATGAAGAAGAAGGGGGCGCCCGGCTCAATGCCCACTAGGAACTCATCTTCGGCGTCCGTAGTGGTCTGGTCGATATCCCGGTCCTGGCGGCTGGACAGCGCATCCGTATCCGTACCGGCGGATGCATCAATGCCAGTAGCAGATAGGTCCGCGTCGCTCGTCGGCTCAGGGGTGACCTCTGACTCGTCTTCTGCCGCGGCCAGCGCGCCGCCGTCCTCGGCCTCCTCGGTGTCCTCATCGCCAGGTGGCGCAGCGGCCGCCTCGTCCTCCGTTTCCTCGGCGTCGTCTGCAGGGGCAGGGGCTTCAGCGGGCTCATCCAGGGCGTCCAACTCGGCGGGGCGCTCGCTCAGGGCCTCCGGGGGCAGTTCGGGGTCGGTGACTCGGAAGTAGTCGACGGGGGCGTCGTCGCCGGTGTTGACCCGGGAGCGTTCATCGCCGCGGTTTTCGGCAAAGCCCCGGCCGCGGGGCGTGCCGCCGGCGGTGCCGCCGTCGCCGTGGGCGAGTTCGAAGATGGTTCCGCGGATGCCGATGGTCGCCACCTCGGTCTCGATGGTGTAGTCGCCTTCGCCACTGATCTGACCGGTGATGGCCCGCAGTCCGCCCTCGATCAGGCTCTTGCGGCTTTCGCCGGTGCCGCTCTCCTCATCGAACGCATAGGCCTCGATGTGCAGCTCGGTGTTTTCGGTCAGGCTTAGGGTCTGGCCGTCCTCAAGGCGCATCTGCAGTCGGGAGCGCTCGTCGGTCCGCAGCCGGTCGCCGGCGCGGATCTCGTCGCGGCGTCCGACGGATTGTTCCTCGCCGTCGCGGATCAGCACCGGGTCGCCGCGGTTGGCGAGGACGATGCCGATGCGCTCTTCGGCCGCAACCGTTAGCGGTGCAAGCGTCGCGGTGCCGCTGAGGAGTGCGGCGAGAGCCCAGGCAGGAGCGGGGCGGTGCGGCTCAGTAGTCATAGCGCACTCCGGCGAAGATCTCGCGCTGGGTGAACTCGAACAGATCGATGTTCGACTGCTTCTCGCGCACGGCGCCCTCGGTGAAGGCGGTGAACCCGGAGTCCCCCAGGGGGTGGGCCAGTGCGCCCCGCAGTTCGTAAGTGGTGGCGCGTTCGGCGCCGTTGTCCTCGTCGGGGAAGGCCGCCAGGGTGGAGCGGGCCTCCCGGGCGCGCTCGTGGGAGGCGGTGGCGGTCACGCTGGCCGTGGTGTCCTCGAAGAAGGCCCGCTGGAGGCCCAGAAAGCCGCCGGCACGGGCCTTGGTGAACTCGTCCTCGTCGGCGGCATCGTACGAAGTGGCGACTCCGGCGTAGAACAGCAGTGCGCTCTGCGGATCGAGCACGTGCAGCGAGGTGGCCGAGGCGCCCAGGGTGAGCGCATCGCGGTCGTCGTTGTCGTAGTCGGCGTAGGCCAGCTGCCCCTGCACCCGCAGCTGCCGGGTCGGCCCCCGGGGCAGGACGGCCTCGGGGGCGAAGGCGAGTCGAGTGCGGAACGAGTCGCCATCGAGCCTCGTGTGCCGCAGTTCCAGTGGCACCCGATAGGAGCGGCCCTCGGAACCCTCGAACGCCAGTCCACCGCGCAATCGTGCCTCGGTCTGGTCGGCGGCGCTGACG